>JAJCZP010000056.1 GCA_029262315.1 Deltaproteobacteria bacterium | reverse complement strand
GTTCGCCGTGCAGCGGCGGCTGAGTGGAGATGTCGGCGCGTTTTTTGGGGCCGTGGTCACGGTGCTGACGCCGCACGTGCTGGTGCGGAGCGTCGGTGGCGACAACGATGTGTGGAACCTGGTGTTGCCCGCGGCGGTGCTGTGGGCATTCGTGCTGGCGCTCGAGGGCGCGCGTGCCGGTCGCGCGCTGCTACTTGGCGCCGCGGCCGGCGGGCTGACGGTGCTCCATGCTGTGACGTGGAACGGCTGGATCTTCGGTTTCGCCATCGTGGCGGTCGGGGGACTTGCCGGCCTTTTCCTCGACATGGTGGCGAGGGGGCGTGCGCGGGACGGGGTCGGAGGGGCGGTCGTCGCTGTGCTCGTCTTCGTTGGTGTCAGCGTCCTCGGGGCGATGCTGATCGGGAAGGGCGATGGCCTCCGCGATCTTGCGGGGGTGGCGACGCGGATGCTCATTCCGGGAGCGGTCGAGGGGCCGAACCTGAACGGAGAGTGGCCGAGCAATTTCGACATCGTGGCCGAGCTCCAACGGCCAGTGCTGAGTGTGACCATCGCCAAGCTGGGTGGGGTGTGGATGGTATGGGCAGGGCTCGTCGGCCTGGTCGTGTTGTGTTTGCCGACAGGAGTGTGGAGGTGGTGGCACCGCCTGGTGCTGTTCGGGGGCGCCTGTCTGTACGCGGGTGTCGTCCTCGGCCCCGACGCTTCCAAGCGGGTCACGATCTTTCTGCTCGCGGCGCCGCCGGTCCTCGCGCTCGGGGTGGGTGCCGTCGAGGGGAGCGCGTGTCGTGGCGGCCGCATTCCACGTGCGATTCTCGTTACGTGGCTGGTAGCGTCGTTCTATCAATCCTACGCGGGCTTGCGGTTCATCTTCCTCGCGGCTGTGCCGGTGGGTTTCGGCGTCGGGGCGCTGGTCGGTCGTGTCCATGCGTATGGCGCGCGGGCGCTTGTCGGTCGTGTCCGTGCGTATGGCGCGCGGGCGCTTGCGCGGACCCACTGGTCCGAGGCCGCGGTCTTCGGGCTGTTGTTGCCGCTGTTGCTCGTCCCGGTCGGCAGCGCGCGGTTTACCGCGGCTCGCTACGTCGGATTCATGAACGATGCGTGGTGGGAGATCCTCGCTGATTTGCGCGAACGCACGCCACCGGACGCCATCATCAACGCATGGTGGGATTACGGGCACTGGATCAAGTATGTCGCCGAGCGGCGCGTGAGCGTCGACGGCAGCACGCTCCGGACGCACGTTCCGCACTGGCTGGCGCGTGCGCTGCTCGCCGAAGACGAGCGCGAGACCGTGGGTCTCTTGCGGATGTTGAACTGCGGCTCGGATGCAACGCCGGAGCCCGAAGGACGCGCGGGCGCATGGGGCAAGCTGGTCGGCTACGGGATCGACCCGGCGCGTGCCCACGCCCTCGTGATCGATCTGGCGGGGCGGGACCGGGCAGGCGCCGCCGCGGCAGTGGCGGCGGCCGGCCTCGATGCTCTGGCGGGTGCCGATGTGCTTCGTTCGACCCACTGCGATCCGCCGCCGAGCTATCTCCTCGTCAATTCCACGGAAGCGCTCCTGCCGGGGCTCGGCTTTCTCGGAGGATGGGACCTGCGGCGTGCTGTCGTCGCCGCCTCTCCGGAGGTTCCCGCGCCCGGTCTTGCTGCGCGCCTCGGATACGACGACGAGACGGCCCGCTCCGTGCGCGCTGCGGCACGGCGATACGCCGCGTCGGAAGATCTCGAGATGTTCATCGCGCCGCCGGTCGAGTACCTCCACGGGGGGTGGCTCGCCTGTCAGGCTCCCGATGCGCAGGGCCGGTTGCACTGCCCGATAGCGGCACCGGTCGGCACGGATCTTCTGCTCGAAGCGTTCCTGTACGTGCCCGACGACCCGGCCACGAGCCGATTGCATTTTCGTCAGCGTGACGCCGCGGGCGTCGTCGAAGCGGCGTACGGAGAACCGGGCATCGTGATGGAGGTCGCGTCCGGCGGCCTGCGCGAGCACGTCGTCGAGGATGCGACGCATTCCGAGATCGCGGTGCTGGTCGATGCGGAGCACCGCGCGATTCTCGTGGCTCCGCCGACCCTGCTCAGGGCGACCCTGACGCATCTGGTGTTTCTGGAGGGTCGGTACCTGCGCGCGCTCCATCCGTTTGCCGCGCGGCAATCCGTGTTGGGAGAGCGCATCGGTGTCTGGCGCGTCACGTACCCGCGCTGAGGCCGAGGGGGAGACTTAGAAGAATCCGTCTACGCACTCGACGAACAGGACGTTGCTGCTGCAGCGATCGATGAAGCCGCTGCAGTCGCTGTCACACTGGAAGCAGCTGAGGACGCTGCCACACTCCGCGCCCGTGACGCACGGCGCGCACAGCTCGGGCGGGCCGAACACGCCAGGCGGACCGCAGTTCAGGTTGACGAAGTCGACACTGCAGACGCGTGGCGTACCGCCGCAGTTGTCGACGCACGGGAAGCAGCCCATGTCCTGGCCGCATTGTTGGCTACTCGAGCATCGATCGCAGAGACCCTCTCCGAAGACCGTGCGCTCGGTGGTGCCGTTGCTGAAGAAGACGATCAGGTCTTCGATGCCGGAACGGAGAAGGATGTACTCGACGGCACTCAGGTTCGCGAACGCGCCCAGGCCGTTGGTTACGTCGGTCCGGATGCTGGTCTCGAGGACGTTGAAGTCGTCGTTGAGGACGATGTCGAAATACTGGTCGGTGAACGTGCCGAGCAGGTTGCTCGAGGCGTCCAACGTGCCCGTCACTGTCGTCTCGTTGGCGACGCTGAAGTCGTAGGCGAGGGTGCCCGTGATGATGAGATTCTCGAAGGTGCTGAGATCGAAGAATGAGAATCCTTGGTAGCTGTCGCGGAAGATGGAGTTTTGTGGGTCGTCGTCGAACGTGATGATGCCGTTGGTGATCAGGCCGTTCTCGTTGCAATCTACGTGCTCTTCGCTCGTAGCGCCGGCGGCGCGGAAGCCCCCATTCGCGCACGGGATCGTACTCTGCGCGATACGTGCACCTCCGGGAATGGCGGCGGCGCCAATCCGGAGGATGGCGTTGGAGCGATCCGAGAATCCGTCGATTTGGGAGGCGGTGCAGCTCACCGTGTCCGGCAAGCCCGCGGCGAGGCGGAGCGAGCGTACGGCGTCAGCGTCGGTCAGGACGCCATCGACATCGAGATCGCTGGTGCGCTTCACGGCGCTCGAGCTCAATCCGGCAACGCGCCGGAAGACGAGCACGGCGTCGGTGTCGTCGACGACCCCGTCGAGATTCGCATCGCCGCAGACATCGGCACCGGCGGTCGATGCGACGAGCGTCGCGAGCGTGACGAGTGCCGCGAGAAGCGGCAACGTCGTGCGACATGGAATCTTGATCGGAAGCATGAGCGAACCTCCTGCTCGCGTTACCAGACCGATCGGCGGGTGGTCAACGTGTGGGCCGCCGTTTTGTGGTGCGCCGGGTTTTGGTGGCGCGTTTGGGCTTTTTCGTGGCCACCGTCTTGGCTTTCGGAACGCGCCGAGCCTTGTCGGTGCGTCCGGGTTTCGCCCTCGCGGCGGCCTCGCCGACGCGATAGTCGCCGAAGGCCTCGTCCCGCTGGTCGAGCGCCTTGGTGACACCCTGCATGGTGAGTTGTTGCAGGTACGCTCGCGACGAAGGCTGATTGAAGCCGACGATTTGCAGCTCGCTGCCGGCACGGATGGCGGTGCGCAGGCCCATGACCTCCATCGCTCGGTGGACCGCGCGCTTGTTGACCTGCTGCAGATCGGAGGGGACCTTTGCCACGCGGGCGGCGATGGCCAGGACGGCCGCGTCGAGTTCGCGCGCGTCGAAGGCGCGGTTCGCGATGCCCATGCGCGCGGCCTCGGCTCCCGAGATGGCGTCACCGGTCAGCATCATCTCCATCGCGTTTCGCATGCCGGCGAGCCACGGGTAGAACTGCATGTCGGGTGGGCTCATCGTGCGGACCGGCGGATAGCCGAATTGGGCGTCCTCCGCGACGTAGACGAGATCACACGCCGCCGCGAGCTCGGTCGCTCCGGCGAGGCAGTAGCCGTGGACTTGTGCGATCACCGGTTTGGCGAGATCCCAGATGTCGAACCAGCCCTGCACGACGTGGCGGGGCCAGAGCCCGTCGCCCCAGGCGCTGAAGTACGGCTGATCCTCGAGGTAGTCGGCGACCAGATCGTAGCCAGCCGAGAAGCAGGTGCCGGCGCCGCGAATGATCGTGACGCGGATGCTGTTGTCTCGATCAGCTGCGTGCAGGGCGTCGAAGAGTTGGCCCCGGAGCGCGTTGGTGAGCGCGTTCCGTTTCTCGGCGCGGTTCAGAGTGAGACGCCGCACCCACTGGGCCGGCTCGTCGATGAGTACGAGGGGTTCGTCTGCCACGGCGGCGCAGTCTGTCGGCTGGATGAAAGGCCGTCAACGAGAACGTGGGTTGGCGCGCCGGCGACCGCCAATAATTTGCCGTGGCAGCGCGCTGGTGGCGGGTCGCCGGGTCCGGATGCGGGCGGGCTTGGGTGTTCAGCCGGCATGCTCGTTGCTTCACTAATTGCCGGTGACGAGTCCGTACGATCAGGCGGTCCAGGAGGCGTGCGAGGACGAGCGCCGCACCGCCGCGCTTCCGGGAGCCAGGCTCCTCGCGGCGGGGGCGCTGGTGCTGCTCCCGGTGTTCGCGTTCTTCGATGGCATCGTCGAGCCGCCCGAGTTGGGACTCTTGCGGATCTGGCGCGCCCTGGCGTTCATGGGGTGCGCGGCGGCGGCCCTGTTGCTCCTGACCGAATTCGGGCGTCGCCGGGCACTCGCGTGTGGGATCGCGGTGGTGCTGGCGTTCGGACTGAATATCGAGCTTCTCGCCGCGGACGGTACGGTGGGGATGCACTATTCCGCGGCCGTCATCGTCGCGCTGCTGGCGGGATGGCTCGCGTTGCCGTGGCGGCCGCTGCAGGTGGCCGCCGTCGGATGCGGACTGGTCGGTGTCTACGGTGTCGGATCCATCTGGCTCATCGGCACGCGCGATCAGGCGCAGCTTCTCAGCCACCTGGTGCTCGCCGTTGGGGTGACGGTCGTTGCCACGGCGGCCGCCGCGCTCCGCGAGCGCGAGCGCAGGGCGGTGTGCGCCCATCGCGTCGGTTTGGAGAGTCAGGCGCGACGCCAGGAGGCGATTGCCAGCATCGGCCAGCTCGGGTTTCGCACCCATGACGCGCACGTGTTGCTGGAGCGCGCGGTGGTTTGGATCGGTGAGGCGCTTGGCACGTCACAGTGCGCTGTCTGGGAAGTGCAGCCGGACGCCAAGACGTTGCGGCTGTCGGCAGGCGTCGGTTGGAAGGATGGCGCGATCGGGGTGGCGACCGTCGATGCCGGTGGACGATCGCATCCGGCAGCGGCTCTGCGCGCTGACGAGCCGCTGGTCGTGGAGGATTTTCGGAGGGAGAAGAGTCTCGAGAGCCCGGGTGTCTTTCGTGACCATACGATCACCAGCGGTGTCGGTGCGATTCTTCGCGTGCGCCAGCGTGCGTACGCCGTACTGACGGTGTATGCGGCGACGCAGCGCGCGTTCACCCGCGATGACGTCGAGTTTCTGCGCGCCGCCGTGCGCTTGCTCGGGAGCGCCATGGGCGGGTATCGGGACGAGGAAGCCTCGAAGAGCGACGCTCGGGCGTCAGGGGCGCTGGCCCGCGCGGGGCGCGAGTTGCTCGCTTCGCTTGATCCGACCGTGCTGCTCGAGCGCTTGTGCTCACTGACTCGTGAGATCGTCGAGTGCGACCAGAGCTCGACCTGGTTCGTGCGGACGGCGCGGGGAGTGCTGCAGCCGACGACCGCCGTCGGGGTTTCCGAGGCGCCGTGGCAGGAGATACGGAGCACGCCGATCGGCCTCGACGCGATCGGCCAGATCCTCACCCGTCTCGCGCGCGAAGAGGTCGTGCCACTGGAGCGCGCCGCCGCGGACGAGCCCGTCCGCGGGATGCTTGACGCCCTCGGGGTCACGACCGCGTTGTTGGTCGTCCTGCGCCGCGATGGTGAGCCCGTGGGTGTGCAGTTGCTGGGCAGGAGCTCCGGGGAGGGGTTCACGCGCCAGGAGGCGCGCCTGGCCCAGGGTGTCGCGCAGCTCGCCGGTATGGCGTTGACGAACGCCCAACTCGTGCAGCAGCTGTCGGCCGAGAGTTCCGACGCCGCGTCCGCGGAGGGTGACCCGGACGTCGACCTGACGCGCGACTCCGAGCCCGCTCCGACGGGGTCCGTGGTGTCAGGCGCGAGCGCGGATGAGCGACATCTCGCGGCGACGCGTGCGCAGGCTGCCGAGGTCCAGCGCCTCGTGGCGTTGGCGCAGGCCCCGCGGCCGAAGCGACTCCTGTTTGCTGACGACCTCAGCATGGCGCGCTTGTTGTTTCGCCGCTATCTCGAGCGCGAGCTCCCTGGGGTCGAACTGCTGGAGGCGTTCGACGGAGGGCAGGCGCTCACGATGGTCGAAGCGCACCGCCCCGATCTCGTGATTCTCGATCTCCAGATGCCCGAGGTCGACGGCTACGAGGCCACCCGCAGAATTCGCGCGCTCAACGGGTGTGGCGATCTGCCGATCATCGCCACCAGCATCAACACGGGACCCCGGGTGGAGTCGGCGGCCTTGGCGGCCGGTTTCACCGAGTTCCTTGCCAAGCCGGTCTCGGACTACGGACCGCTACGGGCGCGCATCTGCCACTGGCTGCATGACGATCGAGGTGGCAGGTCAGCCGTGCTGTCGGCTGCGCCCGCGCCGGTCTCAGAGTAGCGACGGCATCTCCGGCGTACGGCGTTCGAGGATGCTCTCCAGGCGTCCTCGGATCCGGGCATCCACGTCTTTGCTCGGCGGGAGCAACCAGAAGCGATCCTCGCGAATCGCGCTGAACGCGAACTCGGCGACCTCGGCGGGCTCGGTCACGGCGAGGTCGACGCCGACCTGCTTCGCCATGGTCTTGATGTCGGCGAGCGTGGGGGGCGGGCGATCGGGATCGGTCTCCATTGGCAGGTCCAGAGGGCGGTTGCGTGCCGACTCGAAGATGCGTGTGTTCACGATATGCGGGCCCGGAAAGAGGACGCCGGCCTTGAGCTTGGCCCGGGCCATTTGCAACTGATGATGGAGGACCTCCGAGACGCAGGTGACAGCGGCTTTGGTCGTGGCGTAGATGGGTGTCGTTGGGAGCGGAAAGAGGCCGCCGTTCCCCGATGACGTGTTCACGACGTGGCCTTCTTCGCCGCGTGCGAGCATGGTCGGGACGAATGCCCGGATACCGTGGATCACGCCCCAGAGGTTGACGCTCAGCGCCCACGTCCAGTCGTTCCGGGAGGACTCCCAGAGCGGTGTCTGCATTTCGTCGGTGCCGATCCCCGCGTTGTTGAAGAGCAGGTGTACGGTGGGGTGGCGTGCGAAGACCTGAGCCGCGAGGGCGGTCATGGAGGCCGCATCGGAGACATCGGCGGGGATGCCGCTGACGTCGAGCCCGGTCGCGGAGAGATCGGCGACCGTCGCGGCGAGCGCGGTCTCCTCGACGTCCGATAGGATGACCTGCATGCGGGCACGTCCGCAGCGCTCGCCGAGCGCGCGCCCGACGCCACTCGCGCCCCCGGTGATGACGACGACCTTCTTGTCGAACTCCTGCACGGTGAACTCCTACGTGGGCCGGCGGCTCACGATGCGTCCGCGAGCTCGACGCCCTCGACTGCGTGATCGTCATAGCGTTGATGGAGAAACGGGAGCATCCATTCTCCGGGGACGGCACGGAGTACCGTACCGTTGCTTGCCGTGGTGCCTTCCTCGTACTCGGCCTTCACGATCTTCCGTACGGGAAGGTCCGCGACGGGGTCGAACGGCGAGTCGCGGAGCGTGATGCTCGCCTGCGCGTCGACGACGCGCGTCTGCTCGTGTTTCCATTCGAGGCGGACGAGGAGGGGGTCGTAGTCGAAGTCGCGATCGGGCTGACACGAGGGCAGCATCTTGTAGCAGTAGGCGTGCTCGGTGAATGCGCGCGGACCGCGTTCGTCGCCCAGGGTCGCCTGTACCTCGATGTAGGGAATTCCCATGCGGGAGACGACGCCCGACGCGGTCTTCCCTTCCTGCTTGAACTCGATGTCCGCGATCTTCTTGGGCTCGCCGAAGGTCTCACGCCCACCGACGACCGCGGCCTCGGTCGTCATCGGCATAGTGATCAGGTACGTGCCGGGCACGTTGTCGTAGGTCACGCGCACGCCGAAGATGGCCGAGCCGATCTCGAACGTGAATTCGGGGGTAATGTGGATGGCGACGTGCGAGACGGTGAGGGCGACCTCGGCTCCGGTTGGCTCGAGCGGGCGCGGAACGACGGCGCGGGCGATGGCGGGGTCGGTTTCGTACACGGTGCGGATCGATCGCACGGTGCTGGAGAGAAACTCGGGGTTCGCTGCGCGTGCGCGCGCAAGTTCCTCCGGGCCTTTTACGTAGCGGAGTCGTGCCATCGGAGCGCTCCTTTCACGAAGCAGTGGGGGAGAACGTGTGCTTTTCGGGGCCGATGCGGTCGGCGAGTGTGGTCAGGGCATCGCGGTCGAAGCCGTAGACGTCGATGGCGTTGCCGCCGAGCATGGCCGTGAGCTCGCTGTCGGGGAGGCCGTCGAAGGTTTCGTGGAGCTGCGTCGCGGTCTCGGGCCACGCGCCCTCGGGATGCGGATAGTCCGAGCCCCACATGATGTTGCCGAGCCCGATTTCGTAGCGCATCTCGGATTCACGTCGTGGCATGCACGAGGCGCCGAGAAAGACGTTGCGATGAAAGTACTCGCTGGGCGTGCGCTTCAAGTGGCTGCGGTAGTCGCCGAGCTTGGCACTGTAGGGCGTGTCGGCGTAGCGGAAGTCGAGCAGCGACAGGAGCTCGGGCACCCAGATGGAGGTGCCTTCGGTCACCGCGACTTTGAGCCGTGGGAAGCGCTCGAAGACCCCACCCCAGATGAGGAACGAGAGCGGCCGTGCCGTCCACCAGGCCACCTCCGAGATGTAGATGCCCATCATCCCCTGGTGGTCGGCGTAGTCGGACATGGGCGCGGCGCCGGAGTGGAAGTTGATGACCATCTCCAGGTCCTGACAGACGGCCCACAGAGGATCGTACTTCGGGTGATGGTACGCGTCGTGTTTGCCCCAGTAGTTCGGAATCAGGATCGAGCGCAGTCCGCGTTCACGTGCCCAGCGTGTTTCGCGCACGGCCTCGTCGACGTCCCAGAGTGCGGGCACGATCGCGACGCCGGCGCGACGCTCGGGGGCCATTTGGCAGAACTCGGAGATCCAGCGGTTGTGGGCGCGGGCCCCGGCCCACTGCAACTCGGGGACGATCTCCTCGGTGGGCAGCGAGAGGCCGGCACCAAACGGCGGCATGTTCATCTCGGTGATGCCGTCGGGAAAGATGACCTCGGCGACGATCCCGTCGGCGTCGAGCACGCGGAGTCGTTGATCGGAATCCCATGCGCCCGAGAGATCCTGCTCGCGGCCCTTCCGCCAGGCGGCGTTGACGTCCGCGATCAGAAACTTGCGCTCGGCTTCCTGTGTGCGTTCGATCTGGATCGGGAGGGCGGCATCGAAGAGCTCCTGGTATTGCGGATCGACGTAGTCGCGATAGCGCTCGGGCGGCAGTCCCGCGTGACAGTCGGATGAGATGATCAGATAGCGATCCATCGCCATGCTCCTTCAGTTCGCAGTCGAGTAGAACTGGCGCACCCAGCGCCGGAATTGGATCAGATACTGGTCCGCTTCGCAGAAGACCGGCGCGGGGCGGTAGATTTTGTTCTTCCAGATCGCCATGTCTTGCAGGACGCCGGTCGACATGCCCTCGATCCAATCCTCGCCGGCGATGTCGACGAGATTGCGTGTCACACTGAAGACCCAGCGCGAGCAGGTGTTGCTCGAATCGATCGGCGAGGTGGAGGAGAACATCATCAGGCCGGCGTCCGGGATTCCCAGCGTGCGCACGCTCGTCATGCCGAGCTGCCAGCTGTCGCGTTCGAGCCGGGTGGTGAATTTGCCGAGCGGCGTTTCACGCTCGGCCGTATTCGCGATGCGAAAGAAACGCCCGTCCTCGCCGAACTCGATCTCGCCCTCCTCGCCGACGTCGACACTGCCGTGCACGAATTTGAAGTGGACCGGGTCGCAGTTGTTCTCCGCCATGTCTTGCATGTGCACGGGGACGTTCAGCTCGTAGTACCTCGGCTCCGTCCAGGCCGCATCGTTCAGCTCTGGCGCGGTGGGAACGTCCCAGATCGGCGGTGTCTCCTCGGCGTGGTGCCAGACGAAAATCATGCGATTTCTTTCGACGACCGGCCAGGCGCGGACGCGAGCCTTTGCCGGAATCTTGTCGCAATATGGAATCCTGGCGCAGTGCCCCTGCTCACCGTCGTACTGCCAGCCGTGGAACGGACAACGCACGTTCTCGCCCACCACGCGTCCGCCATGGCCGAAGTGGGCACCGAGATGCGCGCAGTACGCATCGAGTACACGGGCATGCCCCTTGCGGGTGCGGAAGAGGACGAGATCTTGGCCGAAGTAGTGGATCGCTTGGACCTCGCCAGCCGCGAGGTCCTTGCTCCAAGCGACGGCGAACCATCCGTTCGGGAGGGGGAGCTCGGTATGCTCGTGGGATCGAGATGTCATTTTCTCTTCCTCGACGTGTTGGGTCTTGCGGGCGGCTTCGCAGCCATCGCATCGCCGAGGAAGCGCGCGGCGGCCAGCGCGCGGCGGCGGAGCGGATAGTCCTCGAAGTTCGTCCAGTTGAACATGACGGCATACAGCGCGCCCATCAGCATTTCGGTGAGCGTTTCCGGATCGTGGTCGGGAGAGACGTCGCCGGCGGTACGGCCGTCCTCGACGATGCCGCGAAACGCGTCGTGGAGCTTCCGAGCGTGTTGAGGCTCGACCTCCGGGTCGTGCGCGACCCGAATGACCTCGTGTACGAGTTGCGCGCGCATCGCGCCGGCCTCGTCGATGCGATCGGTGATGCGCCGAAACAAGAAGTAGATGCGCTCGCGCGTGGAGACCGGCTGCTTGCGGGCGAGCTCCATCTCGTTGACGAAATCGTCGAGCACGAAGCTGGCGATCTCCCGGAGCAGATGCTCCTTGGAGGCGAAGTGATTGAAGAAGGTCTTGTTGGCGACGTCAGCGTGCTCGCAGATGTCGGCCACCTTCGTGGTGTGAAAGCCGCGTTCGTCGAAGAGCGCGATAGCCCCCTCGAGGATGCGTGTGTGGACCTCGCGCTTGCGGCGCTCGCGACGGGTGAGATCTGCGACGGCCACGAGGCGTGGTTCTGGACGCGCGCCGGCGGCGCCGGTCGACGTGGAGGCGACTTTAGCCACGAGGCTCGAACGTATACTCGTGTGTAACTATCTAGTCAAGTGTAATTTCGTCGCGGAGGACTCGCGCCGGATTGCCGGCCACGACTACCCGTGGCGCGACATCGCGTGTGACGACTGCCCCCGCCCCGATCACCGATTCTTCGCCAATCGTCAGGCCGCAGAGAATGGTGGCGCCGGAGCCGATGCTCGCCCGTCGATGCACCACCGTACGCTCGCATACCCAGTCGGTCGTGTCTTGCAGCGCACCCGTGGCTGTGGTTGCTCGGGGGAGTCGGTCGTTGGTGAAGACGACGCCGTGGCCGACGAAGACTTCGTCCCCGATCTCGACGCCCTCGCAAATGAACGTGTGCGACTGGATCTTGCACCGGCGACCGATCTGGGCGCCTCGCTGAATCTCGACGAAGGTGCCGATCCGTGACTCGTCGCCTATCGTGCACCCGTACAGGTTGATGAAGGCGGCCAGGCGCACGTCGCGACCCAGGCGCACATCACTCGCGACGCGCTGGTAGAGTTGGGCAGGGTCTTGGTGGTCACTCATCGTCAGATCTCGACGAAGCCGCCGTCCTGATCCATCGACTGCTGAGCCGCCGCGAGCATGCGCACGATCTCGAGACCTGCCTCGCCGTCGGAGCCGGTGGCGCGTCCTTCCTCGATGGCGGTCGCGAAATCGTGAACGGCCGCCGAGAGCGCCTCCGTCTGCTCGAGGTGCGGCGACCACACGTCACCGGTGCGGTACGATACGAGGGTGCGGCGTCGTGACTCGAGATCGCCCGGCTCGACCCGCACGCCCTCGTTGTAGATCTTGATCTTTTCCACCGCTTCGACGTCGTCATAGACGAGCATGCGACGGGTGCCCCCGATCATGGTGCGACGGATTTTTACGGGCGCGAGCCAGTTGAGGTGGAAGTGCGCGAGCAGCTTCTCGTCGTAGCGCAGCGTGAGATAGGCCATGTTCTCGGCGGCGCCATCGTAGTGGCGGACTCCTACGGCTGAGATCGCCGACGGACTGCGCCCCAGTGCGTAGCGCGCGATCGAGAGATCGTGTGGCCCCAGATCCCAGAGCACGTTCGCGTCCTCTTGGAACAGGCCCAGGTTCGTGCGTACCGAGTCGAGATACAGGACGTCACCCAGCTCGCCACTGGCGATGAGCTCGCGGATCTTTCGGACGGCGGGGGTGTACAGGAACGTATGATCGACGAAGAGCCGGAGATTCTTGTCCCGGGCGAGGTTCACCAGCGCCTCCGCGTCGGCGACGCTGCCGGCGAGCGGTTTCTCGACCCACAGATGTTTGCCGGCGTGGAGTACGGCTTCGCCGAGTCGGCGATGTGTCGGGATGGGCGTCGCCAGCACGACGGCATCGATGCCGCGATCGTCCAGGACGCGCTCGAACTCGGTGGTTGTTCGGCCGACCTGGAACCGTCGGGCGACATCGTCGAGGCGTGTCTGCTCGAGGTCGCAGACGCATCCGACCTCGACGCCGGGCGTTGCCACCAGATTGCGTACGAGGTTCGGTCCCCAGTATCCGCAGCCTACAACAGCGACTCGCAGCGATGTCTTCATGAGGCTCTCGACGCGCGGACGAGGTGTCCACGTCGTGTTTCACCATGGCACCGGACCGCACGCCGTTCAACGGCTTTTCGATGGAGAGGGCTGCGGCTTGCCCGCTCGCAGTACACCAACGTACAATCGATGTCAGGCGCGCGAGGATGACGATCACTGGTCCCGAGCTTCGTTTTGCGCCGCGCATCTGGATCCTCATCCTCCTTGGCTACGGCCTGCTGTCGGTCGCGGTGACCTATCCGCTCGTGACCCAACTCGGTGTCGCTTTGCCGGGTCTGCCGGGGGATCTCCCTGGCTATCTCTGGTCCTTCGACCTGTTCTGGTCCTCGTTGCTGGCCGGCGAGAGCCCTTTCTTTACGACGCGCGTCCTCTTTCCGCTTGGAGTCAACATGGCGCAATCGGCGAGCATGCCATTCCTCGCGGTGCCAGCGTTCTTCTTCCTCTCGGACCTGATTCTGTACGCCGATCTGCTCTCGCTGGTGGCCCCGGTGTGTGCGGCGGCCGGGATGGCCGCGCTCGTACGTGCGTTGACGAGGCATGACGCCGCGGCGGCCTTTGCGGGCCTGCTGTTTGGCTTCAGTCCGATCATGATGGCGCTGATGCTCCATGGGCGCCTCGCGCAGCTCGTTGCCGTGGCGGCGATGCCCTTCGGCATTCTGGCGCTCGTGTCCTTCATGCGCACGGCGGGACTGCGTCCTCTCCTCGGGCTGAGCGCGGTGACGTGGTGGGTGGCGTTTACGCAGGTGTATCCGGCTGCGTCGTTTCTGGTGATGGTCGCCGTCATCGGGCTTGCGCTCATGCCGAGTCATCTCACGACCAAGCATGTGGGGCGGATCGCGCTGGCGGCGGTCGGCAATATTGCGCTGGCGTGGTTCGTCATGACGGTCGTCATTCCGCCCATGGATACCAGTGACGTTGCGCGCGGCGGATTCGGGTTCACGTCGGGGTCCGTCGTCAATCTGGCCGACGTGCTCGTGCCGAGTGCGGCCAACCCCATGCTCGGGTCCTTGCACGCCTACGCATGGGACCAGAACGACGATGTCGACTCCTATTTTCTCGGATGGGGCATCGTGGCGTTGGCACTCGGTGGCGTTGTCGCACGGCGGAACGCCGAGACCGTCGGGCTGGCGCTCGGGGGCGTCGTCGCTCTGCTCCTGGCGTGTGGTTCGGTGATGCGCGCCGGATCTTTCGAGCTCTTGTCGCATGATTGGACCCCGTTCGAATGGCTGGCGCGGTTGCCATTCTTCGTCCTGCTCGACGCGCCGCGCCGACTCGTCGTCGGGGTGTCGCTCGCGGTGACGGCGCTTGCCGGGGTGGGTGTCGCCGCCATTGCGACTCGTACCGGACACTGGCGACTCGTTCTGCTTGGCGTTCTCGCGCTCGCGGTGGTCGAGTATGGGCATCTCGGGACGCCCGTCAGTGAGATCCCGATTCCCGAGATCTACGAGCAGCTCGCCGCCTCTCCCGGCGACCGGACGCTGTTGGAACTCGGAGGGGGCCTTGCCTACAGCGGGGGAGGCTTGGGTCTTGACTGGTCGACGCCGTCGGCGTTCCTGATGTACTGGCAGACCATTCACCGCAAGCCCCGGGTCGGTGGCTACGTGTCGCGCGTCACTCATACCGCCTACGACTGGTTTCAGGACGCGCCCATCATGGGCGACATCCTGACGATGGCGCATGCGGGCCGCGGGGCATGGTCCGGCACGACCTACACTCCGGACGAGGTGACGACGTTCCTCCGGACGTTCAATCTCGGGTACGTCATCATTCCCCCCTACCCCCCGCAGCCACAGTACGCTGAAGTGATCGAAACGTTGCTCGCGGGCCGGATCGCGAAGACAGAGACCGATGCGGAAGGGTTCATCCTGTATACCCTAGTCGATGATCCAGGGGCGGCGACGCTCCGGGACGAGACCCCTCACATCTGAGCCGAGGTATTCCCGATGAAAGCACTTGTGACCGGCGGTGCCGGGCTGATTGGAAGTCATCTGGCCGACCTGCTCCTCGCGGAGGGGTACGACGTTCGGATTCTCGACAATCTCGAGCCGGAGACCCACGCCGAAAAGCCCGCGTGGACGAAGAGTGACTTCGAGTTCATCGAGGGCGACGTCAAGGACCGGGATGTCGTCGCCAAGGCCCTACGTGGCGTCGATGTCGTGTTCCACCAGGCGGCGTACGGTGGCTTCGCGCCAGAACTGACGAAGTTCGTGTACGCCAACTCGATTGGGACCGCGAACATCTTCGATGTGATTCGCGAGGAACGCCTGGATCTCCAGAAGGTCGTCGTGGCCTCGTCGCAGGCCGTGTACGGTGAAGGCGGATACACGTGCGCCGCGCACGGGTACGTCGAACCTGGGACAAGGCCGATCGAGCAGCTCGAGCAGGGTCGTTGGGAGGTCGCCTGTCCCGAATGCGGCGGCGACACGACGCCCGTGCCGACCAACGAGAGCAAGCGCATCGATCCCGGCATCATTTACTCGATTACGAAGTACAGCCAGGAGCGGATGACCATCCGCATCGGCCGGTCCTTGGGCATTCCGACCGTGGCCCTTCGCTACTCGATGACCTACGGCCCGAGGCAGTCGTTGATCAATCCCTACACCGGCGTGACATCCATCTTCTCCACCAGGATCCTGAACGGCCTGCCGCCGATCATCTACGAGGATGGGCATCAGAAGAGAGACTTCGTGTACGTCGGGGACGTCGCGCGGGCGAACCTCCTCGTGAGCAGGAATGCGGACGCGGACTATCGGGTGTTCAATGTGGGGACCTCGCGGCCGACGACGGTCCTCGAGTTCGTGGCGATACTGAACGAGGCGTACGGCACCGAGGTGGCCCCCGTCATGTCCGGTGAATTTCGGCCCGGCGAAGTGCGACACCTGTTCTCGGACAACACGCTGCTGCGTACGCTGGGGTGGGCGCCCACGGTCGATGTGAGGCAGGGCGTGGCGCGCTATGTCGAGTGGATCCAGCAGCAAGGGGACATCAAAGAGTATTTCGCGACCGCCTACGAGAAGATGCGGTTGGGAGGGATCGTCAAGAAGGTGTTGGACGCCTGATGCCCGATGTCTCGCTGTTCATCCTTGCTCACAACGAGGCCCACACGATCGAGTACGCCGTGCTCGATTGCCTGGCGACCCTCCGGCGCGTTGCGAGCGAGCACGAGATTCTCATCATCGACGACGGATCCACCGATGACACCAATACTGTCGCGCGCGCGTTGGCCGAGAAATACGAGACCGTGCGGGTGGTCACCCACCCGCACAACATGGGGTATGGCAGCGCCCAGAAGACCGGCTTTCGCAGCGCGACCTACGAGGTCGTTGCCTATGTGCCGGGTGACTATCAGGTCCGGATCGACGCGATCGCCGCGATGTTGCCGTGCATTGCCGAGTGCGACATCGTCGTCGGGACCCGCCGCGATCGCCAGGATGGCGCCGGGCGGGTGCGGGCCGCGCACTTCTACAACTTCGTCGTGGGCCTGATGTTCGGACTGAGAATCAAGGACATCGACTCCGTAAAGGTCATTCGGAAGACGGTGCTCGATAGCATTGCCCTCGAGTCCGGCAGCGCGAACGTCGACGTCGAGCTCATGGTCAAAGCGCACAGGATGGGGTTCCGCATCGAGGAGATCGACATTGCGCACTATCCGCGGACCCAGGGCGAGGCGTCGGGGACGTCGTTGCACGTCATGTCGCGCCAATTGAAAGAGCTGATACGATTCTGGTTGCGACCCGTGACCCCACGCAGCGCGCCAAGGGCAGGGCCCTCATGAAAGTTCCGATGATCGATCTGCAGGCGCAGATGGCGCCCATTCGCGGCGAGCTCGATGATGCCGTGCGGGCGATCTTCGACGACGCGGCGTTCATTCTTGGCGCGGGTGTTGCACGCTTCGAGTCGGCCTTTGCCTCGTATGTCGGCCGCGCGTTTTGCGTTGGCGTGAACTCGGGCACGTCGGCGCTGCATCTGGCTCTGCTCGCCGCGGGCGTCGGGCCGGGGGACGAGGTCGTGACGACGCCGTACACGTGGATCTCGACGGCCTGGGCCGTTACGTACTGCGGTGCGCGGCCGGTGTTCGCCGATGTCGATGCGCGTACGGGGCAGCTCGACCCACTCCGCGCCGAGGCCGCGATCACGCCGCGTACGAAAGCGATATTGCCGGTCGATCTGTACGGCCATCTTGCCGACCTCGGGGCGTTCGAAGAGATCGCCGCCCGCCATGGTCTCGCGTTGATCGAAGATGCGGCGCAGTCGCAGGGCGCTCGGCTGCGGGGGCGACCGGCTGGTTCATTCGGCCTCCTCTCCTGCTTCTCCTTCTATCCCTCGAAAAACCTGGGGGCCGCGGGCGAAGCCGGCGCCGTCGTGACCGATGACGCGGCACTCGCCGAGCGTATCCGCCGCCTGCGCGACCACGCGCAGGAGGGCCGCCACAATCACGTCGAGGTTGGATACAACTATCGCATGGAGGGCCTGCAGGGCGCGGTGCTGGCAGTGAAGCTCCGCCACCTCGATCGCTGGAACGAAGCCCGCCGTCAACACGCGGCACGCTACGATGCGCTATTGGCTGATATCCCGGACGTGGTGGCTCCAGTGGTTCGTGCTGGTGCCGAGCCGGTGTGGCATCTGTATCCGGTCCGGGTGCCGGATCGCGACCGCGTGCACGCCGACCTCCAGGCACGCGAGATCAGCGCTGCCGTCCACTACCCCGTTCCCGTGCACTTGCAGCCGGCCTACGCTTCGCAGGGATGGATTCGAGGCGCGTGTCCGGCTGCGGAAGCCCTTGCGCGAGATAGCCTCTCGCTCCCCATCTTTCCCGAGATGACGTCCGAGCAGCTGGCGTTCGTCGTGACGTCGCTGGCGGATTCGCTGAGGGCTGGCTGACCCCGGCTCCGAGGGGCGGGTAGGGGGCTGGCGGCCCGGGCGCTCGAGTCAGAGGTTGCCTGCAGCGATGCCCCGCGACAGGGTGACGTCGGCGCTCACATCCTCGCAGGCGAACGTCCCCGTGCCGTCCCCGCGGCAGAGCCGGTTGTGTTCGCTGAAGGCGAGCGCGGCGTTGGCGAACGCGGCGTCGAGGTGGCCATCGCCGTCCACGTCGGTGACGACGACGTCGGAACTCGCCAGTCCGGCGTCGCTCACGTCGGCGCACGCGAAGCTTCCGGCGTTGTCGCCGAAACACACGCGATTGCGCTGTTGGTTGTCGTTGGCCAAGACCACGTCGAGGGCGCCATCGTCGTCGATGTCTCCGAGAGCGACGGCGACGGTCCGGTCGGTATCTGGGCTCATGTCGCGACAGGTGAAGCCGCCGAGCGCGTCGCCCAGGCATACGCGGTTGCGTTGGTTCGTGGGCGGCAGTGATTCGATGTTCCCGAAGACGAGATCGGCGTGCGCATCGTCGTTGAGGTTGCCGATGGCCACGCCCGCGGTCTGGTTCGTGTCGTCGCTGACATCTTGGCAAGTGAACGTACCGTCACCACCGCCAAGGCAGAGACGATTGCGCTGCATCGAGGCGTTGGCGAACACGGCGTCCAGGTGCTCGTCGTCGTTAATATGTCCGAGCGCCACGCCCAAGGTCTCGTTGGTGTCCGCGCTGACATTGCTGCACGTGAACTCTCCGTGTCCGTCGCCGAGGCAGACGCGGTTCCGCCCAGCGAGCGCGAGCGCGAAGACGAGGTCGGGATGCTCGTCGGCATCGACGAGGCCGATCGCAACGCGCTGTGCGAAGCCAGAGGCGCCGATGGCGCGGCAGGTCGTATTGCCGAGGCCGTGGCCGAGGCACACCTGACTCCGTTCGCCGTTCCTCGCGAAGACCAGATCGGCATGGCCGTCGTGGTTGAGGTCGGCGACGGCGACGTCTTTGCTGTTGCCCGGGGCATCGCGGAGGTTTTCGCATCGATGTCCGCCGGAGGCATCGGGACGGCACCGTTGATCGTCCATGCCTACGTTCGCGATGACGAGATCGAGGGCGCGAGGTCGGTGGCACGCGGCAGGATATCGAGGGGTCGGGTGCGGATCGCCGCGTCCCGCCGCAGCGGCGCACTCTCCCATGAACTCCAGCATGCAGCTGAGGCAGCCGACATAGTCGTCGAGCGTCGTTACCGGGTTGTGCTCGCGGCAAGCATCGCCGGTCGGATAGAGGATGCTCTCCGGGACCAAGACGTCCGGGCAGACGTAGGGCACGCGCACGATGTCGTCGAGCGTTCCGGCGCTGTCGCACCGGCCATCGCCGTTGGCGTCGTCGCCGCCGCCGCAACGTTTGCACAGGGTCCGGACGAAGCGTTGTTCGGCGCGCTCGATACGCGTGAGCGTCCGGCCGCTCAGGTCCGCCTGGGGGCATGGGGCGCCGTGGAGAAATCCGGGTTTGGCCGCGAGCAGGGCGTCGTTGCACTTGCCGAGGACCCGCGCCTTCCTCAGGAGGAACCTGACCGCCTCCTTCGAGACTGCCCGTTGGCACGACGCGGCGCCGTCGGGGCGGGCGAGCGGTTCGTAGACGGCGCGATCGAGTCCCTGATCGATGGTCTCTTCCGCGACACATGCGAGACAGGTGGCGACGTCGTCGCACGTGGTGATGCGGCCGTGGCAGCGCCCCTGGGCGCCGACGCACCGTCCGGTGTCCCAGTCGATGGCGGCGAGTGCGACGTCGCCGTCGCCAGGCGGAATTTCGCAGCGGCGATTCGCCCCGCCGCAGCGTGCCGCAATGCCGCCGAACAGTCTGGCGCGAGCCCGGGCGATCTTGCCATCAGCCTGACGTGCCTGGGTCGCGAGGCGGCACTCGGAGGACGGCGGCGTTCCGGTTCTGCAGCGGGCGACCACGGTCGTCAGGGTGTCGAGGTAGCGCTGGTGGCGGCGATTGATCTCGCGGCCGCATTCCTCGGGCACGTTTCCGCCAGAGCTCGCGGGTGGGATGCCGCCGAGCATGAGGATGGTCAGGCCGGCGATCAGTGCGACGCGCCGCGGGCGAGACGCCACCGGTGATCGGGAAGTTCCCGGGATGTTCGCGAAACGGCAACGCGGTCCAGCAGAGATGTGCGACATGCGGTGTCTCCGGATTGGCACGGGGAAGAATGGGACATGTTACGAATAGCACCGCCCGTTCGCGCCTCGCAATACTACGGCAAACCCGGATTGGCCCTTTCCGGCCTGTGGGTACTAGGTTTGCGAAGGAAAGCCTCGGCCTCGTCCCCCATGAGATCCCGGACCCGCGCTGGGCCTGAGCGCTCGGTGTAGTCGTTGTGGACGAGACGCACTGGCTCTTGCGCGCCGCGTTCGCCGCGCGCGGCGCGCGTTTGGCAGCGGACGTTGAAATCGAGTGCCGTGACACGGGTGGCGCCAGTCGCGTTGGCGACGAGCGTTTCCATCTCCTTGTAGTACACGCGGTGAATCGCCGTTGGATCGTACAGATCTTCGACGGCCGTCGCGTGATGGACGAGTGCGAAGCCCTCGCGATCGAGTGTCGGCGGTGGTGTCAGGGCGCGTGCGTCATGAATTGGGAGGGTGCGCCGATCTCCCTTGGTATTGCGCACTGGCGTGTCGGGTGGCGGGTCGACGAGATAGTAGTAGGGGCGCTCCGGCATGGCGGCCAGATAGTTGAGCGTCGACTCCGGCATGGGACCTCCCTGACGTGTGACACGTGCGAGTGGCCATCTCGCATAGCTGTCGAACGCAACGGATGCCACTCCGTGCGATGCGGGTGCTCGCACCCGCGGGTTGCGCTCGCCGAAAGCGCTGGGGCATGCTGCCGCGGGTGAGGAAGGGCCTGCCGTACGCCACGGCGTGTGCCGCCGTGTACGCGCGGAGGCGCCAGTGACACCGCAACGCCGCGTTGTCGTGGTGACCGGGGCCTCCTCCGGTATCGGTCGTGCGACGGCCCGAGCTTTCGCGGCCCGAGGCGATGTCGTTCTCGCGGTAGCGCGCCGACGACCGCAGCTCGAGGAAGTCGTCGCCACGTGTCGGCAGACGTCGCCCGACTCCGAGCATCTGGTCGGTGATGTCGGTGACCGCCGCACCGCGGAGACCCTCGTCGCCGTGGCGGTCGAGCGTTACGGCCGCTGTGATGTGTTGGTGAACAACGCCGCGGTGCCGATGCATCAGCACGTGACCCGCGTCTCGGCGGACGAGGTCGAACGTGTGCTCCGCATCAACTTCCTGTCGTGCGTGTGGGCCACGCTGCCCGCGATTGCGTACATGCAAGGGCAAACGGCCGGTGGCTCGATCGTCAATGTCTCGTCGTTCGCGGCGCATGTCGTGCCGCCCCGCGAGGCCGTATACGCGGCGTCGAAGGCGGCGATGACCGCCTTTACCGAAGGGCTCTGGAGTGACCTGGCCGATACTGGCGTGCACGCGGGCCTGGTGACGCCCGGGCCGATCGACACCGAGATCTGGGACAAGGTCGAGGAGCCTTCGGGGTACCGTGGTCCGCGATACCCGGCGGAACTCGTCGCCGAGGCGATTCTCGCAGTGGCGGATCGACGGCGGCGCGAGATCACCGTGCCCCGCCGCAGCCTCAGTCTGGCGACGGCGCGACTCTTGCGTGCGTTCGCGCCGTCGGTATTGCTGCGCGCGATGGCCAGAATGGAACGCTAGAGGAGGCTCCGATGCTCAACGGGTGGAGCGGCCGTTCAGGCTCCAATCGTAGGGCGTGAAGGTGACCGCGCAGTCGGTGCACGCGCGGAGTGCCGCTGCCCGCGTTGGCGAGAGGTAGCGGGCAACGTATGCGCTGAGTGCTGGCGGCTCGTCCGGCGCGTGTATGGCCAGCCAGGCGAGGTAGTCCTTCTCGTACCATTCGAAGATGGAGGACAGCTCGATACGTCGCGCCGCGAGATCGACGCGGACGTTGCGCTCGTCCGCCATGAACGCACGTGTTTCGCGATCGAGCTCGGCCTGGAGCGATGCGGCCGAGAAGGCCGTGCGTGGCAGGCGCGGGCAGCTCGCCGAGGCGCAGTTCAGGGCGAAGTGAATGCGTGGCTCGTCGAAGCGTGCGCGTACGATGTCGTTCTCGAGATGAAGAAGGCTCATCGTGCGGCCGCCGAGGGTGATGCGTTGGAAGACGAAGAAGCCGCTGAGCCGCGGGAGGAAGAAGAGGGCCACGGGTGGGCGGACGTCCCGGACGCTCGTGATCGGGTAGTGCCGCAAGACGGCTACCAGGACGGCCGCATTGTACGCGTTCAGCCAGTACGCGAGGCGATCGTGCTCGGTCGGGAATCGTTCGGAGTGACTATCCGGGCTGACGTCGGCGAGCAGCGCGTAGTAGCGGTCGAGCGTCGCTCGGTCCGCCGCGAGGGCAGGGTAGTCGACCAGTCCGCGATCGTCGACGAAACGCTGGAGGACGTCGTGCAGATCGGCGTGAAAGTCCGCGCGAGTTGGAAGGATGCGCTCGTCGGACGGGGGCATCGGTTGGATGGCGGTGCAGCCGGTCACCAGCACGACCGCAAGCGCGAGATGCCAGTTGCCTATGCCGCCGCGGGGGGCCCGCGCGGCGCTCGAGCTCGTGGGCGGTCCACTCTGAGGCTGCCTGGTCGGCGGCGGCAGGGTCGCTGCCCTCGCGTGATTGCCCATGCTGGGGTGTCGTGTCCCGTCCGGCGAAGGTTACACGTCAGTGCTCGGCGTTCAGCATTGCATTCGCGATCAGCGGCTCGATCTGGTCCAGCGGCGCCTGCGCGAAGCCGGCCGTGATACGGGCGCTCGACGCACGCAGGCGTTCCGCAAGCGCCGGCCAGTCGCAATCGACGAGGGCGCCATTGCGCTTGACCGCCCGGCCCGCCACGAACACGGTGTCGACGTCGTGGGTGGTGGCGTTCAGGACGAGTGCCCCGACCGGATCGTGGACCGGGACCATGTTGATGGCATCGCAGCGAGTGAGCACGAGATCGGCACGCTTCCCCGGGGTGAGACTGCCGATCCGATCTTCGAGCCCCAGTACCTGGGCGCCGCCGATCGTTGCCAGCTCGAGGACCTCCCGCGCGGCCACATCGAGCACGCGCGGCGCACCCGATGCGCTTGCATGTCGAAAGCCACGCTCCGCCTGTAGCTGGAGGCGCATCTGGGCAAACATGTCGCCCGCATAGTTCGAGACGATATCGATGCCGAGCCCGGTCCGGACGCCGGCGTCGCGAGCGCGGAAGGTCACCGGGCGTCCCATGCCCATCTGGAGCTCGGTCTCCGGGGTTCCCGAGATGCCGGCCCCGCTGGCCGCCACGAGCGCGAGTTCGTGGTCGGTCAATGCGGCGCCGTGGACGAGCAACACGTCCGGGCCGAGTTGCTGCGCCTCGGCCAGGCGCTCGACCAATCGGTCGCCGCGATCGTAGCGGCCCATAGCGACGTGACAGGAGATGCGCGTCGCCCCGATCTCGCGGGCGAAGGCGAACTCGCGACAGACGGCGTCGAACGGGCGCGCTGTGACCTCGGTCGGGGCGACGCCCATCGTCAGGAGGGCGTTGTTCTCCGCGAAGTGTTCGGCGCGAACCCGGCGGGCGTCGTCGAGTCGCCAGCCGGGCTCGAAGTCGATGGTGAAATCGGGAAGCGTGGGGTTCGGAAAGATGCCGTAGCAGAACACTCCGGCGATGCCGCTCTCACGGAGCCCGCGCACTGCGGCGTCGGCGTGGGCCGGCGAGTTGATGATGTGGCAATGGTCGACGATCGTCGTGATCCCGGCGTGGAGCGCTTCGAGTGCGCCGACCAGGTTGCCGAGGTGGACGTCCTCGGGCTCGTAGCAGGCGCTGTAGCCGAATCGCATACGGCAGGTGTAGTCGAAGAGCGTCCAGTTCGTCGCGATCGTCCGCAGTTGGGTTTGCCAGACGTGCCGGTGCGTATCGACGAAACCCGGGGTCACGATGGTGTGCCGGGCGTCGATCACCTCGGTACCGTCCGGTGGCTCGAGCGCCGGGCCGACGGCGCGGATGGTATCACCCTCGATCAGGACATCGGCACCGTTGAGATCGCCGAGTACGGGATCCATCGTGAGGAGGTGGCCTCCTCGGATCAATGTGTTGCGCCCGTGCGCGTGGTCCATGCGTGTCTCCTTCCGCACTGCAACCACATGCTCGGCGCGGAGTCGAACGCTCACTTGCCGTGCTGCCAGGGTTTCCGGTGGGCGATGCGCCCCCGATGCCGAGACCTAGGCAGTCGGTGGAGCGAGCATCACTACGCTGTACGCCACGGCGGCGACGCGTCCCGCGTTGCGGTACGAATGTCGCTGATCGCCCCGGAAGATGACGACGTCTCCGGGATCGAGAACCCAGGACTCGCCACTTGCGGCAAGCTGCACTCGTCCGTGTTCGCAGGTCAGGTACTCTCGCGTGCCTGGGGTATGGGGCACGCCGGCCATGTGTGCACCCACCGAGAACTCTAGGCGCTCGACCTCGAGGCCGGGAATCTTCTCGGGGAGCAGGCTCCGGACGCGGACATTGCCGCGTCGTCGGGTGCGGAGCGCGCGCGCCGGTATGTGCGTGCCTGACGAGCGCGGCGGCCCGATCAGCTCCTCGATCGAGACCTGCATCGCCGCGGCGGCTTTCGAGAGCACGTCGAGCGTTGGATTCGCGCTGCCCGACTCCAGCGATGCCCACGTCGGTCGCGGCATGCCAGCCAAGCGGGCGGCCTGTGCTTGCGTCATGCGACGGCCTTCGCGCAGGAGGCGCAGATTGGCCGCCATGTCTGTCGGGATACGAGAGGAGATGACAGTAAAATAGCAAGTTGACGTCCAGGGAACAACGTCGCGGGGGGCGGTGCGCGTTCGTGTAAGACCAGTCGGTATGCCAGGGCGAGTGTACGAGACTGTCGCCGCGGACGGTCGCGGTGGCGACGCGAGGCGCAACGCGGTGCGTGCCCGCACCCTCTTGCTCTCGGGCCTGCTTCTGGCCGTGACGCTCCACGCCTTCCATGCGATGGCGGTCGTGGTCATCGTGCCCGTGCTCGCGGCTGATCTCGATGGCCGCGCCCTCTACGGCGCCGTCTTCTCGGCCTATCTGCTCGCCAGTCTCGTCGGACTGATCGCCGCGGGCGATCGCGTGGACCGGCGTGGGCCGCGCCGTCCCCTGGCCGAGGGGCTCGTCGTCTTCGCGTTGGGGCTGACGGGGTCTGCGCTGGCGCCGACCATGCCGAGTTTGATTGCCGCGCGGGTGCTCGAAGGGTTGGGCGGGGGTGCCGTGTCGGCGGTGCTTACGGCGACGGTAAATCGAGAATACGCGGCGTCGGATCGGCCGCGCATTCTCGCGATGATGTCCGCCGCCTGGGTCCTGCCTGGGCTCGTGGCTCCTCCCGTCGCGGCGTGGATTGCCGAGACGTACGGGTGGCGATGGGTCTTCCTCGGCGTCTTGCCGCTGGTGGGTGTGTCGGCGGGGCTCACGTTGCCCTCCCTCGCGTCTACCGCTCCGGTCGCGGGCGTTCGATCGACTGCACGTGCCGGACTCGCCGTGCAGCTGGTGGCAGGCTTCGGTTTGCTGTTGCTTGCGCTGGAGCGGCTGCCAGCGCTGTCGGCCGTGGTCGCGTTCACGGTGGGCCTGCTCGTCGGCGCACGGGCATTGACCGGGATCGTTCCCGTCGGGGATCGTCGCCCGGCCGTCACGACACGCTTCTTGTTGGTCTTCGTCTTCTTCGGCGCCGACACGTTTCTTCCGCTGGCCCTGACCGACGCTCGCCACGCGTCGCTGTTCACGGCGGGGGCGTTGATGACGACCGGCGCGCTGTCCTGGTCCTTCGGTGCGTTCGTCCAGGCGCGCTGGGCGACTCGCCTCGCCCCGGCCCGCGTCGCGACGATGGGTCTCGCGCTCGTCGCCGCGGGCATCGTCGGCGAGATCGTGGCGTTGGAGCCGTCCGTGCCGTTGTGGGTCGCGTTCGTGGGCTGGTCGGCAGCTGGGATCGGGATGGGCCTCGTCTACAACGCTACCGGGGTCGTCGCGATGGCGGCAACGCCGTCGGGCCGGGAAGGAGAGACCTCGACGGCCCTCGGTGTGGCCGATGCCCTCGGCTTCGCTTTGGCCGCGGGCGCCGGCGGCGCCGTGCTCGCGTGGAGCGAGAGGATGGGAGGCACCACGGCGTTGGCGCTCTCGATCGTCTGGTCTGTCATGGTCGTCGTGTGCCTGGCGGCGTGTTGCGCCGGTCGGGCCATGCGGGGCGGGCGAGCAGATGCGCCGTTCGAGGCTTCTGTAGTATCGTTGCCTTCGTGACGATCGAAACCCGGAAGTCGTACTGCCGTATCTGCACAGCGTACTGCGCACTCGACGTCGATGTCGATGTCGACGCAGGGCGGGTGCGGACAGTGCGCGGGGATGCCACGGATGCGGTGAGTGGCGGCTACACCTGCATCAAGGGACGACAACTCCCCTATCAGATGTATGGGCCAGCACGGTTGTGGCAGTCGCAGCGGCGACAGCCGGATGGCAGCTTCGCGCCCATTCCGACGGCCCAGGCGCTCGACGAGATCGCTGATCGGTTGGGCGACATCATCATGCGTCATGGAGCCCGCGCGGTCGCCACCTATAGTGGCAACGCGGCTTTCAACAACTCGGTGGCGCTCCCGGTCATACGGGCATGGCACCAGGGCATCGGCTCACCGTCGAACTACTCGACGCTGACCATAGACCAGCCGGCGAAGATCATCGCCGCGGTGCGCCACGGCGTGTGGGGTGGGGGCGGCCACACGTTTGCCGAGGCCGACGTCGCGCTCTCGATCGGGAACAACCCAATCGTCTCGTCGCTGACTTTGCCAGGCGGACCTCCCGGGACGAACCCGGTCAAGAGCGTCGCGGACGCGAAACGCCGCGGCATGAGGTTGATTTGCATCGACCCGCGCCGCACCGAGTTGGCGCGGCGTGCCGACCTCCACCTGCAGATCCATCCCGGTGAGGATGCGACGTTACTCGCGGGCATCCTGCGCGTGATCCTCACGGAGGATCTGTACGATGCGGCCTTTTGCGCTGAGCATACGGACGGGCTCGAGGTGTTGCGCGCGGCGGTCGCGGATTTCGCGCCGGACTACGTCGCCGCGCGCACGCGCGTCCCCGCCGAACAGATGTGCGCGGCGGCGCGCCTGTTCGCCGCCGGACCTCGCGGCTACGCCTCCTCCGGTACCGGCCCCGACATGGGACCCCATCCCTGTCTCGTGCAGCACCTCATTGCCTCGTTGAATACGCTCTGCGGCCGTCACAATCGCGTCGGCGAGCGTATCCCCAACCCCGGCGTTCTCTCGGCGCCTCTCCCGCGACCCGCGCAGGCCATTCCGCGTGAGTTGCTGCCGCCGATTCTGAGTTACGGCCGTGGGCCTGCGTCGCGCTTCCGCGGTCTTCGGCAGATGTTCGAGGAGATGCCGACGACGACACTTGCCGAGGAAATTCTGGAGCCTGGGGAAGGGCAGGTGCGCGCGCTGCTCACGGTCGCGGGAAATCCGGCGGTCGCGGTGCCCGACCAACGGCGCATGGTGCGGGCGTTGGATGATCTCGAGCTTTCCGTCTGTGTCGATGTCACCATGACCGAGAGTGCGCGTCGCGCCGACTACGTCATCGCGGCGCGTCACTCGTTCGAGCGCGACGATGTGACCGAATTCATGGACATGTTCTACGAGGTGCCGTACGCGCACTACACTGAGGCGATGGTCGAGCCCGAGGGCGACACGATCGACGAGTGGGAACTGTTTGCGCATCTGGCGCGACGCATGGGGACGTCGATCGAGCTGCCGGGCGGGCCGCTCGATGTCGCGCACCCGCCGAGCAAGCTCGACGTCATGAAGCTGATCCGGCCCATGACGCGCATTCCCTTCGAGCGTCTGCGTGACGTCGATGGCGGATGCGTTTATGACGAACTCGACGTTCGGGTCGATCCGCCCCTCGAAGGAATGGAAGCCCGCTTGCAGTTTGCCCCCGACGGTATCGCCGAGGAGCTTGCCACGGTGCGCGCCGAAGCGCCTGACGCCGGTGGCGATCCGTTTACACATCGCCTCATCTGCCGACGGCTCGGTCACGTCCTCAACTCGGTCGGACACGAGTTTCCGCAGTCGCGCGCCAAGGGCCACACCAACCCAGCCTACATGCATGCCGATGACCTCGCCGATCTCGGAGTGACTCCGGGTGATCTGGTCGAGATCGTCTCCGACCAGGACACCGTGATTGGCGTCGCGGAAGCCACAGACGAGATCCGCCCCGGCGTGATCTCGATGGCGCATTGCTGGGGCTCGGCGCCGGATACGGAGGTCGACGTACGCGAAACCGGGAGCCCGACCAGCCGCCTCGTGCCGACCGATCGTGACTACGATCCCATCACGGGTATGGCACGCATGACGGCGATCCCCGTGCGCGTACGCCGCCTCGCCGTGCCACGGTGAGCGGTGACGGCCTCAACAGGCGCTTCAGCTGGCGGCGTACCGTTTTCGCAGGTGCATGGGCTTCCGGGCGCGCCGCGTGCGCTTGGCGCGCAGGTTGAGCATCTCGACCAGGACCGAGAACGCCATTGCGAAGTAGATGTAGCCCTTCGGGATGTGCAGCCCGAAGCCTTCCCCAATGAGCGTCATGCCGATCAGTAGCAGGAACGACAGCGCTAGCATCTTCACGGTGGGGTGGCCCTCGACGAAGTCGGAGATCGTGTTCACGAAGACCATCATGAACACGATGGCGACGATGACCGCGATCACCATGATCGAGATATGATCGGCCATGCCGACGGCCGTGATCACCGAGTCGAGCGAGAACACCATGTCGATCAGCAGTATCTGGAGCAGGACCGCGCCGAAGGAGGCCTGCACCCGTGCCGAGGCGTGCCCCTCCTCGCCTTCGAGATTGTCGTGGATCTCGAACGTCGCCTTGGCGAGGAGGAAGAGGCCGCCGGCGATCATGATCAAGTCGCGTCCGGACACTGCGTAGCCGAAGGCCTCCACGAGGGGCGTTGTGAGCCCCATCAGCCACGACAGGCAGAGGAGCAGGGCAATGCGGCCCACCATGGCAGCTCCGAGGCCCAGCATGCGTGCGGTGGCCTGACGCGCCTGGGGCAGCTTCGACGTCAGGATCGAGATAAAGACCAGGTTGTCGACGCCGAGTACGATCTCGAGCGCCACCAATGTCGCCAGTGCAATCCATCCCTGCGGGTCACCAATCCACTCCATAGCGTCTCGTTCCTCCACCACATCGCGTGACCGAGATGGCGCGCGCCGTCAAGCCGCCGCGTGCTTTGGGGTGCTGCGACCGGGACCGAGGTTTGACAAGGCTGTCGACCGTAGCGAAGAACACCGACGGTCGGTCGGGAGGAGGATATCTCATGGCTCGCAACTACTGGCTCATGAAATCGGAGCCCTTCAAGTACTCCTGGGATCAGTTCGTCAAGGACGGCTCGACCTATTGGGACGGCGTCCGGAACTACGAAGCGCGTAACAACCTGGCCTCGATGAAGGTGGATGATTTGGCACTCTACTACCACTCGAATCAGGGGAAGGAGGTGGTGGGCGTCGCACGGATCACGGGCGAAGCCTATCCGGACCCCACCACGAAGGACGATCGCTGGGTCGTCGTAGACGTGCAGCCGGTCGTACCCTTCAATCGTCCGGTCACGCTGGCCGAGATCAAGGCCGATCCGGCCCTGCCCACGATCGCGCTGGTCCGACGCGGGCGCCTCTCCGTCATCTCGCTCACCGCCACGGAGTTCCGCCACATCATGAAGCTCGGCAAGACGAGCGTGCCACGCGGGTAGCCGCCGTCATGAGGCGTCTCTCTGCGGGCGTTCCCGACGGGAGTCGGGTTCAGGCGGCGCGGTCCGGACCGAGTCGCACCAGCATTTTGCCGAAGTTCTCGCCGCTGAACAGATTCATGAACGCGCGCGGTGCGTTCTCGATGCCGTCGAGGACGGTCTCCTGCCATTTGATCTTGCCGGCACCGATCCAAGCCGCCATGTCGTTGAAAAAATCGACGATCATGTCGAGGTGATCGGTGACGATGAAGCCCTGCATCTTGAGGCTCTTGCCGACGACGAGGATCAGGTTTGTGGGCCCGACGGGCACGTCGGTGCTGTTGTACTGGCTGATCATGCCGCACATGATCAGCCGGCCGTGCTGGTTCATGAGATTGAGGGCGGCCTCGAGATGTTCGCCGCCGACGTTCTCGAAGTAGATGTCGACGCCCTTCGGGCATTCCTTGGCGATGGCGGCTTCAAGTCCGCCGCACGTTTTGTAGTTGATCGCGGCGTCGATCCCGATCTCGTCCCGGAGCCATGCGCATTTGGCGTCGGAGCCCGCGGTGCCGACGACCCGGCAGCCTTTGATCTTGGCGATCTGACAGACGATCGCGCCGACCGCGCCCGAGGCCGCGGACACGAGCACGGTCTCGCCTTCCTTCGGTTCGCCGATGCGCAACAGGCCGCCGTACGCGGTGAGGCCCGGCATGCCCACCGCGCCGAGGTAGGCCTGCAGCGGAATGGTCGCGCCGTCGATCTTCTGCAGCATGCTGCCGTCCGAGACGTAGTACTCGCGCCACCCGCCGCCAGCGAAGCCGCACACGTAGTCGCCCTTCTGGAATGGCCCGCCCCGCGACTCGACGACCTCGCCGACCGACCCGCCGTCGAGGACCTGGCCGACCTGAAACGGGGGAATGTAGCTCTCCCGGTCCATCATCCGTCCTCGCATGTAGGGGTCGACCGTCATCCAGACGTTGCGCACGAGAATCTGGCCATCGCCGGGCACGGGGATCGGTACCGTTGCCAGTTCGAAATTCTCTGGTCCCGGCGCGCCCTCGGGCCTGCTTTTGAGATGAATCTCCCGTTGCGTCGCGTCTGCCATGGTCGACCTCCCGTCGGTTCTGCGGCTGTCCCGCGGCCCTACCATGCTTCCCACCCCCATGGGAGCGCACGCCGGCGAAATCTATGCTACGCACCGCGAATGCAGGCCAGAGCCCATGGCTGAGGCAGCGGTAGAGGTGGGGGCGCCCCGCGAGCTTCATACGTTCGAAGGGGCGGGCGAATTACTCCGCCTCGGCTGCGCCGAGATCGAGCGCGGCCGGTCGGTGGCCGTCAGCCTTGATCCGCAGAGCATCATTGGATCGAGTGGCGCGGCGGCGCTGCTGTCGTTGCGCCGTGCAGCCGACGAGGCAGGCGTCGACTTTGCGCTGCGGACCGTTTCGCCAGCGCAGCATCGCGAGCTGAGCGCGCTCCCCGCGCCGCAACGGCACGGTCAGGCACGAGAACGAGGGAGCAGTCTCTACATGTACCTGGGCTCGGTGGCCGAGGAGGTGACCGAGCAGGCCCTCGACTACCTGAGCCTCATCGCAGATACGATTTACTGGAGCGGACGCAAGGTGATGGGGCGGGTGCCGTGGCGTCAGGGCCAGTTCGTGCGCGAAGCGTTGGCGATCGGCAACGAAGGGTTGCCGATCGTCGCTGTCGTCGCGCTGCTCGTCGGCCTGGTGACGGCCTTTCAGGCGGCCGACCAGCTGCGCCAGTTCGGGGCCAACATCTTCATCGCCAACCTCGTCGGATTGAGCGTGGTCCGAGAGATGGGGCCACTGATCACCGCCATTCTCATCGCCGGCCGCAGCGGCTCCGCCATGGCCGCCGAGCTTGGGACGATGGCGGTGCAGGAGGAGATCGACGGCTTGAAGGTGATGGGCATCGACCCGATTCCCTATCTGGTCGTCCCGAAGGCGTTCGCGACGATCGTCGGAGTGCCGGCGCTGACCATGCTCGCCAATTTCTTCGGCGTGCTCGGCGGCTTCGTGATCGCCGTGCTCTATCTCGATCTGGCGCCCGATGCCTTCATCACGCAGTTCCTGTCCGCCATCGGTCCCCGGGATGTGCTGACCGGGATGTTCAAGAGCGTCCTCTTTTCGATTGTCATTGTCACGATCGCCTGCCACTTCGGCCTCCGTCTGCGCGGCGGTGCCGAGGACGTCGGGCGCGCGGCGACCAACGCCGTCGTGGCGGCGCTCTTCTTGATCATCCTCGTCGATGGCGTGTACGTGACCATCATCACGGTGATGCCATGAGCCAGGGGAATGAACGCGAGCCGCTCATCGAGGCCGAGGATGTGCAGGTCAGCTTCGGTGATCACAAGGTGTTGCGCGGCCTGTCGGTCACAATCAACCGGGGCGAGGTGGTCTGCCTGATCGGCGGCAGCGGCAGCGGGAAGTCGACGTTTCTGAGAGCGTTGCTGGGACTGCTGGAGCCGGTGGGTGGCACCATTCGCATCTTCGGGGTCGATCTCCTGCGCGCGGACGAGAGCCGCCGTGCCGAGATCGCGCAGCGCATGGGCATGTTGTTCCAGCATGGGGCGCTGCTCGGGGGGCTTACCGCCGAAGAGAACGTGGCGCTGCCGCTCTTGCTGCGCACCGACGTCAGCAGCGAGATGGCGCGGAACCTCGCCCGTGTGCGGTTGGCGCAAGTTGGTCTCGGGCACGCCGTCTGCAACTATCCACGCGAGCTCTCGGGCGGAATGCAGAAGCGTGCCGCGCTCGCCCGTGCCGTCGTGCACGAGCCGAGCCTGCTGTTTTGCGACGAACCGTCATCCGGCCTCGATCCCGCAACGGTGGTCGCCATGGATGAATTGATGCTGCGACTCCGGGACGACATCGGGGCGGCATTGGTCGTCGTCACCCACAATACGTCGAGCGTGTGCCGGATCGCGGACCGCGTCGTGTGCCTGCGCGAGGGCACGGTCGCCGCCGATGGCACCGTCGACGAAGTGCGTGCGCTTGGCGATCCCTGGATCGACGGGTTTTTCAGCGAGGATCGCGCGCCGGAGCAACGCGGCGAGACGATGGCCGAGGCGCTCGGGCTCGTCCCGATGCAGGTCGAGGGCGACTGAGGAGGCAGGGATGAGAACGCGTGCACAGACATTCCGGCTTGGGGTGTTCATCGCCGTGGCCGCGGCGCTGTTCGTGGGGACGCTGATTGTCCTATCGGGGTCGGCGCTGCTCGAGCGTCGCGATCGCTATACGATCGAGTTCAACGAGACGGTCTCGGGTCTCGAAGTCGGCGCCGCGGTGAAGCTCCTCGGTGTCCGCGTGGGGCGTATCGAGTCGTACGCCGTGGTGACCGACGAGAAGGACCGGGTCGAGGTGGTGGCGAGTCTCGCGCACGGGACGCCGATTCGAGCCAATGCCGAGGCGGCACTGTCGGGCTCGGGGCTCACGGGCCTGCTCTTTGTCGAGATCACGGGTGGCACCGCGGATGCGCCGGTGATCGAGCCTGGGGGGCAGATTCCCGCGGGCGCGTCGCTGTTGGGGACGTTGACGGGAAAAGCGGAGACGATCGCCATCAAGGTCGAGGAGCTGATCAATCGACTGCTGCTCATTTTGACGACCGAGAACATCGATCACTTTGGCAATACGTTGGCCAACCTCGAGCAGGCGAGTGCCAGTGCTCGTGATACGCTCGATGCGGTCGGGCCGCCGATCACCGCCGTGTCGGAGCGCCTCGAGCCACTGGTGATCGGCTTGACGGAGTCGGCAAGCGAGATGCGAGACGCCGCGTCCGCGGTGCGGGCCGATGGCGCACTCGAGGCCGCCATCGTGCAACTCGAGAAGACGCTGGCGGCCGCCGAGGAGCTTCTCGGCGGGGACAACGCGGCGCGGATGGCCGCCGACATTCAAGATGCAGTGCGGGGTTTTGCCGATACGATGAACGATTTGAGTCTTGCGATCGGGAGTTCGGAGGCCGACGTGCGCGACGTCACGTCGAGTCTGCGCGATGCGGCTGAGCACCTTGAGGAGTTCGCACGGGCGATTCGTGAGAATCCGTCGTTGCTGATCCGATCGACGGAGGAGGATTGAATGGACAGAGCGAGCACCAATCGGACCTGTCGCGCGCGGACGAGACTCGCGTGGGCAAGTGGCGTCATGGCCGCGGTTGTCCTGGCGGGATGTAGCTTCGCGGCCGCCCCGCCGGTGCGGTACTTCGAGGTGCGGGCGCCGCGCGAGGAGCCGCACGAGGGCGCTATGCTGCCCTCGGTGATCGTCCCCAATTTCAGTTGCCTCGCGGCGTATGATCACCTGCGCGTCGTGTTGCGTCGCTCGGATGTCGAGGTGGTGACGAGTCGGACGCTGCAGTGGACGACGGTGCCAGGGCGCATGATGGCACAAGCGGTCCGATTCCATCTCGAGGCGACGACGCGATTCGAGAGCGTGCGGCGTCGCGCCAGGCCCGAGCCTCCCTATGCGGTCGAGGGGCAAGTGCAGGTCATCGAGCTGAGCGAGTCACCAACGATGGGGGCGCGGCTCGGCCTGCACATCAATGTGCGGCGCACGGCTGACGGGACCGTCATTGAGGAGCTCTTCATCGATGAGAGTACGACGGCTGACGGGACCGATCCGGCCGATGGTGTCCTGGCGCTCCGTCAGCTGCTCGGTCGGATTCTCCACGACCTGGACGAGCGCGTCATTCAGGCCATCGAGAACGACGTCCGCTCCGGGGCCGCCGGATCGTGATCCGAGTTGAGCGGTCCTGCCCGAGTGTGCTCTAAGAGCCGGCCATGGAGTTCAACCTCGCCGACCTATTCGAGCTCGCCGTCGATGCCTTTCCCGAGCGTGACTACCTCGTCTGTGGCACCAAGTCCCGGACCTATCGCGACATGGAGGAGCGGGCCAATCGGCTGGCCCATCATCTCGCCGCGCAGGGTGTTGGCCCGGGCGATCACGTCGGGATCTACGGATTCAACTCGGTGGAATGGGTGGAGACGCTGTGGGCGGTGTTCAAGCTCCGCGCCGTCTGGATCAACATCAACTACCGGTACGTCGAGGACGAGCTCCTCTACATCTTTGAGAACGCCGATCTCAAGGCGTTAGTCTACGAGCGGCAGTTCGGGCCACGTCTTGCGGCCGTCCGCACGCAGGGGCTCCCACTTCTCCGGCACGTCGTCGTCATCGAGGATGGGAGCGACGCCGAACCGCTCGGTGATGCCGTGCCGTACGAAGACGCCTTGGCTGCGAGCTCGGCGGTGCGCGACTTTAGTCCGCGTTCGGCGGACGATCGCTACATTCTGTACACCGGGGGCACGACTGGGATGCCCAAAGGAGTCGTGTGGCGTCACGAGGACGTCTTCATGGCGCTCGGAGGTGGGATCGATCCGATGACCAACGAGCGGGTGACGAGTCCCGACGCGCTGGTCGAGAAGGCGAAGGCCGGTGGTCCCATGACGTTTCTGCCGATTGCGCCGCTGATGCACGGCGCGACGCAGTGGGCGACCATGGGGCGGAGCTTCGTGGGCGACAAGGTCGTGCTCATGCCGAAGTTCGACGCCAAGATCGCCTGGGGCCTGGTCGAGCAAGAGAAGGTAAATTCGATCATGATCACCGGCGACGCCATGGCCCGCCCGCTGATCGAGGCGCTGAACGCGCCGGATGCCGCGTGGGACGTGTCGTCGCTCTTCGCGCTCAGCTCCAGCGCGGCGACGTTCTCGCCGTCGGTCAAAGACGAGTTCTTCGCGCGGTTTCCGAATCTCTACATGATCGACGCCATCGGCTCGTCGGAGAGCGGCAACAACGGCATGGTGATCGTGCAGCCCGGGCACACGGCGATGAAGGGTGGTCCGACCGTGAGCAAGCTCGGTAATACGGTCGTTTTCGACGAGCAGATGCGCCCGGTTGAGGCCGGCTCCGGGACGATCGGCAAGCTCGCTCGCGGCGGCGACATCCCGATCGAGTACTACAAAGACCCGAAGAAGACCGCGGAGACGTTCGTCGTGATCGACGGCAAGCGCTACGCGATGCCTGGTGACTTCGCCATGGTCGAGGCCGACGGTCGGATTACCTTACTGGGTCGCGGCTCGGTCTCGATCAACTCCGGTGGCGAGAAGATCTTCCCCGAGGAGGTCGAGGCGGCGGTCAAGTCGCACCCGGCCATCTTCGACTGTACCGTGGTCGGTGTGCCCGACGAACGTTTCGGCGAGCGTGTGGCGGCGGTCGTGCAACTGCGACCGCGCGATGCCGAGCCGACGCTCGAAAACGTGCAGGACCACTGTCGCACCAAGATCGCGGGCTACAAGATTCCACGCGAGCTGCATGTCGTGACCGAAGTCGTGCGCTCGCCGAGTGGCAAGCCCGACTATCGGTGGGCGAAAGACACCGCGCTGGCCGCGCGGGGCTGAGCGCGCCCGGGCGCTGTCTCGCCCTAGACTAGGCGTCGGCGCCGGGTTCGTGTACGACTCAGGGAGCCATGACCCTGCAGCCCCCCCGCCTCACGCTCGGCAAGATGCAGAACCCCGTCCGCGGACTTCTCCATGGCGCCGCGGCGGTCTGTTCCGCGCTCGGAGCCGTGTTGTTGTGGATCCGAGCCGACGGGCAGCCGACCCACCAGATCGCGCTCCTGATCTTTGCCGTGTGCATGATCGCGCTCTACACGGTGAGCAGCCTCTATCATTCGGTGCCGTGGAGTGCCCTGTGGAAGGGCCGGATGCAGCGTGCCGATCACGCGATGATCTACCTTCAGGTCGCCGGGACGTTTACGCCGGTCGCGTTCATCGCGCTCACGGGATGGGACCGCTGGGTTGCGCTGGCGCTGGTGTGGAGCATCGCGGTGGTTGGCGTCATCCAGAAGGTGTGGTGGCCAGGTGTGAGTTCGGGGCTCTCGATTACCTTGCAGACCTTGCAGGGATGGGCGCCGATCCTCTTCTTGATGCCTTTAATGCAGCGTCTGCCCGCACCTGCTCTGGCGCTCGGCCTCGCTGGCGGCATCTTCTACACCGTGGGCATGGTGATCTTCGTCTCCGAGCGGCCGCGGCTCTGGCCCCACGTGTTTTCGTCCCACGAGGTGTTCCACGTCCTGGTGGTGGCTGGTAGTGGCGCCCACTACGCCATGATCTTTGGCTGGGTCGCCGTGCTCACGCCCGCGTAGCGTTGCCGGGCGTGGTGTGCGACTTGCCGCTCCCGGGGGAGCGCGCTAACTGAGCGGTGCCATGAGCGGACCGACGTTGCTCCCGATCGAAGGAAACACCCAACGCTTGGATGGCGGCGCCATGTTCGGGAACTGTCCCCGCGCGCTGTGGTCACGCTGGATCGCGCCGGACGCGGAGGGGCTGATCCCGCTCGCATGTCGTGCGCTGCTGGTCCGTGAAGACGCCCGGACGATTCTGTTCGAGACGGGTGTCGGAGCGTTCTTCGCGCCGAAGGCACGTGAGCGTTACGGCATCATCGAGCCGAGCCATGTGCTGAGGGAGCGTCTCGCTCAGGTCGGAGTGCCGCACGACGAGATCGACATCGTGGTCCTCAGTCATCTGCACTTCGATCACGCCGGTGGACTGCTCGCGCCGTGGGAGGAGGGGGCGCCGCTCCGGCTTTTGTTTCCCCGCGCGCGTGTGCTCGTTGGCGCCGCCGCGTGGGCCCGTGCCGTGGCGCCGCATGCCCGTGACCGTGCGAGTTTCATCCCCGAGCTTCCCGCCCTGCTCGAAGCGACGGGCCGGCTCGAGATCGTCTCCGGCGATGCGACGGACACCCTCGGGCCCGGCTATCGGTTGCATTGGTCGGAGGGCCACACGCCCGGTCTCATGATGACCGAGATCGAGACCGATGATGGTCCGGTGCTCTATGCCTCTGATCTGATTCCGGGGCTTCCCTGGATGCATCTGCCGATCACCATGGGGTATGATCGTTTTCCCGAGCGCTTGGTCGAGGAGAAGCGCGTGTGTTTGGAGGGGCTGCTCGCGCGCGGCGGCTCGGTCTGCTTCACGCACGATTCCACGGTGGCGCTCGCGCGCGTGGCACGCGACGACCGTGGTCGCTTTTGTGGCACGCCGTACGCGAGCCAGTCGCCGACCAGCTTGCGGATGGAGTGACCGCGCGTGGAACGTCGTGTAGCGCTGCGAGCTACGGGTGGTCGGTGGACGACGCTGGTCGATCTTCTCGTGGTGGCATGTCTGGTGCTCGGGACCCTTTTCGTGTGGAGAACCCGTATCCTCGTGCCGGCGCACCAGGTGCTCTTTGGTGCTATGGATCTGTTCCTCTACTACCTGCCCGCCTATAGCTACCAGGCCGCGAGGTTGCATGAGGGGGCACTTCCGTTCTGGAACCCCTACCAAGGAGCCGGCGTTCCGTTTCTCGCCATGTTGCAGCCTGGCGTATTCTATCCCGCCCGATTGCTTCTGCTTGTGTTCGATGTTCCGACAGCGATGCACGTCTCCGCTGTCGTGCACCTCTTGCTCGCGGGCGTTGGGACGTACGCGCTCTGTCGTCGTTTGGGAATGCAGGGTGCCGCGGCTGCTGCTGGATGTATTGTCTACTCGACGGTTTTCGGCTTTCGCCAATTCTACATGCCTTCGTTTCTCGAGTCCGGCACGTGGTTGCCGATCGTGTGTTGTGCCGTGGTGAGCGTCGTTCAAGGCAGCGCCTGGGGAAGCGTCCTCGCCCTCGGTCTCGCCGGCGCGATGTGCATGCTGGCGGGTGCCTACCATATTGCACTCTACGTCGTGTACGCAGTCTTGGTGCTGACGATCGCCTTGGCATGCAAGGGCGAAGGGTCCGGGGTGATTTTCACCAGGATGGGCCTGGCTCGCCTCGCGGTCGCCGGTGCGCTGGCCGTCGGACTCGCGGCGCCCCAAATCTTCCCCACCTTGGCGTGGACCTCCGAGACCGTGCGTCACGTATCGGCGCTCACTGACGCGCAGATCATGCCGGTAGAGTCGCCGGCACAGATCGTCAACGCAACGTGGACGCCGCCGCAGCACGACGCGCCCTATGCTCGCGTCTATCTCTCAGCGCTCGTCATATTGCTGGCCCTGATCGGTTGGAGTTCGAACGGCGCGTTCGGGGCCGTGATTGGTGGCGCGGGGATCGTGGCGTACGTCCTCATGCTCGGGCCGGGCACGCCGTTTTTCGGAATCTACCGGCTCATACCCGGTTTGGCCATGGTCCGCTTGCCGCCCAGGCTCATCGTTCTCGTCGCGTTCTTCTTCGCGATCGGAACGGCCTTGGGCGTGACGTCTCTCATGCGTGTGGGATCGCGCTTCAGTACGGGCGTGCGCAGGGCGATCGGGCTTACGCTGGTTGGCAGTCTCACGGCTGTCCTCGTTCCGCCGGTTTCGAATTCATCGCAACTGCCATGGACGGTGCCGGCCGCGTACTTCCGGCGGAGTACTCATGTCGCAATGGCGCTGCGGAACTATGCGGACGGGGGGCGGGTAATCCTGCCCGCCGATAGTCTGTATCCTCGGATCCCGCACCGGTTGGGAATGATCGGCGGGTTTCAGGTTTTACAAGACTACGATCCGTTGAGTAGCCGGCGACTATCCGCGTATCTGCACGCGGTCATAGCCAAGCCAACGCCCAGTGAAGACGCAACTCATCCCTTCAAGGGGCACGTTCCGGGGGTTCACGGGCTCGCGCGCCCAGAGCTCTTGGACCTGGTTTCGGTGCGAGTTCTGGCGCTTCCGCGCGGAGCGCATCCGCCGACTCGGGTGCCGCCGCTCCGGCCGTTGCGCGTCGGCGGTGTTCCTTGGCCAGTGTACGAGAATCCGTCTGCGCGACCGCGCGCGTACCTCGTGGGAGGGGTACGATTCGTCCAGGACGACGCAGCTGCGTTGGGCGCCATGCTCAGCCGCGACTTCGACGGGGCTCGCGAAGCTGTCGTCGTGCGATCTCCCGGGGAGGCCGGATCTGACCCGTCGCTGGCATGGTCCGGTGCCGCTCAGGGGTCCGCCGAGATCATCGAAGAACGACCGGAGAGGGTTACGGTTCAATTCACGGCCGACAGCCGCGCTCTGCTGGTGCTGACCGATGCCTTCGCTCCCGGCTGGCATGTCACGATTGACGGTGAGCGCCAGAGGCTCTGGCAAACCAACCACTTCGTACGCGGCGTGATCGTCGAGCCGGGGCGACGGCGTGCGGTTTTCTCCTACGATCCGCCGGGGTTCGTGCCAGGGGTGGTAGCTGCCGCGCTCGCGTTTCTCTTCGTGGGCGTCGCCGTGGTGACGAGATACAAGCGCCAGCGATGATGTCTGGCGACCTCTCCTACCCCGTTGGCGTCGTCACGGGCGGTCGCGTCAATGTGAGAAACGCACCGACGCCGACGGCGTAGATCACTACCGACAAGAGCCAGACGGCCGTCACGCCGTAGGTCATCGCCAGGACGACCGCCAATACCGCGGCTGTGACGGAGGCGCTGCCGTTGATGCCCCATGCCCATGGGACGAGATCCGCATGCAAGCTGGCGGCGCGGCGTACGCCGAGGGGAAAGAAGATGCCCATGACCAGACCGAGGGGTGCCAGATTGGCCGCGGTGATGGCGACGCGTATCTGCAGGTCGGCGCCGAGAAAGCGTTGCTGCAGTGCCGGGAGCCCGAGGACGTACCATGCGGTGAGTGCCGCAAGTGCGCCGACGGCGAGCGGCAGGGCGACGTGCTCGCGGCCGACCCACCGACGGGACAACCGGCTACCACATCCCAGCGAGACGAGGAGCGAACCCATAGTGGCCGTCAGCGAGTAGGTCGGGTACCCGAGGAACAGCACGAACTGCTGAATCAGGCTGATCTCGAACAGCATGAAGCCCGCGCCGAGCGCGAGGAAGTACAGGAGGATGCCGGCGGCCGGCCGGTTGCCCACGGCCAGCCCGCGGCGTCGGAAGAGGGCGAGCGGCGCGAGGATGAGGAGCCCGGCAAGGATGCTCAACGTCACGAGCAGGACCAGGAGCACGATCTGTCCGAGCGCCGTCACGTGCGATGGGCCGAGACCGCCGCTGCCCACCGAGAAGAGATCGTTCCAGCGGAAGAAGCTGAAGAAGAAGGGGCGGTCGTCGGTGACCGCATCGACGCGAAAGCGCAATCGTTCGAGGAGCGCGGTTCGCTCGGGTCCCGCGGTCGAGGCGAGCGCCTGATAGAGCGGGTAGGCATCGCTCCCGGGGAGATGGAGCGGCAGAAATCCCAGGCGGTCGGATTCGGCTTGGAGGGTGGCGATCTGCGCCGGTGTGAAGGGATCGCGCCCGATCATGACCTCAACGTAGACGTTGTCGCTGTCGATCATGGCGATGTGTCGTTCGGGGTGCGTGACCCCACGTTCGACGAGGGCGCGCCTGGCGGTCGAGACCATGCGGGCGGCGGCGCGCGGCGCATCGCGATCACCGTTGGCCGTCGCGAACGACAGAATGCCTCCGGGTTCCAGATGATCGAGATACGCCCGCATGGCCTCGACCGTGTAGAGGTAGTTCTCGGCGAGCACGTAGGCGCCGCTGAATTCGGCGGCCAGGGTATCGACCCCGGTGAGCTGGATCACGTCGAAACGCTCCTCGGTGGCTTCGACCGCGTGTCGTCCCTCGCCAACGATGAGACGAACCTCCGGCGTGCGAAAGAAGTCGCCGACGACATCGTCCAGCTCGTTCGTGATCCAACGGACCGCCACGGGGTCGAGTTCGACGCCGGTGACGCGTGCTGCGCCGAACTGTCGCGCGACGACGATGTCACGGCCGCCGCCGACGCCGATCACGAGCGCATGGGCGTCTGGGTTGGCCACCAGATACGGCATGCGGAGGATATGGAAGTCGAGCTGCGGTAGGCGTGCGTCCGGGCCGAGCCCGTGAATCTCCGTACCCGCCGTCCCGTCATGGGCGATGAAGAGGCGCGGCGGGTCGCATTCGGCTGGGCCGCGTGCACTGAGTCCCCAGTCGCGGCACGGGCGGCGCGACGCGCGCGCCGGTGGCTCGACGAGATCGGTGCGGAACAAGCTCGTCCAGGTGTGGCGCACGGGGGTGGCCCCACCCGCGATACGCAGCAGGGAGAGCTCTTTGCTGCGCGCGATCGTGAACGGCGCCTCGCTTACGAGTGGAGCGCTGGTGGCCAGGATGACGCACGTGGTGAGAGCGACGGCGCGCGTGCTGTGTAGCTCGGCAAGCATCGCGGCGGCGATCAGGAACACTCCTGCCGCGATCATGACCGCGCCGGGCGGAGTGAAGGCGTTCATAGTTACGACCGCACTCAGGCATGCCAACCCAGCCCCGAGGAGGTCCCAGAAGTACAGACGGTCGACCGCCATCGCCGCGTCTCGGAGCGCCAGGCTGACGGCCAAGCCGGAGAAGAAGAACGGGACCGTCACCACCAGCTGGTAGGCGACGAGGACCACCAGCTGCATAGGCTCAGAGACGAGCGCCGTTGGGTGGAGGGGGACCAGAACCACGAACGCCAGTGTCGCCGCCGCGCTGAGGCCCGCCGCGGCCGCACAGCGGGCGAGGGTGGCTCGCGGCGTGCGCGTGCCGATTTCGGGGCGGACCGCCAACAACGTTCCGGAAGCGCCGAATCCCAGGAGCGCCGTCGAGATCACGACGTACGCGAAGTGGTGCCAGATCGTGAACGACAGCACACGGATCAGCGACACCTCGAGTAGCAATGTCGCGAAGGCCACCAGGAAGATCGCGGCGAACAGAACCCGATGTGGGACGGATGGCCGGACGGTCCTACTCCGGTCCGCGCTGCTGCGCGACTATCGCACCATCCATAGCGTTCTCCATACAGCCGAAGTCTCGGGAAGGCCAATCTCGGCCGCAGACGGGTTGGCAGCGCTCAGGCGAAGGCGCTACAGTCAAGGCATTCGTGCCTCGACCTCATTGCTGAGCCGGTCCGCAGGGAGAGTCCTTGCCGGCGTCGTGGTCGGCCTGGCGTTGGTGGCGATGGCCTGGCAGGCGCAGGCGTTGCACCGGAAGACCCCGCGTTTCGTGCAGGTCACCGACCTGCCCGGGCAAGCCATCGAAGCGCTGTCGTACGATCCCCGCGCGAACGTGTTGTTGTTCTCGTCGGATGGGGATCTGCTCGGGAATGGCAACACGACTCCTCAGATCTTCGCTTTCGATCACGCGCTTCGAGTGCGGCGCGGTGAGCTCGGGATCTTCCAGCTGACCTTCGGCACGGCGCCGAGCACGGCGCCCGTGGCGGCGCGGCGCGCCCGGACGTTCGCCTTCGAGTCGGAAGCCGATCTGTTGAACGCCGGCACGACCGGCCGTCAGGTCTTCCTCGGACTGAACGCCAAATGGAAGAAAGGCTTCGTTCCGCTCCGGCAAGTGACCCGGAGTGCCGGGGAGAGCTTTGGCCCACGACTGAGTTCGCGCGGCAAGTTCCTACTGTTCTTCTCGACCGACGATCTCCTCGATCAAGGGTTGGCGCCCGGGACGCATCTCTATCTGACGGTCGTGCGTTCGTTGGAGCGGTCGACATGCCTCGGGTATCCGTGCCCGCTGGAGGGCAACCCGGGCCTGCTGCTGGTTTCGGAGGAGGCGGTCAGCGATCCGGCGATCGGTCGGCGCGGGCGGCTCGTGACATTCGCTTCAGACCAGGATCTCGCCGGCACAGGATGTGGCACGGGCATCTCCCAGATCTTCGTGCGCAATCTCCTCGAGAGCGCCTCGACGCAGCTGACCTGCGGTAGCGTCGACAGTCTCCGCCCCATGCTGACGGCGAGTGGTCTGGTGCTTTTCGAGTCTGGGGCCGATCTGGCCGGCACCGGCAGTACGCACTCGCAGATCTTTGTCGCCAGTCTCGATGCCGATCCGGTGCAGATCACGCAACTCACGTTCGGGGCCGATGGGGACAGCACCCAGGCGATCTCGACCGGGACGCGGCGGCGGAACCGGTTCTTCTTTCGCTCGACGGCCGATCTCACTGGTGCGGGAGGTGCCGGGGTCGAGCGATTGTACGTGTTCGATGACGAGGATGGCGTGACACGACTCACCGACGGCGAGGCATTGCTGGCGGGGCCCACTGGCCGGTTGGTGTTTACCGCCTTCGTGACGGACAGTGACATCGCGGGCACCGGGAATGACCAGCCGCAGATCTTCTTGGTGAATACCTCCCCGTTGCTCGGGCCGATCTTCGCCGAGCCGACGCCCATTCCGACGCCCGTTCTCGAGAGCATCACCCTCGCACCCGCGAGCATCCTTCGCGCGGTCGGGCAGGTCCAGCGCTTTACCGCGACGGGGCACTTCAGCGGCGGCACGACCCAGAACCTCACCCAGCAGCTTGCCTATGGGACCGGCGATCCTGCGGTCGCGCTGGCGTCGAACGATGTGGGTGATCGCAGCCGCATCGACGCGGTCGGCGCCGGTGCGACGACGGTAACCGCGATCGATCCCGGCAGCGGGATTGGCGCGGTGCCCGCAAGCATCGAGGTGGTGGGTCCGCTCGAGCGTCTGACCCTGGCGCCGGTGAGCGTCACCCGTGCCGTCGGCCAGGACGAGACGTACACTGCGACCGGGCACTACGCGGGAGGAGCGACCCTCAATCTCACGCAAGAGGTCGTGTACGCGACGAGCGACCCGGCGGTTGCTACCGCCACGAACGAAGCGGGGAATCACAGCCGCGTCGTCGCTATCGGTATCGGCACGGCCACGGTGAGTGCCACCGAGCCGAGCTCGGGGATCTCCACGACGACGAGCGGTGACGATGCGACCATGACGGTCCAGTAGGCAACGCCCGTGATGGTCCAGTAGGCAACATCGGTCGCCCAGTAAGGAGAGAAGCCCGTGCCCAACGTTACCGTCGAAGCACGATCCCACGTGCGCATCGTGCGCCTGAATCGACCGGACTGTCTCAATGCGATGTCGATCGATCTCTGCCTAGAGCTCGAAGCGGCGCTACGCGGCGTCGGTGACGACAACGAATGCCGTGTCGTCATACTGACCGGTGCCGGACGTGGATTCTGCTCGGGCCTCGATCTCAGGGATCAATCGATGATTCCGAACATCGATGGGCTGACGGTGCCGCGGATCGGTCCGCGCGCGATTCGCATCTACTCGCGCGTGATTCCGGTGATGCGCCACCTGCCGCAGCCGATCATCGCCGCGGTGAACGGTGTGGCGTACGGTGGCGGGATGTGTCTCACGCTGGCCGCCGACATCCGTATCGCGGCCGAGTCCGCCGTGTTCAACTCGACGGGGATCGTGAACGGCTTGACCAGCACCGAGCTCGGCGCGAGCTGGCTGCTGCCACGACTCGTCGGTACCGCGCACTCGAGCGATATCCTGCTGACGGGCCGCCGCGTCGATGCGGCTGAGGCGTTGCGCATGGGGCTCGTATCGCGCGTCACTCCGGATGACACCATTCTGGAGAGCGCGCTCGAGATCGCCGAGGGGATGTGCAAGTTCAGTCCGTACGGCTTGCACATGACCAAGCAAGTAATCTGGGCCAATCTGGAGACGGCCAGCCTCGACGCGGCCATCGAGCTCGAGGATCGGAATCAGATCATGCTCGGGATGACCGACAACCTGCCCGAGGCCATCACGGCCTACTCCGAGAAACGCACACCGATTTACACAGACGAGCCGCGACGCGGCATCTATCCGAAGGAGTAGGGAGCGCGAGCCTGGTACACTGCGGGCGATGAAGGGGCCGCTTCAGATCTTGACCGACCCGCCGGCGCCGGCCGATGAGGTGACGCTGTACGTCCCGGGCTTCACCAAGAGCGCGGACGACACCGAGACGTTTGGCGGCTGGCGGACGGCGCACGCCGCGCTCGCGGCCGAAGGCGCGTGGGGGCCGAAGATGGCCGGCTACGCCTGGGAGTCGGGCGCCCAGCGCATTCCGACCCTCACGTTGGCGCTGTGGGCACGCAGTGCGTGGCGGTTGGCGCGTGGCGCAACGGCGGTGACGCCGGCCGGGGTAGTGCTGTTCGCGACGGAGTGCGCCGTCGAATACGGCGCCTGGATGCTTCGCGAGTACCACGCAGCCCGGAAGGGCGCCGAAGCGGAAGCTGAAGCGCTGGCCTCCACCTTGCGTGCGCTCCGCGGCGACCATGCACACGTTCGGGTGGTCGCGCACTCACTGGGATGTCGGCATCTGCTCGAGGCCATGAAAGTGCTGGAGGCCGCCGACGCTCCCGACGAGGTCCATCTGTGTGCGCCGGCGTTCGCCGAGGCTGAATATGGCGCCGAGTTGGCGGCCCTGCCACATGGCGAATGGTACCTCTACCATGCGGAGAGCGATGCCGTGCTCGGGTTTCTCTATTGGGCCGCGGAAGGGCTCACCGGCACCGAGGCCGCGGGGCGTGCCGGGTTGAGCGCTACCTATCCGCGCGTCCGGGCGTGCGACGTCGCAGGCCACTTCGGCCTGCGCGTGCACGGTGAGTACAGCCGCCGGTTTCCTGTGTTCGCCGCGACGGGATCGCCTAGGGAGGGCTGATCACGTCGTTGACGTTGGTCGGGACGCAGATGAACTCGGTCTTCTTCGTGTCCATCTGGAGGGGGGCCGGCAGGTTGTTCCCGGGCGTCGTATGCGGGGCATTCCCGCCCGAGAGAGACCGTTTCGCGTGTTTGCTCTGCCTGAGCGAGCTGCCGACGACCACGTTGGCCAGACCGGCCGCTGGATCCGACAGGACCTTGGACGCCACCTTCGCCTGATAGCAGAGGAGCGACTTGCACGTCGTCGGTGTGGAGACACTGCCAGGCGGCGCGATGGTCTCGCGCGGCGGCGTCCCGCCGACGTCGTCCTTCGAGACGACGTTGCAGAAGGCTTTCACCTTCTTCAGGTTGTAGAGGCACTTGCCCTGGACGTCCGTGCCGACGAAGGGAACCGCACCGCTCTTGTCGAGTGCGCAATCGTCGAACGGGTCTTCGAGGAAGACTTCCAGGTCTTTACGGAAGCTGCCGAGGCCGCCGGCATCCGGTGTCTGGCCCGTGATGTCTTTCGTGACCTGAGCTTTGTAGCACTCGTAGTGCGCGGCATCCGCGGGCGCGGCGGGCGGCGTCGTCAGATCGAAGGCGGTCGGGATCATGACGGCCTCGACCTTCTTCGTGGTGATGTTGACGGTGCCGAACTCGTTCTCGAGTTCCCACACACGGCCCTTCTTGTGTTTCTCGGCCTTGGGGTACCTGCCCGTGCCGGCATCGAACGGTCCGACGCCTTCCTTCGCCTCTTTGGCTTGGTACCGGATGTAGTTCAGGCCTGGATTGGTGGGGCTACTGGCCTCGTTCTTTGCCGCGGCGAGGACGAGGCTCTTCTCTTTCTTCAGCTGGTAGTTCTCGGGATCGTCGGGCTCGGTGTCGGGCAGTTCGATATCGTTGAACTGGGAGTGCCAGCCGCTCGGGAACTTGCCGCCGAGTGGGAGCAGCAGATTCTTCGAGGCGCCCGCCTTGTACATGACGAAGTGATCCGTGGGTGGCAGCGTGTCGGCTGGGCAGAGCCCGCTGATGCCGTCGCACACTTCGTCGACATCGCAGGCGTTCTCCGCGGGGCGGCAGACCGTCGCGGCGGGCTCGATCGTGCATGAGGAGGTGCAGCAATCCCCGTCGAGAGCGTTGCCGTCGTCACAGTCCTCACCGACTTCGAGAATGCCGTTGCCGCATCCGGGGCAGACCAGGAATCCCGAGGTCGGCCCGGGTGCCAATGCCTGCGTCGGACTGAAGACGGCGCCCGCGCCGATGATCGGGTTGGCACCTACGGGATACCGGAGGGTGATGGATCCACCCGGGCCCGCCAGATACTCGGAGTTGGCACCAAGACTCATCGGGCGGAGCGAGACGAGGCTGATATCTGCGCCGCCCGGGTTGCCGCCCGTGTCCACGCCGCCCTGGGCGTCGATCTTGATGGATGGATCGACGGTCAAGTCGCAGCCGGCGAGGATCATGTTCGGACCGGGGCCGCTCTGCGAACCACCGACGGCCTCGAAGTTGGACGTGATGGTAAGGCCGGCGTCGACAGCTTCGCCAGCGGTGAGCTCGATCGTCCCGCCTTGGCTGCCAGCCGAGCTTCCATTGGCTTCGACCGAGGCCCCCATGGTGATGTCACGCCCGGCATCGGCGAGGAGGTCGCCACCACCGCCGCGGCCGTTGATCACGATGGTCGCGGTCAGCGTGATATCGCGCCCCGAGTCGATGATGAGGGTGCCGCCCTCACCGTCGTCGTTGCCGCTGCCGGCGGAGAACAAGCCGCCGAACTCCACGTCGCCGTCGAGGGGGCCGAGTGCGTTCAGATCGTCGTCACCGCTATCGATGATCAATGAGCCGCCGGCTCCATCGAAGCTCGTGGCCGCGTCGAGCCGCACGGCGACATTGCTCCCGAAGAAGCGGACGCGACCGTGGGCGCTCGCGTCGATGTCGCCACCGTCGCCGGCAAAGGTCTCGGCAGCGCTTCCCTGCGCTTTCAGCACCACGTCATTGACGTCCAGATCGCCCCCGACCGGGCCGGGAGCGTTGGGGTCTTCGAGGGTGTCGTCGCCAGCCGTGAGGGCCATGAGCCCGCCCGAGCCGCCGCCGGCCTCACTCGAGACGTCGATCGGCTTAGTGAGTGTGATGTTGTCGCCCGCGATGAGCTCGACATCGCCGCCGTCGCCGCCGCCGCCGACCGCGTCGATCTTCTTGTTGACGTTGATGTTCTGCGAGGCCGTGAAGGTCGCGAACCCGCCGCCGCCCTGATCCTGGCCGCGGAGATCGACGTCGCCGTCGATCGTGATGCTGCCGCCGGTGGTGGCGACATCGAGCGTCGCGCCATCGGCGAACCGCAGGCCCTCTTCAGCAATACTGATGCCGTTGCCGCGGATCTCAGAGCCACTGTCGAAGAGGATGTCGCCGCCCGCGTTGATGACGATGGTGCCCGCGGAGTCGCCAGGGACCTCGATGATTCCCTCCGAGGAGAAGGTGCCCGTTCCGTTCAACTCGATGGTGCCGCCGCCGAGGACGAAGCCAGGGAGTCCGACCGCGAAGTCACCGCGCGCCTTCAGCTTCCCGGCCGACGTGATCGTGATGTCTTTGGCGTTGACGACCTTGATGAATCCGTTCAGGAGGAGGCCGAGACCGGTCACGTTCATCGTCTTAGTGACTTCGAAGTCCCGCCCGCCCATGTCGAACTCGCAACCGACCCCGTCTTCCACCTCGACGTTCTCGATGAGTGAGACGCTGGTTCCGTCGCATGCCCCCGGGTCGATACAGATGACGTTGGTCGTGTTCCCGACCGGATCGTTCGGATCGCAGCTCCGCACCACTGCGGAGGCTGGGTCGACATGTGCCAGAAGGAGCGCGAGGGCACTGAAGACGAGAAGCGGGCCACGAGTTTGAAGTGTCGGGTTCATGGAGCGCCCTCCTTGGGGTGAAGACAAGAGCCGGTAGCTCGGCACGGTGCATTGCGACCCAGTTGCTGGGCCGTGGTTACACGTATCGCTGACCCGGGTGGCGAGAGTCAAGGGTTCATAGGCCCGATCGGGCCGAAATCCCGGAAGTTAGGCGCTCGTTGCCACCCGGGGGCTGGCCCGGTCGGCGGTTCCGGCCCCGATGGTGCTCGCTACGTCGTCGGGGAGGGCCGCGTGGCCAGCGGGTAGTCGCAGTCGGAACGTCGAGCCCTCGCCGAGCACGCTTTCGACCTCTACTCGCCCCCCGAGCAGACACGCCAGTTCACTCACGATGGCGAGGCCGAGCCCCATTCCACGAGGGCGATTGGCGCCGCTGCCGGTTCGATAGAACGGTTGGAAGATTCGCCGGCACTCGGCGTTAGGAATGCCGATACCGGTATCCCGCACGCTGATGAGGAGATCCTGACCTGCCCGCTCGGCTTGCAGCGTAATCGACCCCTGCTCGGTGAACTTGGCGGCGTTGGCGATAAGATTCCCGAGAATTTGTCGCAGTCGGAAGGGATCGGTGTACACGGCCTCCGCCCCGGGGGCGACCGCGGTCTCGAAGGTGATGGGGCGTTGTTCGAGAAGTGGGTGCGCGATGGCTTGGAGCTGGGCGAAGGTCTCGACCAGGTTGACGGGTTCGGGGTCGGCTTCGAGCCGCCGGGTTTCGACCTCGGCGAAATCCTGCAGCTCGCGGGCCATCTCCAACGTCATATGTGCGTGGCCGCGTACCTGCGCCAAGCGCTCTGCCGCCTGCTCGTCGGTCGGCGGGGGCGTGTCGCCGAGCATATCGAGATCCCAGAGGATGGCCTGCAGCGGATTCCTGAGCTCGTGTGCGATGCGTGCGAGCGCGAGCGACTTCTCTTCGCTGGCCGTGCGCACCTGATCGTAGAGTGCCGCGTTGGCGAGCGCGATCGCCATACCGCCCGCCACGACGGACGCGAGCGCCAGCTCGCGTGTTCCGAGGTCGAGGCGATCTTCTCCACGATAACCGTAGATGACCGCTCGGCATTCACCTCTGCTTTGAATCGGGATGCAGAGTGTTCGGCCGACGGTGTCGCGGGCGTGCATATGTGTCGTCCGGCCGACCGGGGGGGCGTCGGTTGGGCTCGAGAGGAAGGCCTGGCCGCCGTTCGGTCGCTTGAGTATCCATTCTAAAAGCTGGTCTGCGTCGTCGACGGGTTGCCAATCGACCCGGCCGTGCCGAAAGCCGACTGTGTACCCGTGCGCCCTGGCGCCCGCGACGGGCCAGACGATCCAGAGGCGCCACAGATCGAAGGTCTGGAGCAGCGCCGTGCAGGTCAGGGAGACGACCCGCGGCGCGTCAAAGCCGTGAAACGTTCGGGTCAGCTTACGAAAGGTCTCGATGTGCTGATCCAGGCGCTCGCGCTGGACGAAGAGCGCGGCCCGTTGCCGGTCGAGAATGGCGGCGCCGAGAACGGACAGCAGCCCCGCGGCAACGATCGCGTAGAGACCTTGCGCCACCAGCAGCTCGTTGGCCGCGCTCGGCTCACGAAGGACGTAGGCGGCGTAGAGGAGGATGCCGGCAACGGCCATGATCAGCTGATTGCGTAGCCCCCATGGGAACATCAACGCCGTCGTCAGGGTGAAGACGATGAACAGGAAGCCGACCGTGGCCGCATGTGCGCCCGTTGCGTTGGCGTAGCCCGCCACGCATGCCAGCATCGCGATGCAGGCGATATGCATGAGGGCGATGCCCTCATGCCGCAGGCGCCGGATGCGGTACAGCGCCACGATGGCGAGGCAAGCCCCGAGCTCCAGGGCAAAAAAGAGGAGCAAATACGGAAGCCGCTCGGGATGGTAGGCGTACTCGATCAGCGATGCGATCAGCACACCACCGGCGAACAGGCCGGTACACATTTGCCCACGGCGTCCCACCAGCCGCCGCGTCTCTGCGCGATAGTGTTTTCGCTCGTGCGTGTTCACGCGGCCTGCCTTCGAGGAGCCGGCCCACACCCACACACCCCTACACGTACTTGCCCCTATGCGAAGCTAGTCGTCTCGATGAGGCGATGTCAACGAAAAACGACGACGGTGCAGGCCTTGCGGGAATCCCCGGAGGCGCTGCGCCATCGTCGCGATCGCATTTGCCGCTGTCGGGTCTCTTAGCGTGGCTGGGGTACGACCCGCAGGTAGGGCTTCAGGGTCTTCCAGCCGTTCGGAAACTTCTTCTTGGCGTCGTCGTCGGAGAGGGTGGGTACGATGATGACGTCGTCGCCGTCCTTCCAATTCACGGGCGTCGCGACACTGTGCTTCGCTGTCAGCTGGAGCGAATCGATGACTCGCAGGAGCTCGTCGAAATTGCGTCCGGTGCTGGCCGGGTAGGTGAGCATCAGCTTCACTTGCTTGTCTGGTCCGATCACGAACACGGTGCGGACGGTCAGGGTATTGAGCGCGTTCGGATGGATCATGTCGTAGAGATCGGCGACCTTCCGATCGGGATCGGCGATGACAGGGTAGTTCGGCGCGTGACCCTGCGTTTCGGCGATATCGGCGGACCACTGCTTGTGCGAATCGGCCGAGTCGACGCTGAGACCGATGACCTTCACGTTGCGCTTGTCGAACTCCGGCTTGATCTTCGCCATGTACCCGAGCTCGGTCGTGCACACGGGTGTGAAGTCTTTCGGATGCGAGAACAAGACACACCAGCTGTCCCCGATAAACTCGTGGAACTTGATCGTGCCCTCGCTCGACGCTGCTTCGAAGTCCGGGGCGGTATCTCCCAAACGAATTGCCATGATTTCCCCTCCTACTAGTGGTTGACCCCCGGGACCTATACGAGGCCCCCAATCGGTACAACCAGGGGAGAGACGCCGATGCGGTTTAGGGGGTCAGCAGGGCGTCGACGTTCTCGGGAGGGCGGCCGACGACGGCGCGTGCGTCGTCGCGGATGACGATCGGCCGCTCGATGAGGATCGGATGCGCCGTCATTGCGTCGATGAGCGCGTCCGGGGCGTCGATGCTGCCGAGGCCGAGTTCGCCGTACACGGCTTCCTTCGTACGCATCAGCGCGCGTGGATCCGCGAGCCCGAGGAGGTCGAGGATCGCGCGCAGACGGTCCGCCGTCGGGGGGGACGTCAGGTACTCGGTGATCGTTGGCTCGATGCCCGCATCGAGCAGTCGTTGGAGGGTTTGGCGCGACTTGCTGCAGCGCGGGTTGTGGAAGATCTCGAAGTTCGCGTTGGCCATCCTGGCCTCCTCGGTAGCGGTTGTTCGGTGATGGTGATCGCCATGTCGCGTGCTGCGCTAGAGGAAGCGCCGCGCGTCGAGATCGTAGAGGAAGATGCGATCCGTGGCGTTGTCGTCCGTGACGGTGACGATGACGATGGTGGTGCCGTCGAATTCCATTGCGATGCGCCGGAGACCAGGCAGCTCGGTATCGAGCAGGTCGAGCGTGGCTCGGCCATTCAGCAGCGTCGTCCCGAAGGTGATTTCGAGGTTGAAAAGATCGAGCACGAAGTCGCCGGCGTCTTCGAGGATGAATGCCTCGAAGAAGGGCGAGGCCAGGATTTCGCCACTGATCCTGAGCGCAGAGCCGGTGTCGCTGACAAGCAGACTCTCACCCTCGTATGTGATGTCTTCGTCCGAGAGCCGGTCGAGTACCTCCATACTAATGTCGAACGAGGAGCCATCGAGGATCTCGCCGTCGAAGTTGGTGTTGCCGATGAGGCAATCGACGAATGCGACCGCGGTCTCCTCGCCATCGAATCCAGTTTCTACGAGGCCGTCGTCGCTGAAGTTGTCGCAACTGACTTCCGTGAGGTCGTCGTCGATTCCGGGCGTGGGAAGCCCGTTGATCTGGGGGACGAACTGGAACGGTTCCTGGAGAAAAGGCAGCACCCGTTGCACCAGGATCACGACGCGTTGATCCACTGGGCCACCGCTGGTCTCGATGCAGTTGTCCTCGACCTCGAGTTCGGCCGCCTTGCGGAAAACCAGGACCGCATCGGTGTCGTTGATGACACCGTCGATGTTGATGTCACAGATGGTGAGGGAGCAGGCGGTCTCGCCTCCGGCGGCTGCCAGGAGGGTGATGACACCATCGGCTTCCGTGATGTCGCCGTCGCCGTCGGGATCGGCACATGGTTGCGCCTGCGCGCTGGCTGCCAGCATGACCATGCAGGCGACGATCGTGATCCGTGACAGCGCGACCCACGCGCGTCGATCTTGCATCCCCATCGTTCCCCTCCCGAGTTGACGATTGCCCTCGTGTGCGCGGGCGCGCCTCGACCCTCTGCGTCGATTCGAGGTGACCTCAGCTAGGATGCGCGGTGGGTTGGGGGGTGTCAATCCATTGGAAGCCCCCGTGCGCGCGGGCGCGGAGCGCCCGTGCTCCGATGGGCGTCGCGAACCGCGGCGGAGCCGCGGTTGCTCCCCGGGCGTGGCGGGGGGAGCGCCCGTGCTCCGGTGGGCGTCGCGAACCGCGGCGGAGCCGCGGTTGCTCCCCGGCGTGGCGGGGGGAGCGCCCGTGCTCCGGTGGGCGTCGCGAACCGCGGCGGAGCCGCGGTTGCTCCCCGGCGTGGCGGGGGGAG
>JAJCZP010000055.1 GCA_029262315.1 Deltaproteobacteria bacterium | reverse complement strand
CAGTGGTGAACGCATTCGAGACATTCGGAATCTTGCGTTGATCTTTTTGGCGTCGAGAGTTGCAGCAAGCGGATGCGTCCGCAAAGGACTCTCTTGCCTGGAAAGAACCCTACCAAAAGGCCATATTCCTCACCTGGCCCCCGGATTTGGAGCCGAAACTCTCTGAGTCTCTCCCGACCGGCGTTCATTGGTTAGCAGCGGGATGCGACCCCAAGTGGCGAGAACTCGCGCAGAAAAGTGCAGAATGTCCTGACAGACAGCACGGTTAACGGCTATCCCACGGCCGTCGACTCGACATCGGACCGACTTTCCAGCTCAGGCCTGATTCGCCACAGCTCCAGCGCCGAGAATTCGGACAGAATATGTCAGAATGTCGTGACAAGCGGCACGGCAAGTTGTGACTCGTCGGGGCTTCGCTACAGCGAGCCCGATTGCCAGGGACCGGTGATGGCAAAGGTTATGCCGGGGGATTGGATGTTGACGAACAGCCATTTGCCGTCGGTACTGAAGGAGGCGCCAGCCCATTCCTGATCGCGGAAGTCGCCGCTGATGCCGTTGCGCCGGCCGTCCAGGCGAATGTGATTCTCGGCAAAGGGGAAGATGCGGCCATCGACGGTGAGACCGTGCAGCCGTTGGGTGGCGCCGTCGCCGTCTTCGCAGATGAGCAAACCGCCACGCGGGCTGGCGGTGAGGTTGTCGGGGTAGTTGAGCACTTCGGCCCCTGGCGATTCGAAGACGAGGCGAAGCCGCTCGGCCTTCGGATCATAGGACCATACTTGCCCCATGCCGGCGTCGCCCCCGTCGGTCGAGACGAAATAGATGAGTCCGCCGTGGTACCAGCAGCCTTCGAGGCGTTTGAAGCTCGAGGCCCCTTGCTCCTTTCCCTGAGCGAATACGCCGCCTTCGTCGCGAGTTCCCGGTGCGTGGGCTCGCGTAGGGTCTTCGATGGGGACCCACTCGACGTCGAAGGTCGCGTCGGCAGGGACACGGCGAATCATGCTGACGCGGCCGGGGACTTTCAGCATCTCGAGTCGTCCGCCGCGCTCGAGTTGTCCAGGTCGGTTCGGAAGAAAGCGATAGAATCCCGCCGGTGATCGGTCTTCGGTTTCGTAAACGACTTTGGTCACGGGGTCGACGGCGACGGCTTCGTGGACGAAGCGGCCCATGTCTCGAAGTGCCACCGGTTTGGCCCGCCGGTTCGCCGGTACTTCAAAAATCCAACCATGCTCGCGCTCGTATTGCATCGTTTCTTGATTCGGGAGCCTGCCGCCGTTCTCGGGGCCTGCCACCGTTTCTTCGCAGGAGAGCCAGCTCTTCCAGGGCGTGGGTCCGCCGGCACAGTTGCGCAGGGTGCCACTCAGGCTTGCCCAACTTTTTTCCAACTCGCCAGTGGCAGAATTGAAGATGAGCGTGGTAGTCCCCGCTGGGGCGTAGGGATCGTAGGTAACCGCCTCCTCGCCGAAGGCATTGCCGACCCCGGTTCGTTCGTGGTTTCGGATGAGCACGATCCGAGAGCCGATCGCGTCCACCACCGCCATACCGTCGTGGGCTTGAGGAGTTGGGGTCCCGTCGGTGAGCGGGTCTCCGGTCCAGCCGAAGCTGAGGTAGCTGAAACCACTCGGGAGTTTCAGCAGCGGCAGGCCGGTCGCCGCGTCGTTGGTCGGCATCAGTTCACCATAGTCGAAACGGACTGTGGCCCCGGCAGCCGCTCGCGCTAAGAGTGCTTGCAGCGGCGCGGCCACTACCGCCGTACCGGCGAGCTGCGCCCCCGCGCGAAGGAAATTTCGCCGATCGGCCACAGTGTTGTCGTGCTGGTTCATGCGTCCGCCTTGTTGCCCTGGAATATTCGCCCATTGCATCCGTTCGTCCTATCGTTTCGCACTTCTCGGATTGTCGCCCGGGCTCATCAGGTTCACAAGAAGTTTCTGACCAAACGAGAGGTCGTCTTGTCAGACAGAAGTATGACTGACGGCATACTTGGCCACCGTAATCGGGAACGCTTCGCCCTGATCATGGCCGCCAAGGGCCGGGGCGACGAAGTCGAGCTTCGGCGCCTCGCCCGTTCGTCGCCGGGCTGCCGCAACTCGATCGCGGCGACCTGGGACCGGGCTGGTCGGACTGGCTCATCTGCCGGATTTTGCTCCGCGAGGCCCAATCGCTCCTCTCGACGCCGTAGCGCCCCCGCAGCGACGCCCCTCGCCTCAATTCGCTCTCGTGCCACCCAGGGATCGGACCGTCCCTTTGCGATCTCAGCGAGCTCCCCCTGATCAGAGTTCCGGAAGAGAACGAAGGCCGAGTGAAAACCGTGGAATGGCGGCTGTTGGGCGGCTACGATCAAGCCGACGAGCGGCTTTTGCGGTCGCCAGCGAATCCATCTGGGGAATGTCGATCGATAGCCCGTAAAGGAGGAACGCATGTCGCGAGGATCACTCTTAGCTATTATCGTATTGTTGGGTCTGACAGCCGGGTCAAGCCGGGCCGACGGGCTGGTCTATCAGCTTAACGGCGACGGAGCGTGGGTCCAATTTCAGGGTGAGGTCACCATCCCTTCGGGCGCCGTACTGCCGATCGAGGTCGTGCTCAAATCAGTCGGACGAATGGACCCCCTCGACAACCCGTTGCGATGGATCGAGTTGAAGGTGTCCGGCGATCTCGATGTCCGGACTCAAATCATCAAGCTTCTCATCCCCGAGAAGGAGCTCCAGGAGGGCGCCGACCCGCTCGCAAACGTGGTGCGCGGCTGGCGACGCGCTGACAATCAAAGCCCAAAGGCACTAGAGAACGGCCGTGGCTTCTGGCAGCAGGTCCTGTTGGCCGGTGCGCTGACAAACGTTCAGCCGTTGGATAAGGTCACGATTGATAGCAAGCTCGGCTCGCTCGAATGCGAAGGGTTGACCGGCCAGGCAACCGTGCGGGGAGACAACGGTTACGAAATGGCGCTGAAGTATGAAGTGCGCCGCCATCCCAAGGCGCCTTTCGGAGTCGTCGCCTGCCGGATCCAGAGCGAAGTGAGCAAGAACGGTAAGACGACGGGAAAGACGACAATTGATCTGCATCTCTCGGGCTTCGGCGCCGATGCCGAGAGCGA
>JAJCZP010000054.1 GCA_029262315.1 Deltaproteobacteria bacterium | reverse complement strand
CTTGACGGCAGCCGAACTCGCCCTACTCCTGGAAACATGTCTCGAACGCTTCCCGCGCTGGCATCCTTTCGTCTTCCTGTTGGCGCGGACGGGGATGCGTCTGGGTGAAGCAACGGCCTTGGAGTGGTCGGCTGTCGATTTCAATGGCCGCTTTGCGACGGTCCATCAGGCACATTCACGGGGACAGCTCACCAGCCCGAAGAGCGGTAAGACGCGACAGGTGGACCTCTCGCAACGGCTGGTTGAAGTCCTCCGTACGCTCCACCTGGAACAACGCAAGGCCGCCCTAGCAAGCGGACAAGCAGTACCCGCGTGGGTTTTCACGAATCGGAATCGTGGGCCGGTCGACGCCGACAACTTTCGGAGCCGGACCTGGCCGAAGGTGCTCGCCAAAGCGGGTCTCCGAAAGATCCGCATTCATGACCTGCGCCACACGCACGCCAGCTTGCTGATCGGCAACGGCGAGAGCCTGGCCTACGTGCGTGACCAGCTCGGCCACCACAGCATCCAGATCACCGTAGACACCTACGGCCATCTGGTGCCGGGTGGAAACCGGGCGGCGGTCGACCGGCTCGATGAGCCAACGCAACCATCCGCAACCTATCCGCAACCTACAGACTCAGCGGCAGACGAACACACCGCTAACTAACCGTACTACCAAGTGCGCCCAGCCTGATTCGAACAGGCGACCTTTTGATTCGTAGTCAAACGCTCTATCCAGCTGAGCTATGGGCGCGTGGAGGCGTAAGCGTCTAACAAAGCTGGCGTCCAAGTCAAACGACTTCGCCTCGACCTGCCTGGTAATGCCGAGGATCGCCGCAACACCCCGCCTGCCTCCGGATCAGAAATGGAAGCCGCTCTTGAAGTACGCGAGGGTGTCCTCGCCGCTGGAGCTGATGCTGACGGTGAAGACGTTGGTGCGGACCAGTGGGGCGAACCAGATGCCGGCGCCGCCGCTGGTGTGCCAGTCCTTGGAGTTCTCGCTTCGGAAGAAGACGCGGCCGCTGTCGACGAAGCCGAGCACACCGACGTCGCCGGGGACGATCACTTTGACGCGGGCGAGGAAGAGCCGCACGTCCAAGTTCCCGAAGACCATCTGGTCGCCGGCGAAGCGCTGTGGACGGAACCCGCGAATGGTGCCCTCGGTGCCCGCGGTGCCACCACCGCCCAGGTAGGCAGCGCCCTGATACGGGAACGTGCCCCAGACATGCTCGCCGCCAATCCGGGCGGCAAAGGTGACACGCGCGTTGTCCCCGAGGCTGTAATAGCCGGCGGCCGATCCCCGCACGGCGCCCCACCAGCTCTCGGTATCCCACACGTCCGGGGAGACTTCGGTGGACAGATTGAGGAACACGCCTTCGGTCGGATAGGCCGCGGCCGCCTTCTCGGAATCCAATCTGAATTCCGGGGCACCCGACGGATTCGGGAGCGAACGCCGCGTGTCGAAGCGCAGACGCGCCCGCCCGCCGATGCTACCGAAGTTGCCAGCTCCGTACGGATCGATCTGATCGATCAGGCGATCACCATCGTCGGTGTCGGTGAAACGTAAGAAGGGCCCGGCCGCCAGACGCAGTTCATCGGTCCACAGCGGCAACTCGATGCTCGGCGCAAGCAGAAACTCTTCGTTCCGTGCCCGGAAATTACTGTTGCTGCCCCTGTTCTTCGTGTCGTTGCCGAAGCCGTAGAATCCGAGGATCTCGATACCGGAATAGCGCGCCTGCAATTTGCCGAGCAGGTTCGAATTCAACGGACGGTACGCGCCCCGATACTCCACCCGCGGCTCTCCGGCCTCGAAGGCCCACCCCGCGGTGAGCGTGTGGAGGGAACTCCACGGATGTTTCCGAAAGCGGTAGGTCTTCAGAACGGCCGACGCCGCCAGGAACACGCCGACATCTTGCTCGTAGCTGATGCGCGGCAGCGGGTACCAGTCGTAGCCCCAGTCGCGCGGCGGAATGCGGTCACCCTCGAGATAGCGAGGCGCGGTCGACGGTGGCGGCGTGTAGGGTCGCTGGTCGACGATGGTTCGCTTTCCTCGATGGACGGTCGTGCTCTGCGCGCTGTCGTAAATACGGGTGCCACCACCATCGCGATCGTCCACCTCGGCTGCGTCGGGTCCGGTGATCACGCGGAGCACGATTGGCCCGCGACCGCCGGTCGTCACGACACGGTCCTCGCCCCCGGTCAGGTAGAGTCGTACCTCTTTCGTCTCGCACTTCAGGAAATGGCGGCGGAAGGTCTCGCGCGGTTCGGCACCCTCGCCGGCAGGCGCGGACACCTCGAGCGTGAGCCCGCCGTCCTCGTCGCGTACCGCGCGCACCGACTCGGCGGCTTGGGTAATGCGCACGTCGACCCGCTTCGCCAGATGGCGGTAGAACTCACGAGCGGCCTCCGGCAGCCGGTCGCGGCGGCCGCGAATGTCCGCCCTCAGGCGCTCACCATCCAGGGTCACGTACTCGGGCGGAAACGTCGCCAGGGCTTCGTCGATAACCGCGTCGGTAATGCGCGCCTGGACGTCGGCGGCGGTGCGCTCCCACACGGGCCACTCGAGACCGGTCAGCAACCAGCGGTCCTGTTCCCAACCGTGCAGGGTCAGGCCGTAGATGTCATCGTACTCGGGCCCGTAGCGCTGGAGAATGGGGGTATAGAGATGGCCCAAACGCGGCCCGACCCAATCGTAGCGCACGAAAGCCATGTCACGATCTTCGGGAATCGGCTTCCACAACGGATCGTCGGGCAATCGGGCCCAACGCCACTGCTTCCGATGCCGGTCGAAGTCGCCGAGCAGGATGTCGACCAGGCGGGCACGCAAGAACGCCTCGGCGTCGACCTGGACCGCGGGATCCGCTTCCAGGCGGTCGTACATCGTTTCGTGGTCGATGATGTCGACGGCATCGTGGAAGCCGGAATTGGTCTCCGAAACCGGCAGTGGAAACTCGAAGAACGTGCCGAGCATCCCCGCGAACTCGTCGCGGAACTCACCAAGTGCGGGATCGTCCGGCATGACGACAAACCGCTCGTCTTGCGCAAGCACGCCCGCCGCCGCGGTAATGTAGTTGGCAGCCAGCGGGGCCGCCGGATGCTGGGCGGCCATCTGATCCTGCACGACGCCGCGCACGAACGAGTCCTGCAGATCGGGGTGCAGCACTGCGGCCGGATTCTTGTCGGTGCCGCGAAACGAATAGCTCCGACCATCACCGCCCGTGAACCCGAGCACGGCCGTCTGGTTGCCGCCGAAGCGGCGCGTCGGCACGAGGCCGCCCGACTGGCGTTGAAGATCGAGGAGCGGTACCTCGATCGGCGCCTGCCAGAGCGGCCGATAGCCCTCGCCGAAGGTGAAACGATACACCGGATTCCGGTCGTAGTGGCTCCCGGCGACGATGCGCACCGTCTGCTCCGGCGCGGCGGGAGGTGACGCCAGAGCCCTCGGCGCCGCGAACAGGACGATCGACAACGCCCCATAGCCGACAAAACGAAGAACTTGGGGCATGCGCAACTCGAAAACCATCGGGGCGCGCGCCTACTCTTCTTCAGGCACGCGGAACGCCTCGTGGCATCCCTTGCAGGTCGCGAACACCGGACGGAGCGTCGCCCCGAGTTCGCCCCCCTCGGCCGCCACCTTCAGAACGCCGCCAGCGGCGTTCTCGAGATCCTTCGCCAGCTCGACGAAGCGATCCCAGTTCTCCCAGATCTCGGGCTTGGCGCGCGAGTTCTCGTGCAGGCTCCCCTTGGGGAACAGGGCGGGAATCTTCTTGGCCGCTGATTGCATGCGCGTCGCCGCCGCGACCGCGGCCGCTTTGTCCCCGATTTTCGCGGCGCCGCCGATGGCCTTTGCGTCGGCTCCGATGCCTTCCATCAACTCGTGCCGATCGTGGATCGGACCCGCGGGAAGATGTTCCGATGCCCCCGCGGCAACCACGAGCGTGAGGCCACAAACCGAGACCAGTGCCACTATCAACGAATTCCGCATCCCTACCTCCCTAGACGTTCGAGGGCACGGCTACTTGGCCCCCACGACGTTGTCAATTGGAGCGACGGTCTGGAGATACTCGGCGATCAGCCGCCGATCGCGCTCCGGGCCATCCTTGTATCCGGGGCCGCCGCCGCGGCCGTCGATCGCATCGCCCATGTACCCTTGCACGTTGTCGAAGTTCGGGAGCATGCCGAGCGCCAACAGGTTCATGGTGTCGTCAACACTCCAGTCGGCAATACCACTCGGATGCGGCGTAATGTTCGGTGCCACCTGGCCCCCCGGCCCGGGTGAGGCTCCGGCCAGGTAGCGGTCGGCGGCGGGGACGCCAAGAGCGCTCCGCGGCGTATGACAATCGGTACAGATGGCAATGTGGTCGGCGAGATAGCGGCCACGAGCGAGGCCGTCGGTGGGCGCCGTCGCCGGCCGCGACACGCTCGGCGCGAACAACACGCGCCAGAACCAGTATGCCCAGCGCGCCAGAGGCAGCTCTCCCTCATGGGGTTGGTTCTGGCGGACGACCGGCGGCAGGCTCCGGAGATAGGCGATGAGATCGGCCACGTCGCCATCGCTCATCCCCGCGTACTGGTAATAGGGCATGGCCGGCGCCTCGGCGCCCACGTCACGGGCATCGCCATCGCGAATCGCGGCCGCGATCTCCGCGTCGGTCCAACGGCCGATGCCAGTCTCGGGATCCGGCGTGATGTTGGTTCCGTAGAACGTGCCGAACGGCGTCGGCACCTCGCCGCCCCCAGCGCCGATCGGCCCCGCGGCGGGCGTGTGACAATTGCACCCGGCGGCAAGCGCGAACAGCTCGGCACCGCGCGCGGCGTCGCCCGCGGAGGCGCGATCACTTCCGCCGACGAGCATCACGACGGCAACCATCCCCGTCGCGACGACTCCGTTCCTCCTCCGCCCCACGCAATGAAGCTGACATACCCCGCGGCGCGCGACAAGACGGGAGGCGCTAGACCTCGAGACCTTCGTGCTGCAAGAGCCAGCGCTTGCGTGACAGGCCGCCGGCGTAGCCCGTGAGCGAACCGTCAGCGCCAATCACGCGATGGCAAGGCACGACGAGCGCGATGGGGTTCCGGGCGTTCGTGCTACCGACCGCCCGCACAGCATTCGGGTGACCGATCGCGGACGCGATCTCACCGTACGACAGCGTGGTCCCGCACTTGATCTTCCGAAGGCGCGTCCAGACTTTCCGCTGAAACGGCGTCCCCCCCATCGCCACGGGAATGGAATCGAGCGCCGTGAGATCGCCCGCAAGATAGGCACGCACTTTCGCCGAGAACCCACCGGGATTCTCAGCCGCACGCAAGCGGACCGGGCCGTAGTGTCGCTCGAGCAGCTCCATCATGCGTTGCCGCGTATCCTCGAAGTCGAGCGCGTAGAGCGCGCGGTCGTCGGCGACGAGCAGAATGGTTCCGATCGGCGACGAAATGTGATCGATCGCGAGTTCCATGAGTCCCTCCCCTTCCAATGCCGCCTCTTATAGCGCGGCGCGGACGAGAACCATGGTCGTTTTCGGACCTTGCCTCCCGTCGTGGAAACGGAGGAACCCCGGGTCACCCACCTCCCCGCCAAGTTCGGCGGATGGCCCGGGTCCGGGAGGTGGCGCTCCGCCGAGGCGCAGCGGCACACCCTCCCGGCGGGGCGGGCTACCCGAGCCCGCCGCCGTCCACCGGCACGCCCCGACACTCGGCCATACACCCAGCCTTCGCCTCAGCGCACTCGGCCCTGAAATCCTGCGCCCACCCCGAAGCCTCGGCCCTGCACTCACCAAACGCGGCGCGCACCTCGGTGCGACACTCCTTGAATGCCGCGCGCACCTCACGCACGCATCCACGAAGATCCGGAAGGCACAGCTCCGAACATTCGAGCTGCCCCCCGTGATGGCTCGCCTGACACTCGAGCGAACCTTCGTTCAGTTGGTTCAGACACGCCATCTTGTCCGCCTTCGCCTCCAACGCGGCTCCGAGCTTGCACATCACCACCGCCTGCCGACACTCCCCCTCACATGTGAGCTCACACTCCGCGTTGACAGACCCGGCAAAGAGCACCGCGCTCAGAAGCACCATCGATACCGTCGCCGTCGCACGCATATAGAGTCTCCTTTGTTTGTTGATCGCGCTGTGTCAGCCGCCTTGGAGACCTGAGTGCAACGCGGGTGCCAGCGGCGTCGTCAGCACGCGCCGCCCCGAAACCCACGCGAGATCGCGGTGCTACCGACGACGCGCGTCGTGCGGCATCAGGCGCGGGATCGGCTTTGTCGTATGATCGGCTCGATCCGCGCGTACTACACCGACACAAAGGTGACGCGTCACGACCGCGAGAAGAACGACGGAGAGGGAGGGATTCGAACCCTCGGTAGGGGATGAACCCTACACACGCTTAGCAGGCGCGCGCCTTCGACCACTCGGCCACCTCTCCATACGCGTGAACGACCCTTCGTCTACCGCACTGTCGCGCATCCCGCCAGGGCCGCGCACCCTCGCCAGGCGGAGACCAGGCGCACGGCGACGGAGATCGCCAAGTCCCCATATGGCCAGGCGTTCCTTGACACCATCGGGCCTGCCGTTTACAGCACGAGCCGCGATGCCCCTGAGGGTGTGTGTCGCAGAGGAGGCTACGTTCGCATGGATGTAATGAATATGGTCGAGTCGCTGATCCGCTGGATCCACGTCATCGTCGGTGTGCTGTGGGTCGGCCTGCTGTACTTCTTCAACTGGGTGAATAGCGCGTTCGCGCCAACCATGGACGCGGAAACCAAGAAGAAGGTCGTCCCCGAGTTGATGCCGCGTGCGCTGTACTGGTTTCGGTGGGGGGCAGCGTTCACCTGGATTACGGGCGTGCTGCTCCTGCTGATGGTGTACTACCACACGAAGCTGGTCCTCGCCGCACCCGAGCAAGGATTCGGTGGGCCCGCGCTCATCATGATCGCGGTTACCTTCCTGATGGTCTTCGCCTACGACTTCCTTTTTAGCGGCCCGCTCAAGAACCCGCAGGCGAGCTTCTGGGCCGGGATCGTGGGATCCGGCGTCGTGCTTTTCCTGTTCGACGCCTTTGCCGGATTCAGCTTCCGCGGCTACGCCATTCACCTGGGGGCGATGTACGGCACCATTATGGCGTTCAACGTCTGGTTCCGTATCTGGCCGGCGCAGCAGAAGATCATCACGGCGATCAAGAACGGCGAGGCGCCCGACGGTGCGTTGGTCGCGCTGGCGGGCTCGCGTTCGAAGCACAACACCTACATGTCAGTGCCCCTGCTGTTCCTGATGACCAGCCAGCACGCCACCTGGGCGGCAAACCCGATCACCGTCACGATCATCGTGCTGGTCGGCTTCGCACTGGTGAACCACATCTACGCGCGGGCCGCGAAGGTCCCCGGCTTCTAAGTCGGCCGTCAGACTCTTCATCGTCGGGGCGTGCGGCGCGCTGCCGCAACGCACGCCCCGACGATGACTACTCCGCGCGAAAGAAGAACGTGACGTTTTGCGCGCTCTTCGGCGCGAGCGTTGCGTGCGTGTCGGAGGAGCCAAAGCGCTCGTGCCAGACGGTGACGGTGTAGTCGCCGGGGGGCACCTGCGACAACGAGAAGCGACCATCGGCATCGGTCACCGCGAAGTACGGATGATCGAACACGCCGAGGTAGGCCTTCATCCACGGGTGCACGTCGCACTTGATCTCGATCGCGGGCTCCTCGCGCTCGATCGTCGCGTCGCGACTGGCGCCCCTCACCGCGAGCATGAAGTTCCAGCTCCGCGCCTCGGTTGGCACGCCATGCACGTTGTGGGCGAGCATGTCGCTGTTCAGGAAGCGGACCGGCTGGTCGACCTGCGCCGCGGCCACCCGCGGGACGAACAGGCAGTCGCGCTGATCGATCACAACCGGGGTCTCCGGCACGGCGAAGACGCGATCACCGAGCCCTTTGGAGATATACACGAGCGCGTTCTGCACCTTCCCGTCCTTGACGAGCACGTCCCCCGCCAGGACGGGGCCGTCGTACAACGCCGCGCACTCCGCCGAACTCCCGATCTGCAATTCCGCCTGCGCCGGCACCGTGCCCTCGAAGCGCACGACCCCCGCGATCGTCCCGACCGTGGTCAGATCGAGCGGGGTTGGCTCCCGCACTGGACGCTCACTCTGCTGACAGCCGGCCAGCGCCAGGCCCAGCATCCCTGCCATCACGACCCATCGCGTCGCCATTGTCACCTCCCGAAGACCAGACTCGCACGCATTATGCCGGGATCCCCCAGGCACGCCAGACGCGGCCGGGGCCATGGAGGCCCCCGCAGGTTGACAGGGTGCCCCCCCGCCCCTAGATTGACCCGCTTACCAAGCTGAGAGGATGTCCGACGAATGCGTGTTCAAGATCTCGAGAACGATGCCCAACTCGACCTGCAGCGGATCGTCCGCAGCATCGACAAAAAGATGCAGCACCAGGTTCAGGACGGGCCGACGAATCAAGATCCGCTTCTCGCTCTCACGCTGAGCCAAGGCACGCTCCAGGCGTCGATGGAGATCTCGGTCGAGGAACTGCGGCGCGCGGGCGAAAACGACCGCGACCGACACCTGCTCCGCGAGCGCGTGAAGCGCACGCGCGAGCGCATGTGGGGCGGCAAACGCGACGTCAAGTTCTTCGATACGACAGCGATCCGTCCGGGGAGCGAGAGCTTCGCGAACTTCCGGTCCGGACGCCCCGGCCGCCGCTAAGGCAGCGCCCCGGTAGCCGCTAAGGTCGCGCGGCCGTAGCCGCCAAGGTCACGAGGCGGCAGCCGCCCGGGTCACGAGCAGCCGGGCATCTCGGCCGTCGTCAGCCGGGCATCTGGCCGTCGTCAGCCCCGCGTCAGCTGACGGTCAAGTGCGAACGACCGCGCTGGCCAGCACCTTGAGCGCTTCGGCGAACCGCTGGCTCGTCGCTGGCTTTTCGAGGAAGCTGCTGGCACCGCTTTCGTAGCAGTCGAGGATCGTCGCTTCGTCATCACCGACGGTCGTCAACACGATCACCGGTGTCTCACGATACGCCGACAGCCGGCGCACGTGTCGCAAGATCTCGAGGCCGTCCGCTCCCGGCAACCGCATGTCGAGAAGGATCACGTCCGGACGCTTGCCCGCGTGCAGGAGTTCACCCTCGAGCGCGCGCAGTGCCGACGCCCCGTCCGAGATCAACGTCACCTCGGCGGAGACCGTACGCTCCGCGGCGAAACGGGTAATCTCGGCGTCGTCCGGATTGTCCTCGACCAGCAGGATGCGCAGGGGACGGTCCATCGCTGGAGCCGGTCCCCCCGCCATACCCCTGCTCAGCCTTCGCTGGGGTTGTTGAGCGGAGGACCAGGCGCCGTGCGCTCGGCCGCCAGATCGCCCAGGGCCTTGCGTGCGAGCCGGGTCGGGCTGTTGTGGCCGTTCTCCCACCGATTCACGGTCGCGACAGTAATGCCGAGACGGTGCGCGAACTCCTCCTGGGTGAGACCCAGGTCCTGCCGTAGCGTGCGAATGTTGGTAGCTTCCATGATGCGTTGCTCCTTTGCCTACGTCGTGAAATGCTTGCTGTCCTGCTTGGAGCAACTGACATGCCACCAGGCATGCCTGGAAATCATTGGGTTTTCTGCCTCCAGCTGTCAGAGTTCCGTCATTCGCACGCCACCTAGCCACGCAATTAACACCCCCACTCCCTGCAAGAGCGGGGTTGCCCGAGTACCCACGGACATAGGATATTGGGACCACACCGACCGCGAGGAGGCTCCACATCATGACCCGATTTTCAGTGCTGACCGGCGCTATCGCTTTGACCCTGCTGCTGGCAGCCCCGCCCGCCCCCGCTCAGGCGGAACGTCCCGATTGCGAGGCGGTCCACGACACCATCGCGGCCCAACTCACGAGCGCCTGCCCGTGCGACGGCTTCCCCTCGCATGGGAAGTACGTGCGCTGCATCACCCGCACCCTGCGAACGATGGCCAAGTGCGAAACCGGCACCGACGGCACCCAGACGTGTGGCCCGGTCCCCCGAAAGTGTGTCGGAAAGATTCGCCGTGTGGCATCACGCTCGGCGTGCGGTCGCGGTGATGCCGTCACCTGCTGCCTCCCGAAACAGCACGATTGCCGTGGCGACAAGACACCTGGCGACGGCACCAAGGATGGCACCTGCACCGGATCGAAGAAGCGTTGCGACACGCTGGACGACTGCCTCCTGAAGAAGTGTCAGTTGACGACTTCGGCCGACCACTGCGAACTCGCCGGTGGCAGCGTCGGCGCGGGGAAGAACTGCCGCACCGCCTGCAAGTAGCTCCGGGATGATCCCCCGGACACGGGGAGAGACGCAGCAGCGCTTTGCCGAGATCACGGCCGAGTCTCGGCTTCGCCTCACGCCGGCTAGTTGCACCGCGGCGTAGCGAACCAGGGGTCGAACAGAATAGTCTCGTCGGGTGAGCACACCCGGGACATCGACATCGGACGCGATGGCGCGCGCGCTCGCGGCCGAGCGCCTCGACAGCACGCGCCGCCTGAACGGCTACCGGCTGCTGATGCTGACGGTGTTCCTCGCACTGACGCAAGGGCTCGCGGCCACAGGGTTCCTCGGCGTCGGGCCCTCCCTGCTGCTGATCGTGCCGTGGTGGATGGGCGCAGCCCTGATCTACGGGCTCGGGCGACGCTCGGATCGCGTCGCACGCCTGGGCGCGTTGGCGCTGCCGCTCGTCGAGATGCCCCTCTTGTTGGTGATGATGCTCGACATGTCCGCCCGGGTCGAGCGCGCCGGCTACGGAGAGGACGCGGCCCCCACCGCCGCGCACGCCATCGCGTACTACCTGCTACTGGTGTTTCTCGCCTCGTTCACCCTGGAGCGACGCTACACCTATCCGACGGCCGCGGTCGGCGCGGCCTGCATCAGCGCGCTTTGCCTGATGACCGGTGTCGACGTCACCGTCGCCGTCATCTCAGCCGCAACGGTCATGATCGCTGCCGTCATGTTCTCCGGGGTCGGCGACCGCGCCGTCCATCTCGTCCGTCACATCACTGACGAGCGCGTCCGGCGCGAGCGACTCGGCCGGTACTTTTCTCCCCAGGTCACCGAAGAGATCGAGGCACGCCTCGATACCGAGGCGGCCGGCGGCACCCACGACGTGAGCGTCCTGTTTTGCGATATCCGGGCGTTCACCGCACTCGCCGAGGCGCTCCCGAGTGCCGAGGTCGTCGCCCTACTGAACGAATTCCACGAGCGTATGGTGGACGTGATCTTCGCCCACGGCGGCACCCTCGACAAATATCTCGGTGACGGCCTGATGGCCTACTTCGGCGCCCCACTTCCGCAACCCGATCACGCGACGCGTGCCATCCGCTGTGGACTCGCGATGCAAGACGCCCTCGCCGACCTGAACGTGGTCCGCGAGCGTCGGGGCGATAGCCCCCTCGCCATGGGCGTCGGCATCCACAGCGGGCCCGTCATCGTCGGCGACATCGGCGCGGCCCGCCGGCGCGAGTACACCGCCATCGGCGACACCGTCAACGTCGCCGCGCGCATCGAGTCACTCACCAAGACGCAGGGCGTCCCCGTACTCGTCTCCGAGCAAACCCGTCAGCGGGCCGACGACACCTTCACCTTCACCGCCGGCACCCCAGCCCACGTCAAAGGCAAGACCGCCCCCCTTGCCACCTACACCCCCCGCACGCGTGCCGCCTCCTAGAAGAGACGGGCGCAGCGTCGATCGGAGCACAGGCGCAATGCGCCTGTGCTCACAGGGGCACTAGAAATTGAGAGTCCGACAGGTTGAGCAGTCGTCGGAACACAGGCCGGGTAATGGAATCGGCGTGGGTCCGCACACGACATCGACGCCACAAAGCAAGACGCACGCCGTATCGGCTTCGCAACGCTCGCTCGCTTCAACCTTGAAGTTGCCACACGTGCTCGGACCGAAGAAACCGTCCGGCAGGGCGACCGTCCCGATCAGGTTATACTGATCCATGCAGCCGTCGGTCACGCACGGTCCAGCCCCGGAGCACCGGAACGAATCCGAGCCACCGAGATCCTGCCCACACGAGACGAACGCGGGGTCGCCGCCTTCCGGAAAGAAGACGTTGCCGGTGAGCGTCCGATCATCGCGATTCAGCGTGATCGCCCACCGCTCGCCGTTGATGTCCTTGCTGACCAGGACGTGCATGCCGTCGGGCGTCTCCTGAAACCCGTTGGTCGCGGCACCATTTGCCGCGCGCGCCGGGGGCGCCGTCGAAGGCACCGCGAACTGATCGTTGAAGCCGGGCGGCGAAAAGAAGTCCGCCGGGAGGGTCACGACGCCGAAATCCGTGTACTGACTGGTGCACGTCGCCGTCACACACGGCCCGGAGCCGCGGCAACTCCAGGTATTCACCAGACCCTCGGGCTCGCAGAAGATGAAGATAGGCTCACCGCCACTGCCCGGAAAGACGTTGCCGGTAATGGTCTGCGATAGCGTGTTGAGGGCGATACCCCAGCGATCCTCGCCAACGTCCTTGTTGACCAGGACCCGCGTCCCGTCGAGACTCAGCTGGATACCACGGTCCTGCGCATTGGCGACGGTCAGCGGAAACACCACCGCAAGAGCCACCGTCCAGCCAACGAGACGATCTTTCAGTCTCCCCATCCTCAACCCCTCCTCGTGTCTTCTTATCCCCGCTCCGGCCCGCCGGGGCAAGTCCTACGGCGCGAACGCCAAGTCCAATTCGAGGACGGCACCGAGCTCCGCCAGCGCGGCCTGCGGCTCGACGACCTTGATGGTCGTCATCCCGAGACTGCGCGCGGCCTTCAGATTCGTCCCGATGTCGTCCAGAAAGACGGCATCCTCAGCGCCAATCCCAAGGCGCGTGCAGGCGATCTCGTAGATTCGCGGATCCGGCTTCCGCACCCCCTCGACCGCCGACTCGACGATCACGTCGAAGTGGACCGCAAGCGGCGCCAGCGCCGGCTGCCCCGATTTCCAGTTGTTGGTCAGTGCGGCGGTCTTGCGACCGCTGTGACGGATCTTGTCGATCGCCGCGATCATTGCGGGCCGGGGCACGGTCGCCTCGGCCATCGCGGTCATCATGACGCGACCCGAGGCCTCGCAGCCGGCAGCTGCGCATTCCGCATCGAAGATCGGAAAGAAACCCTCCGGAGTCAGCTCTCCGCGCTCGAGGCGCGCCCACGCACCCTCCGCACCGGCGCTGACGATGATGCGATTGATGGTCCCCGGGGCAATTCCACTCACGCGCTCGTAGTCGGCGATCGCGTGCAGCGGCGAGCCGACCACCACACCACCAATGTCGAAGATGACGGCTGCGTAGGGCATGCAGCGACACAGTATCCGACCCTCCGAGATGAGGCCAGAATCCCGTCAGGTTCGTGCCCGCCTGGCAAGGATTTCCACGGGCACCGAGAAGCGGCTACGATTCCTTGCCCTGGCATGCCTGACAGCCGCACTCAAATAGAGACCCTCCTGTACCGATACGCCGAGCGTCTCGACGGCGGCGACTTCGACGGCGTCGCCGCACTCTTCGAGGATGGACGCATCACGGCCGACGGCGCCGGCGCGACCGTGGGCCGGGAGGCGGTGCTGGCGCTCTACACGGGCAGCGTACGTCGCTATGCCGACGGCACGCCGCGGACCCGGCACCTGACGACCAACGTCGTCATCGACGTCGACGACGACGCGGGAACCGCCACCGCGCGTGCGTATTTCACCGTCCTCCAACAACTCGAGGACTTCCCGCTGCAAGCCATCGTCTCGGGGCGCTATCGCGACCGCTTCGTCCGCGCCGACAATCTCTGGCGGTTCGCCGAGCGCCACATGACGATCGACCTCGTCGGCGACATGAGTCGCCACCTGCTGATCACGCTACCGCAGCGACCGAACGCGTAGCGTCCCGCGGGCTCACTCCGCGTACAGATACAGCGCCGTGACGTTCAGGAGATACGTCATGAGCAGGAAGAAACTCACCCAGCCGATGGTGCCGAGCACTCGGGTGCGCGGCCGGAAGAGCAATCCCGAAATGACGACACCGGTCATCATCATGGCCGACATCGCGGACACCGCGTGAAAGGACGACACGTGCGCGAGGATCGGGCCTGGCGCGTACGCGATGTCGGAAAAGCAAACCGTCGCGACGTTGAACAGGTTGCTGCCAAGCAGCCCCCCAATGGCGAGATCGATCTGACCGAGCCGGATCGCGCCCACGGTCACCGCCATCTCCGGGAGTGTCGTAACGATCGCCAGGAACAGCGTCCCCACGAACGTCTCTTCCCAACCCATCACATCGGCGATGCGGTCCCCGACGAACGGCAGCGCCAACGCCGCGCCGACGACCACGGTCGCGGCCACCAGGAACCTGCGCGCCACCCCTGACATGGCGATGGGCGCACCCACGACGTCGCCCGGGACATCGTCGGCAGGCACGCGATGCTCGTAGCGATAGATCGCCCCGAGCGACACGACGTAGAACAGCAGAATGATCAGGGAGGAAACGCCCACGTGCCCCACCGCCGGCAGCAACGTGCGCTCCCCCAGCAACACGTTGAAGCCGACGAACCCGATCATGATCACCCCAAAGCCAGCCGAGAGGATGTGCCCCTGGCTCGCGCGGGTGTACACGGACTCGCCACGCCGCAAGACGTCGAGCATGCCGAGAACGAAGAGATTGACGACACAGGCGCCGAGCACGTTACCGATCGCCAGGTTCGGCTCCTCGACGAGCGCCGCGGCACTGATTCCGGTGACCATCTCGGGAATGGACGTCACCGTCGCCAGCAACAGCAGCCCAACGAACGAGCGTGACAGACCGGTCGCATCCGCGACCTGGTCGGCCTCACGAGAGAGCTGGGATCCTGCGGCGAGAATCAAGGCGCCGCAAATGGCGAACGCGCTCCAAGCAAGAATCATGCGGATACGACCATAAGCAGCCCACAATGCAGGACCCGCCGATTGGGTTCAATCGGCGTCAGGAAGAGACCGGGTGGCCACGACCGCCGCCGGTGGACCGTACCAGATCGGCGAGGTCCAGGCGCGCTCCTGAATCGTCTTGGGCGTCTCGCCCTCGCAACAATACGCGAGGTCGGCGGGCGGAGGGACCTCCGCGTCGCATCGCACGCCCTCGCGAAGACACGTGTACGTCGACCAGCGACAGCTGGGACGCTCGAGAACACGGGCGTAGTACAATGCGGGTGCCGCTGGATCGAATTCTGGATCGTGCCAGACCGCGCACAGGCTCGTGCTTCCCGAGCCGTCGGAAAGGCACGTTTCCGGATCGACGCCCGCGCCGACGTTTGACGCCTCGCCGGCGACGTCGAAAATGCGCTCGCGCGAGATCCCATCTTCGAGCCACACTTTGATCACCTGAAGCCGAGCCAGCCCGACCGTACCGCGCCCGTCATCCCCCGAATCGGCCGTCGCCTGGACGACGAAGCGAGGGGTGCCGTCTGGCGGCCGCGGCGGCAGGTCGCCACCCATCGCGACACCCCCCGCATAGCCCGACGCCGCGAGTGCGGGCGCAGTGCACAGATCCTCGGCGTACTCCCACCCGCCGAAAAAGCGCACGACCATGCGGGGTCCACTCGTGCCGTAGACCTCACGCCGCTGCATGGCCGCAAACAGCGCATCGCGCGAGTTCTCCTCGGCCCAGACCGCGGCCAGTCCGCCCGGATTGAAAAACAGCCGGTCCGGCACGCGCGGGATCTCGAGGCGGGTCGTGTCGCCGCCGGCTCCGTGTCCGGGAAACACGTCCTCGTCGGTCAGACCCGGAGTTCCAAGGTGCGAGTCGGTGGCGCCGATCATCCCGAGCTTGAAGGGATTCACGCCCAGGCGCGCCTCCTGGACGAGCCCCTCGCCCAAGATCTCACGGGCATGCACACCGCGGGGCGGCTCGGTCCACCAGCGCTTGAACGGATACTGATCCATACGCGCGAACGGCAGCAGCTCGAAGCCGCACAGCTCGTCTTCGGCAAAGGGTGTGGCCGCGCGACACTCCGACGTTCCTTTGTGCTGCGTGATCTCGATCAAGCGCTCGACACGGGCGCTCAGCGCCGCCGTGGCGGCGTCCAGCGGTACGCCGTCCGCATCTTCGATCGGGAACAGCGCGCCGCCACTGATGTTGGAGTTGTGCGGGATCGTGAGGACGTCGCAGCCGTCGTCGCGGTCGAGACACTCGGTGCGCAGGCGCGCCCACAGCTCGTGCCCGGTGCGGGTCTCGATATAATTCGTCGGGCGCTCCTGCACCGCGGCGTTCCGGAAGATGACGTTGCGATGCAGCATGTTCCCGAACGGATTCCCGCTGTACTCGTACGCGACAAACGACGTGAAGCGACACGCAGCGGTTCGATCGTAGGCCTCTTCGGCCGCCTGCTGGATCGCCTGCCACGGACCTCGCGCCGCCTCCCGGCACCGGGCACCGTCGGGACCGCAGAGCGAATAGCGGACCGGCTCGTCGAAGTTCAGCATGGCGCTGTTCACGATCATGTACGCGAGCAACGGCCAGCGACGATTGATCCGGCACATGAGCGAGTCGTACCCGACGACGCCCGGCGTCGTGCAGATATGCACCTCACCGAGCAACTCGGCGTGATCGGTCACGGCCGCGAAATCGAGCGGGCGACGTAGCTGGACTTGCCGCTGGGGATGTCCCAGCTCGTCGTAGGGTTGAATGCCCAACCGCTCGCCACGCGCGAAGCGATAGGCATCGGCCGGCGTATTGCGCACGCCGAGCGTGTTGGCGTCGTACGAATACGTCGTGTGCACGTGCGTGTCGCCGAAGAACGGTCGGCGCAGCGGCGCGTGCTCGGCACACGGTGCGCGCTCCTCGGTACGCTCGAACGCCATCGCGGGCGCCAGCGCCACGAGCGACGCAAGCACCGAGGCAAGCACCGAGGCAAGCAGCGCGAGCACGGGACGCTCCGTGGTCACTCGAAGATCTCCCAGAGGTTCGCCCGCGTTCCCGCGCCACGAAACGGCGTCTGATACCAGGAGATGGAAGACGTCGCGATGACCCCGGCAAGCACCGCGAGGACCACACCCACCGTCGCCACGCGTCGCGGCAGCAACGCGAACACACGGGCGGCAACGGCCGCGACCGCGAACCAGAGCGCGCCGAAGACGAACGCCTGGGCGAGGAGCATCAACGCCAGGAGATCGACGGCGCCCCGCATCCCCTCGACGACCATGACGGCCAGGCACACGCCCGCGAACATCAACGCGCGCGCGACCGGCATGAAACCGCTCGCCACGCCCAGCATCAGAGGCACCGGCGCCATCAACAGCAGGGCGAACCAGAGCACTGTCCGGATCGAGCGGGTCGTCATGCGCCGATCACCAGAGCCGCCGCGGCCCGGACATCCGCCGCGGCCCGAGCGGCGGTGACGCGCCCCGACGTCAACTGGAGCAACACGGACAACAACACGTGCCCGAGAATCGTGCCTACGGTATCCCGATCAGGCAGATCCTCATCACCGACCGCGATGTCGAGATAGGCGCCAACCAATCCCGCGAGTTGCCGCTGTTGATCGTCGCCGCTAACCGCGGGATCGGACGACGTCGCGGCTTCGAGGACCGAGGCCGCCAACTTGCGGTCCTGACTCGCAATCTCGATCACCCGCGCGAAGACTTCCCCGACCCGAACGCCGACGCGCGCGCCGCGTGGTGGATCCGCCACCAATACCTGCACGATCTCCGCCCCCCAGGCCACACTCACTTCGGCAAGCAGGTGGTCCTTCGACATGAAATACCGATAGACGGTCGCCCGCGCCACACGCGCGCGCGTAGCCACGGCATCGATCGTCACCGCGGCGTATCCGCCGTCGGAGGCAAGGCGGCGGGCGGCGTCACGAATCCGGACGCGCCGCGCGACCTGCGCCGGGCTGAGGCGCTGCCGTACAGTGACGACTTCCGTCGCCGCAGCTCTTGCTCCACGGGCAGACACGATGTTACGTTGCCGCAAATTGAGACTCCAGTCTAGACTCGAGTATCCGCCGAACGCCGCCTCGGCCTAGGCGCGAAAGGAGCTTCCCGTGCGATTCGCCCTCTTCTATGAGATTCCCGTCGCTCGTCCGTGGCAGAAGGATAGCGAGCACAAGGCCTACAAAAACACGCTCGAGCAAGCGGTCTACGGCGACCAGATGGGCTTCCATGCATTCTGGACGGTCGAGCATCACTTCCTCGAGGAGTTCTCGCATTGCTCCAACCCAGAAGTGCTCTACGGCGCGGTCGCGGCGCGCACCAAGAACATGCGGATCGGCTACGGCGTGCGGCTTGGGCCGAAGCCCTACAACCATCCAGTCCGCTCGGCGGAGTCGGCCGCGGTGCTCGATCTCCTCTCGGACGGCCGCGTCGACTTCGGCACCGGCCGCTCCTCGACCCGTCTCGAGCTCGAAGGCTTTGGTATCCACCCCGAGGAAACCCGGGGAATGTGGCAGGAAGCCGTCGAGCACATCGCCGGCTGCTGGACCAACGACGAGTACTCGTTCGAGGGCAAGCACTGGTCGATGCCCAAGCGCCGGGTGCTCCCGAAGCCCCTCCAAGATCCGCACCCGCCGATGTTCGGCGCCACGGGCAGCGATAGCGGACACCAACTCATGGGCGAGCTCGGTCTCGGCCTGTGCTCGTTCAGCGTCGGCACCCCGCCCTCCGACGTGCAACGGCGCGTCGACATCTATCGGAAGGCCATCGCCGGCTGTACGAAACCGATCGGGGCGACCATCAACAACCAGGCCGCCGCCTTCACCATGGTGAACTGCGCCCCGACGAGCAAAGAGTCGTACGACATCTCGCGCGACAGCTTCGTCTGGTACACCAAGCGCTCGGCTGAACTCATCACATCGGTCGCGCAGTGGCTGGACGACATGAAGCGCGATCTCGGCACCTACGACTACCTCGAGGATGTCCGCAAGATCGTCAAAGAGGGCATGCACGATCTCGTCGACTTCGATTACCTGAAGAAAGAGAACGCAGTCATCGTCGGCGATCCCGAAGAAGTCGTCCGGCGCTGCAAAGAGTACGAAGCGGCGGGCGTCGACCTCCTGCTCTGTCTCGTGAACCCGCACGCCATTGCCCACGAGCAGGTCATGCAGACGATCGAGCTGATGGGGAAGTACGTCATCCCCGAATTCGCACCCGCCAAATCATGAGGGAGATGACGATGCGCGCCGCCGTTCTCGAAGCTGCCGGCCAACCCCTGGTCGTCCACGACGACATCACACTCGCCGATCCGAGCCCCGGCCAGGTCCGTGTCCGCGTCTCGCATTGCGGAGTGTGCCACTCCGATCTGTCGATCGCCGACGGCGCGTTTCCGAGCCCACTACCGATCGTTCTCGGACACGAGGCGGCGGGGATCGTCGATGCGGTCGCGCCCGATGTCACCAGCCTGGCGCCCGGCGACCATGTCGTGCTGACGGCCTGCCCACCATGCGGCGCCTGCTACTGGTGCGTCCGCGGCGAAGCGAGTCTGTGTGTAAACTCCAACGGGCTCATCACCAACGCCCTCGCGGACGGTTCCACGGGCCTGAGCCGCAACGGCGATGTGGTCTGGCGCGGCGTGAACCTTGCCGCGTTCGCCGAGTACGTCCTGACGCCGGCAACCGGCGCCGTCAAGATCGCCCCCGAGGTTCCGCTCGACGTCGCATGTGTCATCGGGTGCGCCGTCCAGACGGGGGTTGGCGCCGTTCTGAACACGGCGCAGGTCGTCGAGGGCGCGACGGTGCTGATCATGGGGCTCGGCGGGATCGGTCTCTCGGCCGTCCAGGGGGCGCGCCTCGCGGGCGCGGCTCGTATCATCGCCTCCGACCCTCTCCCGGACCGACGCGAGGCCGCGCGCGGGTTCGGCGCGACCGACCTCTTCGACCCGGCGAGCGGCGACGTCGCGGCACACGCCCACGCGTTGACCGGCGTCGGAGTCGACTACGCCTTCGAGACGGCCGGACGAGCGGAGCTCGTCACTGCCGGATTCAACGCGGCCCGAAACGGTGGCACCATCGTCGCCGTGGGCGCTCCCTCCATTGAACAGTCGATCACCATCGAACCCGCGGCCATGCTCACCATCAGCAGCAAGCGCCTGCTCGGCTGCGTGCTCGGGAGCGTCAATTCCTTGCGCGAAATTCCGCGCCTGGTGGCACTCTGGCAAGCGGGCCGTCTCGACCTCGAGAAACTGATTACGGGACGACGCCCCCTCGGCGAGATCAACGACGCGATGGCCGATCTGCGGGCGGGCCGCGGCATCCGTACCGTCCTGTCGCTCCAGTGACCGAGACGCACGTCCGCACCTGCCCGCTCTGTGAGGCGATGTGTGGCCTTCGCGTGACCGTCGAGGATGGCCACGTCACTCGCATTCGGGGCGACGACGACGACGTCTGGAGTAAGGGCTACATCTGCCCGAAGGGCGCCACCCTCGGACACCTGCATCACGACCCCGACCGCCTGCGCGCGCCACTCGTCCGTACGGGCGACAGCTGGCGCGAGGTGTCTTGGGAAGACGCGTTTCGCGAGATCGAGCGCCGCCTCCGTCCCATCATCGAAGAGCACGGCGTCGGCGCCGTTGCGACCTACATCGGCAATCCGACCGCCCACAATTTCTCGCTCGGGCGTTACATCGGCGCCTTCATGGTGATGAGTGGCATCACACAGATCTATTCGGCCGGCACCGTCGACCAGTGGCCGAAGAATGTCGTCTGCGCGCTCATGTATGGTGGGATGTGGAGCATCCCGGTCCCCGATCTCGACCGCACCGACTACCTCCTGATGCTCGGCGCCAATCCCGCCGCGTCGCAAGGCAGCCTGTTGGCGGTGCCCGACGTCCTCGGACACCTCGATCGCATTCGCACCCGCGGCGGCCGTGTCGTCGTCGTCGATCCGCGTCGCACGAAAACGGCGGAGCGAGCCGACGAGTGGCTCCCGATCCGGCCCGGCACCGATGCCGCGATGCTCCTTGCCATCGTCCACGTCCTCTTCGCCGAAGGGCTCACACGACCCGGGCCCGTTGCCGACAAGACGCGTGGCATCGACACGGTCGAGCGCCTGGCGCGCCCGTTCACTCCCGAAGCGGTGGCCGCCACCTGTGGCGTCTCCGCCGACACGATTCGCCGCCTGGCGCGCGAGCTGGCGGGCGCGCCGACCGCGGCCGTCTATGGCCGTATCGGCACCTGCAACCAGGAATTCGGCACGCTCGCGTCGTGGCTGGTCGAGGTCGTGAACGTCCTCACGGGCAACCTCGATCGGGTCGGCGGCTCGATGTTCGCCAACCCGATCGCCTGGTCGCAGGTCGGCCTGCGCCCGCCCGAGTTCGCCGAGGGCTTCACGTTCGGTCGTTGGACAAGCCGGGTACGCGGCGCCCCCGAGGTCCTCGGCCAATTTCCCGCCTCGTGCCTCGGCGAGGAAATCGCCACGCCGGGCGAGGGACAGCTGCGGGCCCTGATCACGATCGCGGGGAATCCCGTCATCAGCACACCGGATCCGACGACGCTCGACGCCGCGCTTCCCGGACTCGGCTGCATGATCAGCGTCGACAACTACCTGAACGAGACGACGCGACACGCCGACGTCATCCTCCCGGGACTGTCACCGTTCGAGCAGCCACACTACGACGAGCTGATCTGGTCGTGGGCCATCCGCCACGCCGGCAACTACTCGCCGCCGATCTTTCCACCCGCCGCCGACCGGCCGGCCGAGTGGAAGATCCTGCTCACGCTGGCCGCACTCGTCGGGGGACAATCGTACGACGAAATCAACGTGACAGAGCTCGATGATCTCTTCTTTGCCGGGCTGACCGCCTTCAAACAGGCCGAGCCAGGGTCGCCAATCGCCGACCGCGCGCTCGATGAGATCACAGCCGTATCGCCGCCAGGAGGCCCGGAACGGCTCCTCGATCTCGCGATCCGCAGCGGCCCCTACGGTGACGCATACGGCACACGCGCGGGTGGGCTGACACTGGCGGCGCTCGAAGCCAAACCGCACGGCATCGACCTCGGTCCACTCGAGCCGCGCCTGGCGGACGTCCTCGCGCCGCAAATGGACAAGATCGAGCTCGCCCCTGCGTACGTCATCGCGGACATCCCACGCTTGCGTGCTCGACTCGATCGACACGACGACGGACTGGTCCTGGTCAGCCGACGCCACCTGCGATCGAACAACTCGTGGATGCACAACGTCGCACCGCTGATGACCGGCAAACCTCGCTGCACCCTCCTGATCCACCCGACGGACGCCACGCGTCTCGCGCTCGACGATGGCATGGCAGCACGCGTGACCTCCCGCACCGGAAGCGTCGAGGTTCCGGTGGAAATCACCGCGGAGATGATGCCCGGCGTCGTTTCACTCCCGCATGGATGGGGCCACGACAAACCAGGCGTGCGCTTGGCTGTCGCCACGGCGCATCCCGGCGTGAACAACAATCTCCTTGCACCGGGCGATCGGGTCGACGTGCCGTCCGGGAATGCGGCGTTGAACGGTATCCCAGTCGACGTCCGTGCTGTGGAGCCCTGAGCGATCGAGTACACGCAGCGTCGCCGTCACATGCGCTCGGCCGAAAAGACGCGGCGCACGGGGCGTGCGCTGCGCCCGCGCTAGCCGTCCCGCAAACCGGTGTCGCCAACACGCTCTGCCGACGACGCGGCCGATCGTGAGATGGGACTCCCGACACGACCGAGTCCGACGAGCATCAACCCGGCGGACACCAGCTCGTAAATCATCGCCACCACGTTGTAGGCGCCGGGGCCGCCATCAAGCGCGATCCCGAGCGCCCGCGCGACCCCGAGTCCTGTAAAGACCGTGACACCGGCGATCAAGCCGGGCTCGAGCAGGCTCGCACGCACAGCCGCCAGCAAGAACAGCACGCCGAGCGCACACTCGAGGCCGCCATACATCGCCCGCACCTCGGTGGTCGCCACGGTGGTCTCCATGCCGAGACCGGCCGCGGCGGTCAACGTCGTCGGCACGAACAAGCAGAGCGCGCCGTACCCGACGAAGATGAGGCCGTTCAGCCCCAGAACGATCCGTGCGAACTGCATTGCCCTACAGTCGCTCCGGGGTCTCGAACGTCCCCCGCATGTGCTCGGTCCAACTCGACATGATCGGCGCGGACGGCAACCCGAGGCCGCGGAGCGCCTCCGCGATGGGATGCGTTCCAAGCGTCAAGGTGACACCCTCGCCCCCAGCCGTAATGACGTTGCCCGTCCCCCCGGTGGTGAAACGGGTCCGGTGCGGAACACCGTCGATGTAGGTATACGTGACACCTTCCATCGGGGGCTCGGGGGTCGTCCCGGGCGCCACCGTTCCCCGCGGCAGCGTGAGTGTGAAGACGTGCTGACCATCCATGACGAGCTTCCCGGACGCCCGGTCGTCGGTGTACTCGTACGCGATCTCCTCGACCGTCTTCGGAAATCCCCAAATGCGCGCGCCGGCCTCGCAGGTGAACGACTGATTCACAGGCAGCTTGTAGATGAACGTACCGGCCGTCTCCGGGGCTCCGCCCCGTGGCCGAACGAAGAACACGATCGCAACCTCGTTGTAATCGCCGAGGTCGTTGTCGCGATAGTCGACGATGCCAAGCACGAGTTGCGCCTGCCCATCGCCGCCGTCGACGATCTCGAACGCATCGCCAGGCACGAGCTTCTGGGCCGCCGCGGCCGGAACCATGAAGATCGCAACGCCATTCGCGGCGTCCCGCACTTCGACCGGCATGGTCACGCGCTGGCCCTGAATCTCCCAGGTGGGTGCGTCGGTCGTTGGCTGCGTCGGTGCGTGTCCCATCGAATCGACCCCTTTCGCGTCGCGGGAAGCACTGTGCCCCGAGGCGGGAAACGAGGCAACCACGGGCATTCCGGGAGGTACCTTGACAGGCTCGCGAGTGCGGCCCATACCCGGCGGCGCCCCACGACCATCGTCCGTTGAGACCCTCATGACGACCCACGACCTCGCCGCGATCCTTCTCGTCCGCACGATCGAGGAATCTCGACCGAACGCGGTCGCGCCAGCGACACGGGTCGATGCGCTCGGCGCCGCGGGAGATCCGAACGACGCGGCGACCTGGTTCGCGACACGCGCGAACTTTCTTCTCACGCACGGCCTGGCGGCCTATCGCGCGATCCTCTCGATCACCGACCTGCCCCACCGCCTCGCCGGCCCAGCCTTCGCCGGCGCCCTGCTCGTCGGGCTCCTCTCGAACTATCTCGGCCCAACCGCCAAGATTCACGTCGTCCTGAATCCCATGAGCGTGCTCATTGGATGGAATCTGCTCGTCTTCGCCATCGCATTGATTCGAGCCGTCTCGGCGCGGATGCGGGGCCCACACGACACCACGAGTACGACCGCCCCCCCCGAGAGCACGGGCGTCTCCGATCTCGAGCGACCAGCCGACACCACGTCGACCCCATCGGCGCGCGGCTCCTGGTGGCTCCGCCCCCTCGTCCCCGCACTCTGGGTCCGCTGGCAGCGCTCGGCCCAGGACGCAAGTACCCACGTCGCCGACATCAGCCAGATCGCACGCCACTTCTGGGCCGCGTGGCTGACGACGGCGCGGCCCCTGGTCACGGCAACGAGCCGCCGCGTACTGCACGCGGCGGCGATCGGCATCGCCATCGGCGCGGTCATCGGCATGTACGTGCGCGGTCTCTTCTTCGAGTACAACGTGGTCTGGCAGAGCACGTTCATCCGCGATTTCGATTCGGTGCAAACGCTGCTGACCATCCTGCTGGCACCGGCGGCGACGGTCCTTGGCCAGGGGCCCCCCTCCCCCGCCGAAACGTCGCTCCTCATGACCGAAGCAGGCGCACCGGCGGCGCGATGGATTCATCTGTACGCGGCGTCGACTGTCCTGTTCGTCGTCGTGCCACGCGCGGCCCTCATCTGTACCGGATGGCTGCGGGAACTCCGGATGGCGCACCGAATGCGACCCGCTTTCGGCGAGCCCTACTATCGCGAGATCATCGACCACGCTCGAACGTTGCGCGTCGCGGAACTCTCGCAGGCCATCGAAGAGGACGTCCGCGCCGAGTGCGCCACCTTTGCCGACAGCATCGCAACATTCGTGTGCGCGGAGCTCTACGACGCGCGGGTCGTCCCGAGGATCGAGGCGTTCCGTGCCACGGGGGGACGCATCTCCGCGTTCGAGGACGACCTCCGGGAGCAGTGCTTGGCCTTTCAGACAACACTCGAAGGCTACCTCCCAGAAGCGCAAGCCGCGCTCGAGAACGCCCTCTCCCACAAAGTTGCGCGCACGATCGGTCGCGATCTTACCGTCGAAGCAGGCTCGAGCACCGGGATCGCGGGGGACGTCGACCGCGCCTCCGTGCAGGCGACGACGCGGATCGGCAGCTCGATTGGCGTCGAGATCACCGACGCGGTCGGACTGGCGGTCTCGGCCGCAGCGGCGCTCGTCGCGGGCGCGGTCGCAGGAGGCTTCGGCGAATCGATCGGGATCGCGATCATCGCCGTACTGCTCGAGACGACGGGTCCGATCGGATTCGTCGTCGGCGCCGTGCTGGGCGTCGTCATCGCGGTTGCTGGCTGGTGGCTCGGACGCGACCGCCTGACCGAATCCGTCAAACACATCTCGCTGCCCGCGACCGTCGCGCGGCTGGCACTGCGCGACTCGAAACTGAAGGCGATCATCTCCGATGGGCGTGAGCAGTGTCGGACGTCGGTTCGCGCTATGATGCAACAAACACTCGAGCCCCTGACGCCAACGATCGCGGAGCAGATCTGGACCCGTATCAAGCCCCTGCTCGGCGCCGGCCCAGGCTAGTCGCCACCCGCGTTTGCAAAGACCCCGCGCATGATTCATCCGGGAGCCGTGGAAACCGAAACCGCAGTCGCCCTCCTCGCACAGCCCCAGCCAAGACGACTCACGCTCGCCGAACGCAACGTCGACATCGCGCTCCTCGATTGGGGCGGCGACGGCCCCCTCGCGCTCTTCCATCATGCCAACGGTTTCTGCAAGGGGGTCTGGAGCCTCGTCGCAGCGCTCCTCCACCCGCACTTCCGCGTCGTCGCCATGGACGGCCGCGGGCACGGCGACTCATCGAAGCCCAGCGAGCCCGGCGCCTACGAGTGGCACCATTTCACCGAGGATCTCGTCGCCGTTGCCACCACGCTGGCCGATGAGCACGGCGATGGGAGCGTTGCCCTCGGTATCGGCCACTCCTTCGGTGGTACGACGATGATGGCAGCCGCCGCTCAGCAGCCAGCGCTCTTCGACAAGCTGCTCCTCGTCGATCCCGTCACCCCACCGCCACCAGCATCGACACCGCCACCGGGCCGTCCCGATTTCATCCGACGGTTGGTCGAGGGCGCATCTGAACGACGGGCGATCTGGCCCTCGCGGACCGAGGCCCGCGCACACCTCGGCGAGCGTTCGCTGTTCGCGGGCTGTGATCCACGCGCCATCGATCTCTACGTGCTCGATGGACTCCGTGAACGCGCGGACGGCGCGGTCGAGCTGAAGTGCGCCGGCGCGACCGAAGCAGCGGTCTTTGCGGGCAGCTCGAACGTAGACGTCTTCGCCACCGCCCGCGAAGTCGTAACACCGACGCTCTTCCTGTGGGCCAAACGCGGCGACTTCCCGCGCCCAGTCTACGAAACCCTCGCGGCCTCGATGTCCCACGGCCACGTAGAGACCGTAGACACCGGCCACCTAGTCCCCCTAGAACGCCCAGACATAGTAGCCAACGCCGCCCTCCGCATCTCAGGCCCCTAACCCCAAACGCCCCGCCCTACGCAACGCCGACAGCACCCCCCACCCCACCCGCCGCTCCTCCCAGCGGGAGCCCCGCAAACCGCGCTTTGCGGGGCGACGCCCATCGGAGCACGGCCGCTCCGCGGCCGCGCGCACGGGGGCGAAATATAAATGATTGACATCACGCATATCACCCTGGATCCTAGAGACTCCCTCAGGGTTCCACGGATGTGCCGGTCCAACGCCGTGTCCTTTCTCACACGTATTGCTCGATGCTCGACTGCAGTGGCGATTCTCGCGATCGCCCTCGGCGTCGTGGTGGGTCCACCACCCGCCGACGCGGCTGATCCCGCTGGCGCACCGAACGATCCCTTCTTCTGCTACAAGGCGCGTCGTGACTCGGGCGCACCGCGCCTCGACCCGCTGTTCTTCCTGCCGGTCGATGATCCACTGGCGAGCAGCATGTACGACATCCGCAAGCGTCGCGGGCTATGCAATCCCGCCGATCGCGAAGGCACCGGCATCGTCGATCCGGTGACCCACATGTTGAGCTACGGCCTGCGCGCGTCGTCGACCGCGCCCGACACGGTAAAGCACGATGTGCTGGTGCTCGACCAGTTCGGGCTCCTCGCGCTCACTACCGCCCGCGCCGATCGCTTGATGATCCCGAGCGCCCTTGATCCCAACGCACCCGTCCCGCCGCTCGCCGAGGAGAGTCACGTAGTCGACCGCCTCCTCTGCTACCGCGCGCGGGTAACGAAAGGCGCACCGAAGTTTCCCAAAGGCGTGCAGACGAGCGTCGTCGACGAATTCGGCGAGCCGGTCCTCCTGGACGTGAAGAAACCACAGCGGCTGTGCTTTCCGGCCAGCGTCGATGGCTCGCCGGCGACGAACCCAACGGGCCACCTGAGCTGTTACAAAATCAAACGCGCGGCAGGTGAACTCAAACACGAAAAGCAGTCCGGGCTTCACGCCAACAACGAGATCGAGGACGTCAATCTGGACGGGCCGGTGTTCCTCAAGACCTCCCGGCGAGAAGAGCTGTGCATACCCGCCGTGATCGTCCCCGGGCCCACGGCGTGCGATCTCCCCACCCGCGACGGCGGTCCAACACCGGACCTCTGTTCGCCACCGGCACCGACCGGCAGCGAGTTCTACGTGGCCACCGACGGAAGCGACCTCACCGGCGATGGCTCGGACCTCACGCCATGGGCCTCCATCTCACATGCGATCCTTCAGGTCGCGGACGGCAGTACGATCCTCGTCCACCCGGGCCTCTATCTCGGACGCGTCGAACTCGATGCCTCGTTTCCAACGGGAGTCGTGGTCCGCTCCGAAGTGCCGTACATGGCACAGCTTCGCCACGACTCGACCGTAGTCACCGCCTTCACTGGCCAGGGCATCACCCTCGAGGGTTTCGACATCGCGCACGATGGCGAGGGAGCAAGCCCACTCGTCGTGCACATCCAGGATCTCCGCGGCGAGCCGGGCGACGACGATTTCACCGGACGGATCACGCTTCGCAACAACGTCATCCACGACAGCTTCAACAACGACGTGCTCAAGATCAACAATGGCGCCGGCGAAATCATTGTCGAGGGCAACCTCTTCTACAATCAGCAAGGTGACGACGAACACCTCGACATGAACAGCACCACGAATGTCACGGTCCGCGACAACGTCTTTTTCAACGACTTCGCCGGCAGTGGTCGCACGGTCGGCAACGACACCAGCAACTTCATCGTCGTGAAAGATACGACAATCGGCGGTGATCTCAATTTCGGAAGTGCCGACATCGGCATCTGGCGTAACGTCTTCGCCAACTGGCAAGGACTCAGCGGCGCGTACTTCGTGCTCGTCGGCAACGATGGGCATACCTACTTTGGCGCGCACGATGTCGTCGTCGAGAACAACCTGATGCTCGGCAACACGGCCAACACGATGCGCGCGGCCGTCGGCGCCAACGGCGCTCGCTGCGTCGAGGTCAACCACAACACCATCGCCGGCGACCTCCCGTCGCTGGCGTACGCGCTGCGCGCGAACTCCGAGGGCAGCAATCCGCCGAACGAGGAGCTGAGCTACACTGGCAACATCTGGTCCGATCCGACGGGCACGATGGAGGACTTCTCGGACAGTCCGGAGGACGAAACGCTCTCCTTCGTGCTCGACACGAATCTCTACTGGAACAATGGCCTGGCCATTCCGGTAGATCCGGCCGAAACCATCAACGTGACCGATGACATCGGTGCCGTCCTCGGCGACCCGCTCCTGCCAAGCCAGGCCGGGCTGGTCCCGCCGGTCTGGGATCCCATCGGGGGAACCTTCGCCGACGGATCGACGACTATCTGCGAGGTCCACGCGGCGCTCGTCACCCAGTACGGCACTCCGAGCGCCGGCAGCGCTGTCATCGATGCCGCCGATCCCGCGGTTGCGCCCGACCACGACATCCTCGGCCACCCGCGCCCCTCCGGCGCGGGTCCGGATCTCGGCGCCGTCGAACTCCCGTAGCGCCGGCCCTTGCCTTCCGCCCCATCTTCGCCCAAGAAGGCGCGACGATGCGCACCCACCGCTCACTCAGCACCGTCGCCCTGCTTGCGCTCAGCTGCACCCTGATGGGATGCATCGGCGCGGTCGTTGGTACGGCCCTCGATCGCGCTCAGGATGCGCTCAGCTACCCGGTCAAGGAGTATGCGTTCTTCGGCGTGTACAAGCACGCCAATGATGCGAACGCGCCATGGCAACCGCTCGAGGATGATCGCGAGCGCGACTACGGACACGAACTCGTCGGCATCGCGGTCTCTGGCGGCGGGAGCCGGGCGGCGTATTTTCTCGCCTGCGTCCTCGACGAGCTCCGGACCATCCCGGTCGAGCCCAACCAGACCACGGCCACCGGTGGCGGACAGCGCACGCTGCTCGACGAGGTGGACTATCTCTCTGGCGTTTCAGGGGGGGCACTCGCCGCGACCTACTACGCGCTGCACCGCCCCGCGACGTCGGATCCGGCGGCACTCGATACGTTCTTCGCGCGTTACCGCGCCGACATGCGTCGCAACTTCGAGCTGCGGAGCGTCGGCCGAACCCTCTTCATGCTCCGCTGGCTGCCACTCGCCCTCACCTACTACCACCGGGGCAACGTGATGGCGTCGACCTGGGATGCCAACTTCTTCGACGACGCGACCTTCGCCGACCTACCCACGCCCGGCCCCGACACACCGCACCCCACCCTCATTGTCAACGCCACCTCGTACTCGAGCGGACAGAAATTCCTCTTTACCCGTGTACCGACGACGCGCTTCAACTCATCGGCGCTCTTCGCACGCGCGCGCGGCGCACGACTCATCACGGAGGGCCACGACCGCGACTACCAACCGCTGGAGAACACCGGCTTCGATACGATTGACAGCGACCTCGGGCGATTCCCGCTTTCCATGGCCGTCGTTGCATCGGCCGGTGTCCCGAACCTGCTCGGTCCAGTCGTCCTGCAGGATCGAACGAGCGCAGTCCCTGCGTACGAGGCCCTCGGAGACGGGGGCATCTACGACAACTACGGGCTGGAGACGCTGATGCAACTCTTCGCGACGATTCTCGAGGAACATCCGGGCATGAAGGCGCGGATCATCGTCATTGACGGCAGCGGCTACTTTCGCACCGATCACGAGCGTCTCGCGTACACCGTTGCAGGCTACGCCGATCGCACCACCGGCATTGGCTGGCTCCGTTCCGCCGGCTACGCGGAGCCCTTCTTCCGCGCACACAGCGCGACGACCGAGGACGAAGACGCCACAGACCCCTACCGGAACCTCAGCTTCGATGTACTGAGTCTCTATCACGTCACCGAGGCCACCACCGAGGACGAACCGGTCACCCAGAGCCTGATTCCGCGGGCGCTGGGTACTGTGTACGGCGGCGTCGAAAACACGGTGCAGTTCGGCGTGGGAACGGTCACCCGTTTCATCACCGACCTGAACGAGCATGCCAAGGGTATCGGCACCCGCTTCAAGCTTTCGAACGATGACGCGAACACCGTGGAAGAGCAGGCCCGCCTCGACGTCGCACAGGTACTAGGTGACGGCCCGGCGCCGGCCAACCCGGAGCTGGACGAGCCCGCGAGGATCGTCGACGTCGTACCCGAGACGGGCACGACCCCGGCGCATTCAACCGCGCCCACGAGTACGGGGGTGGCCGACGATCCTCCCGTTCGGTAGTGATGATCTACGATGGTGACTGAACTCGAGCGCATCGCGGACGGTGTGGGGGTCCCGCACATTCGCCGACACATCTTCCTCTGCTGCGATCAGACGAAGCCCAAGTGCTGCGACAAGAGCGCCAGTCTCGACTCGTGGAACTTCCTGAAAGCTCGCTTACACGAGCTGGAACTGACCGGCACCGGCGGAATCTTCCGCACCAAGGCCAACTGTCTCCAGATCTGCCAAGCCGGACCGATCGCCGTCGTCTACCCCGAGGGCGTCTGGTATCGCGGCTGCACACCGGCGGTCCTCGAGCGCATCATCCAAGAGCACCTGGTCGGCGGCCGGCCGGTCGAGGACTACGTCATCACCCGCCACCCTCTTCCCCCAAGCTAAGTCGCGGGACGAGCGCGACGAGCGAGGGCTCGGCTCAGCGCGCCACAGCAAGCAGGGGGGCGAGTGTCCGCTCAGGCGCGAAGCATGCCGTCGCGAGTTCCCGCGCCGCCACGACCTCGCGCGCGTAGTCATCGACGACCCGGGCGATGGCCTCGGCAGCCTCCTCGGGCGTTCGAAAGGCGTGCAGACCGTGGCCGGTAGGAATCCTCTCACCGAAACCCGTGTCCTGCGTCACGACCGGACGTCCCGCCGCCAGGTAGCAGGCGGCGCGATCACTGAACCAGCCGCTCTGAAGCCGCACGTTGACATCCTTCGCGGTCGTAAACTCGCCGCGCGACGTTCGGATGAACGCCCGGTAGCGGGCCGGATCGGCGGACAGCGCGATCGGGTCGACGACATCCCAGCCGTGCGCTTCGAGCCGACGGCGGTCTTCGGGATGATGCGCCACATTCATCGCGAGGCGAAAGGGCATGCCGGTGCGGCGCGGCAGGTCGAGTATACGCATCCATTCGACGCGCTTTCGCCAGGTAAAGGTCTCCCCGCCAACAGTCACATCCCGCCCGTCGACGTCCCATGTGCCGATGGTCGTGAATGGCGCCGCGGCGTCCGACGGCAGCGGCTCCCACAACTCAGGCACGACGGGCTGGCGCAGCGGACGCCAGGTGCGCCCGGCCGTCGGCACACCACACCCTGACCGACCGATGCGCTCGCCAAAGCTGAACAGACAATCGTGCTCGCCGACGAGCGCGTCGAGCACCGGATCACCCGCGGCCAGACGCGCCTGGGTCACTCCGGGATCGAGGTCGACGTAGGCGGAGACCGCGCGTGGCCGCGCGGCCCGAGGCACGCGGTTCACCCCGCCGAGATTGATGAAGAGATCCGCGTCCGCAAGCGCGGCGCGGGCCATGTCGCGGCCACTTCCGAACCAGCGATCGGCCGCGGCATCGTGGAACGCCCACCGATCCGCGAGTCCGCGTGCCAAGAGAAAACGCTCCGCTGCCGCAGCACCGCGCGTGTACACGTCTCCGCCCTCGGCACCGGGCACGAACGCCTTCGCATCGTACGCACTGTCTTCGTAGAAAAACACACGGCACCCGAGCGCACGAAGCCCGAGGAGAAAATGCGCCACCTGCCAGGCGAATCCTCCGAGCGGACATCGGACGAGATACCCAGCGACGACCACCTGTGGCCCTGTCGTGAGACTCATGCGGCGAACACGTCGTCGAGCAAACGGGCGAGCACGCGCCGCGCGTCGAACTGCGCTCCCGCGAGCGCCCGCGCATCCCGCGCGTGCGCACCGTACGCGCCGAGGACATCGTCGATCGCCGCCACCGCCGTATCGACATCGCGAAAGGTCAGGAGTCCGCGACCGCAAGGATGGCGTTCCTCCAAACCCGTGTCCTGAACGATCACCGGACGACCAAGGGCGAGATACGACGCCGAGCGGGAACTGAACCACCCGCTTGCCGTTGCGACGTACACTTCCTTGGCGATACCGATCTCGCCACGAGAGCGCGCGAGATAGTCGCGATAGTCTTCGGGGGTGGACGAGACCGACCGGGCATCGATGAGCCGCCAGCCCGCGTCGGTCAACTCACGCCGCGGCGCATCGCCGGCGACCGCAAGCTCGAGCGGCACGCGAACCCGCCGCGGAAGCTCGGCGAGCTTCCGGACCTCGACGTCCTTTCCGCCGTAGGTACGCCCCCCGAGGACGGGCAATGGCGAAGCCGCGCGCCATGACATCACTGTCGTGAAAGCCCGCGCCCGGGAAGGATCCGGCGTCGAGATCTCGGCAGGAACTGGCGAGCGCGGCCAGTCGTCAAGCACGATTGGGTGGCGCGTCGGAAGCCAGCGAAGGCCGGCGGTGGGCACCGCACAACGCGCCTCGCCGATGTTCTCGGCGAACGTAAAGAACACGTCATGCGCACGGATCAGAGCCGCCGCATACCGGACGGCTTCCGGAGCGGACGGCTCCGCCGCGGCGAGCAACACGCTCTGGCTGTACCCGGGATCGGTGTCGACATAGGCGGTGATGCCGCGCCCCCGATACTCGTCGCGGAGCCAGCAGGCGCCAGAGACGTTCAAGAAGAGATCCGCCTCCCCACAAGCCCGCCGGACAGCAGCGACATCCATCCCATGCATTCGCCCACGTGGGTCTCGAAACGCCCACGGCTCACCGCCGCGAAACACCGCGGCCAGATAGGCCACGTGACGGTCGCAGTCGTCCGTCAGCGCCTCGTCCCACGGCGCGTACACCCACCGCCCCGTATCCTCGAGATACAGCACCTCGTGACCGAGAGCGCGCAACCCATGCACGTATTGGAGATAGTCCCACGCCACCCCGCCCAGCGGATAAGCGGCGATCAGCCCGGTTACGACGATGCGCACGGCGCCTCCGACGCTTGCGCGGCGTGGAGCGCCGCGAAATGGCCGCCAGACGCCAGCAAGGCCTCGAACGAGCCCTCCTCGACGATGGCCCCCTCGTGCAGGACCAGAATGCGATCGGCGTGGCGCACGGTCGACAGTCGGTGCGCGATCATGAGCGTGGCCCGTGTTCGCATGTGCACACGCAACGCCGCCACGAGCGCGGCCTCCGTCACGGAGTCCAACGCGGACGTCGGCTCGTCGAGAACCAGAATCGGCGCGTCCCGCACTACCGCCCGCGCGATCGTGATGCGCTGCCGCTCGCCTTCCGACAGCGTCGCGCCCCCCTCCCCGAGCATCGTCTCCAGTCCCATGGGCAGTCGGGTGACGAGCGCGGACAACTGCGCGATCTCGAGCGCGCCCTCCACCGCCGCATCGTCGGCAAACGGCGACCCATAGGTGACGTTCTCACGAAGCGTCATCGGCAGAACGAAAGAAGGCTGCAACACCATCGCGACTTGACGGCGGACGTCGCGCAGTCGCAAGGAGCGGAGATCGAACCCATCGATCGACACGACGCCCGCGGACGGATCGAGAAAACGCGTCACCAGATGAGCCAGCGTCGTCTTGCCGGCACCGCTGACGCCGACCACCGCCACCATCTCTCCCGGACACACGCTGATCGAGACGTCACGAAGCACGACATGATCAGGCGAATACGCGAAACGCACCTCGCGCAGCGTGAGCTCCCCGCGCACCCGGCCACTGGGTAGGGCACCCGTACCGTCCGGGAGATCGGGAGCGGTCTCGAGAATCTCGAGAACGCGTTCCGCCCCGACACGCGCACGTTGCACCATTCCGACTGTCTCGCTGACGTTGCTGATGGGCGTATACAGCGCCGCCAGATAGGCGATGAACACGAGCACCTGCCCGAGGCTCAGTGTGCCTGCCAACACATGCGTCGCGCCTACCCATAGAACGAGTGCCGTCCCGGCGGCGACGATGATGCCGACGATCCCGCTCGAAAGCGTCTGCAAAAGATAGAGGCGCCACGTCGCGTCGAGACTCGCCCGGCTGGTCTCGGCGAATCGTGCCGCCTCTTCCGGCTCGGCGGTAAAGGCTTGGACCACGCGCACCCCCGCGATCCCGCGCTGGGTCACGGTAAGGAGGCGGCCCTCCTCGATCCGCGCCTCGCTCGCGACGCGTCGGATCCGGGCCCCCACGAACGAGATGGCCACGAAGATGAGCGGACAGATCGAGAGCGCGACGAGGGTCAATCCCGCGTCCATGCTTGCCATGATGGCGGCCATCCCCAGGAAAAGCATGCCTGCGGTGATCATCGGGAAGACACCGTTCATCGCGAGGGTCTGGACCGACAACGTGTCGGCGGTCACGCGCGCCAAGAGATCGCCGGTGCTGCGCTCGGCATAGAAACGAGGGGACAATCGCTGCAGGTGCGCGTAGAGATCGCGCCGGAAGTCGGCGACCATCCGCTGCCCGATCCCGATCGTCGTTGCATTGGTGGCCAACTCCAACCCCGCCAGGACAACGTAGAGCACGACCAGAACGACACACGCAGCGAGCAACACGGTCACGGGTGAGGAAGCCGCGCCCACCGGAAACGTCAAGGGGTCGTCGCCGAGCACGTGATCGACGACGATCTTGAGCGGCCACGGCTTCAAGAGCTCGCACGCGCTGATGAGCAGCACCTGCGCCAACGCGAGGGCAAAGCGGGATCGATGCGGCTGGAGATACCGCCAAACCGTTCGTACGACGGCGAAGCGTCGCCGCGTCACGATCGGCGATCGACCGGCATGAGACCGATCTGCTGGGCCACGATCTCGAGCACGCGAAAGAGCGTACGGCCGAGCTGAACGGCACGCGCCACGGCGACACCTCCGACCAGACCCGCCACGGCCCCCGCCACACCTGTGACACCCGTGGCACCGAGCCCCACGCCCGCAACCATCGCGGCCAACGCCCCGATCAGCACCAGGACGACGGCGCGTGAGGGCACGACCCCGCAGCGCACCCGGAAGAGCCGTCGGCACTCCCCGTGCACCTCGACCGCAACGCGTACTCGCGCCTTCACGCTCACACCGCAGTGCACCTCGAGATCCCAGGTCGACCAGCCGAGCTCATGGGCCACGAGATACTTCCGCGGCACGAGAAATCCGATCAGCCCTTCGAGCAGCGCCTCCTTCTCCTGCGCGGCTTCCGCCCAGTACGCAAGCTGGAACTCGCGGGCGCGCCATCGTACCCGCGGCCGCTGGGTCGGCTCGGCGAATCGTACGCGCTCGACCTCCCCGAGCCCCCGCAGACGCCACCGGGCTCGTTCGAAGCCGCGAACGACGGGCCCAACGATCATGAGCGCCGCAAGGACGAGTCTTCCAGACAAACGATCATGCCGACGCTCGATCGTGGCACGCCATGCGCTGACGACCGCCGAACCCACGGTCAGCACGAGCGGAAGGCACGCCATCCAGAGGAACGCCCCGAAGGGGCCGCCGGCACCGAGCGCGGTCAGGATCAGCACGACGCTCGCCAGGTTCCACTCGAGGGTGAACGGCAGGAACGCGAGCAACGACGACGCCGGCTCGTAGAGGGTCTGAAACATCCCGCGCCCGAACGTGCCGGAATAGATGACCGGGCGTCGTGACAGCAACGATGTCGTCACATCCCCATAGATGCGCCCGAGCCAGCGCGACTGGCCGAGCATGTTGAAGCGATACGGATGACGAAAATAGAGCAGCGCCTCGGCCTTGCCGTAGCCGCGCTGCTGGCGCACATAGCCGCTCGCGGTGTCCCGCCGCTCATGCCACACCACGGCCGCCGGGCTGAACGCGATCGAGTGTCCGGCGTTCTGCAAGCGCCAACAAATGTCGACGTCGTCCCCCGCCGTCCGAAAGGTCGGTTCGAACCCGCCCACGGCCGCGAGGGCCGCGCGCCGGAACGCCATGTTGCACCCAGGAACGTGCTCGGCGATCTCGTCATTCAGCAACACGTGCGTCGGGCCGCCGGGAGCGGCCGCCACATACGCCGCCATCGCCGTCCGCGCCGGCGGAGGGATGTTGGGCCCGCCGACCGCGACCACGTCGTCACGCTCGAGGGTTGCCAGCAGGTACGTCAGCCAATCCGGATCGACGACACAGTCGGCATCGGTGTAGGCGACGATCTCGCCGCACGCCCGTGCCAAGCCGGCGTTTCGCGCCGCCGAAAGACCACGATTCGGCTGGTCGATCATGATGACCTCGGGATACGCGGCGGCAATGGCGTGGGTGTCGTCGGTGGATCCGTCGTTCACCACGATCAACTCACACTCGGGATACGCGAGTCTGGTCAGCGAGGCGAGACAGGCGTCGAGCGTCTGGGCGGCATTGAACGCGCATACGACCACCGACACCGGCGCCGCACGCGCCGGCGTAGCCGGGACCCGCTCTGCGAACGCCGCTCGCACCGCGTCCAGCGCGGGCTTCGGCGCGCGCGCTCGCGTGACCAGCCCGAAGCTCCAGTCGTCGACCTCGCGACCACCCGCAAACCACTCGTCGGTCCAGGCAAACACGCACGTCCCGGCGACGCCGACGTCGAACGCCGCACGTACTTGCCACGCCAACGTCGCGGCCTGCGTGTGCTCGCCCATGCGCCGCGAGTCGATGCCATGCTCGGTCAGCACGAGCGGTCGATCGCCGGCGAGATTCTGCAGGCGACGGAGGTAACGCCGAAAGTCGACCTCGCGGTGCAGGTAGACGTTGAACGCCACGAAGTCGAGTTCGGGCACGTCCAAGTACTCGGTGGACGGAAAGTTCGCGTAGCTGCACGGCACGGCGGGTGCGAGGGTTTTAGCGTCGTGTACGAGTTCGGTCAGGAACCGTGCAACGCGCGCGGGTCCGTACCAGCGCACGATGTCCGGGGGAATCTCGTTACCGAGGAGATACGCCAGCGTGGCGGGATGGTCGCCCGTTGCGCGAACGCCCGCCCGCACGACACCGCGAATCGAAGCCACGATCGCCGGCGTGTCGAGAAAGCATACGTGCTGCGTCCACGGCACGCCGATGAGCACCCGCAACTCGTGCGCGCTGGCTCGATCCAGGAGCCAGGGTGGCGGTACGGTGTAGGTCCGAATCGTATTCGCACCGAGCGCGCGTATGGCCGCGAGGTCGGCTTCGACGACCTCCTTCTCGGGAAACGGCGCCCCGTGGGCGGCATCGGCGAAGGGCCCGTAGGAGACAGCCCGGATGAAGAGCTTCTCATCACCGACCCAGAGAAACTTGCCGCGCGCCGAGACCGGACCGATGGGCGGGTCCACTGGAGCCGGCGTTGGCGTCTCGACCCTCCCGAGCATCCAGAGTGCTCTTCGCACGGTCAGTCGGGCCCCACAAGCACCCCTGGCGCCCCGGGAGGGAAAGCCGGCCGCGGCGGGCAACATCATCTCGCGCGTCCACCTGGCACGGGGCACGTCTGGCCGCTGGGCCGCTCTGGCACGGGCCACCCGCGGCCGCTACCCTACGCGCCATGACACACGTCGCATTTCTGGGTCTGGGCGTCATGGGCTATCCGATGGCCGGGCACCTTGCCCGCGCGGGCCACACGGTCACGGTCTACAATCGGACCGCAGAGAAAGCGGCCCGCTGGGTCGCCGAGTACGGCGGGACGCATGCCCCAACCCCGGCCGAGGCCGCCGAGGGCGCCAGCCACGTCTTTGCCTGCGTCGGCAACGACGACGACGTGCGCGCGGTCACGACCGGCCAAGACGGCGCCTTCGCGTCGATGGCTCACGACAGCATTTTCGTCGACCACACCACGGCGTCGGCCCAGCTCGCACGCGAACTGCACAGCGCCGGCGCCAACAAAGGCATCGCCGCCCTCGATGCCCCGGTATCGGGTGGCCAAGCCGGCGCCGAAAACGGCGCCCTCACCGTGATGGTGGGTGGCGACGAACCTGCCTTCGCCCGCGCCGAGCCCCTGATCGCCTGCTACGCGCGCACCGCGAAGCTCCTCGGACCCGCAGGGTCAGGCCAACTAACCAAGATGGTCAACCAGATCTGCATCGGCGGCTTGATCGAAGCCCTCGCCGAGGCCCTGCACTTCGCGCGCACGGTCGGTCTCGATCCGCACGCCGTCATCGACGTCATCTCGAAGGGCGCGGCGCAATCCTGGCAGATGGAGAATCGCTTCGCCTCGATGCTCGAGGGACGCTACGACTTCGGCTTCGCGGTCGACTGGGTCCGGAAGGACTTCGGCATCGTGCTCGACGAAGCACGCCGCCACAATGTGCAGCTTCCGGTCACGGCACTCGTCGATCAGCTGTACACGGAAGTGCAACGCATGGGCGGCGGGCGCTGGGACACGTCCAGCCTGCTCGCCCGCCTCGAAGCCCTCCGCGAGTAGGGCAGCCGCGCGCGCGAGGCCGCACGGTACGCCCGCAAACCCTATTCACAGGCGGCGGGATAGGCGGCGAGAGACGGAACGGTACTGATCGCGGCGCAATCGGTCTTGAAGTTGGCCACGCAATCGATGCAATCGACCAGATCCTGCATCGAAACCACCGTGATCGCCCCGCAATCGGTGGAGGGTGGAAGCGGGAGCGTCACGCCAGGACAGATCGGCGCCGGGTCGTAGAGACTCGCCATGGGAATGTCCCCGACACCGTTGCACAGCTTGTCGTCACCGCCGCAGGCCTTGCACGTCTTCGCCACCTGCTTCGCCTCGGCTTTGGCGATCTTCGCCGCGGCCTTCTGCGCCTCCGAACCGACCGCGGCGCCCGCATCCGGACAGGCGTCGGCGTGCTTGCCGAGCAGCCGTTTGTCCCAGCACTTCTGCAGGATCTTCGATCGCGTCTGGTAGAACTTCCAAGCCTCCTTCAGGATCGTCCGCTGGCACTTGTTCGCGTCCTTGTCGGTCTTCGGATCGGTTGTCACCAGATTCTCGCTCAGGAGATCGTTCATCTGCCGCGTCGCGACGGCCGCGATGCACTCGACACAGGTCAGCGTGTCGGCGCAGTCGTTCGGCGCGATCGCAGCGTCACACGTCGCGCACGTGCCGCCGCCCGTACAGTCGGTATCCGCGCGACAGAGATCACCGTCGGTACTGCCACCAACGCAGAGCCCGCGCCCCTCGAAGCCCGGACAGCTCGCACCAAAACCGATCGTCTCGCTCCCGGACTCGTCGGTGAGATCCCCCGTGCAGATCCTGTCGTCGCCACCGCAGGCCTTGTTGATCTTGGCGCTCTGCTTGGCTCCGATCTTCACGAGCTTCTCGGCCGTCTTGAGATTCTCGCGGAGGCAGACGACGCCGCCCGCAATCCTCCCCTTCACCTTGGAGAGTTCGCACTTACTGATCGTCTTCGCTTCCGCCTGCAGAAACTTCGCCGTCTCCTTGCCGATCACCCGCCGACACTTGCCAAGTCCAGCGGGTGGCGGAAGCTCGTACGCCTGGACACCACCGGCTCCCGCGAATACGCCGTAGCCGACGTACAGGCTGTTGCCGTCGATCGTCGCGACGGACGTCGAATTGTTGGGCAGCAGGATCTGGTGGAGGCGCGCACCCGTGGCGGCGTCGTTGACGGTGAGCACGGACGCCACCTGGCTCCCCGAGTACACCACGCCGTTGGCTTCCCCGACGCCGCTCCAGGAAAGGCCCGCGTCATCGGTCCAGAGCACGGTACCGTCCGTGACGTCGAACGTGTGGATATGGTCTGGCGGTGGAGTGATCGAGGGACTGAAATCATAGAGCGTCGCGTGCACGCGCCCGTTGGCAATCGCCAGGGGTCCGTTGAACAACCCGAACGCCGCGAATGCCGGCGTGACAGGCTTCGGCGCCACCTCGTTGAACCACTCGATCGCCCCCGTCGCCTCGTCGAGCGCGTAGAGCGTGCCGTTCTTGCTCCCGGTAATCAGTAGTGTCTTGTTCACCGGCGCGCCGACAGCGACCGGGGTCGGTCCGTTCAACGCGCCGAAATCATGGTAGAACGCCTTCGGGTCGCAGGTGCTCGAGGCACCGCATTCGGCATCGAAGCCGCAATCGATCGATGCGTCATTGCTGCAGGCACCGAATTCCTCGAGCGGATCGACGCGCGTACGCCAGACCACGGCCCCGGTCGAGGCGTCCAGCTTGAGAATCGAGTCCGAGTCGCCGATCGACGGATAGGTGTAGCAGCCGACGGTGTTCATATAGACGAACGCGCCGGTGGGATCGGTCGAGACCGTGGCCGTCACCCCAGCCCCGATGCCGTCGATGCAGGCACCACCCGCAGGGCAATCGGAATCCACCGTACACACGGTCGCGGTATCGGTATCGCAGATCTTCTCGGGAACGGTGACGAACTCCCAAAGATCGGCGCCGGTGTCGACGTCGAGAGCCACGACCCGGCCCTTCGTACACGGGACATCGCTGTGCGAAGCAATGCTGACGAACAGCCGGCCCGCGGCAGTCGCGAGACCAGACCAGATATGGTCGACGGGACCGCAGGTGCTGGGGGCCGGACAATCGCTGTCCACGACACACTGGACCCACCCCGCCTGACTGCACGCCCGGCGCGCGACGATCTGCTTGTCCCAGACCGGGGCCCCTGTGAGCCCGTTCCGGCACCAGACGTGCGCATTCTGATCTCCGATACAGACGGTACCGCTCGGAGTGATCAACGGCGTGGCCTGGACTCCGATTCCCCCCGCCGCGGTGTCGAACGACCACACCAGGGCACCGGTGTCGGGATGCAACGCGTAGAGAAAGCCGTCCCACGAAGTCGCGTACACGAGCCCGTGTGCGACCACGGGACTCGAGGTCACGCCCCCGCCAGCGGCGAAGTCCCACTTGAGCTGGAGGGTGGGAACATTGATCGCGTCGATCGCCGCATTCGTGACGGTCGGAGACCACACCAGCAGCCCGCCAAGGAGCGCGACCAAGAACGAACTACGTAGAGACGGCGTGACGCTTCGCGTATGCATGGGCACTCCCTTTGCGCTGGGAGGACCCACCTCCGAAGCGCTCGCGGAGTTCCTAGCGAGATCGAGGCCCGCATGCGGACACGCATGCCGACGCCGATGGGCGTCAGATTCGTGAGGCGCGCCACCGACGTCAGCAGCGTGCCAGCCTCGAAGGCTGACGGGTAGCGGGTCCGCCGGAATGGTGCCCGGCGGACCCGCATACTCGATCTACTGACAGGCGGCGGGATACCCCGCGACTGCCGGCACGTTGTTGGTGCTGACGCAGTCGATCTTGAACTCGGCTACGCAGTCGATGCAATCGATCATGTCTGCCGTCGTCGCGACGGTGATCGCACCGCAATCCGTAAACGGCGCGATCGGCAGCGTCACTGCCGGACACGTGGGCGCCGGGCTGTAGATGCTCGCGAGCGCGAGATCGTCACCCCCACCGCACACCTTGTCGGGGCCACCGCAGGCCTTGCACATCTTGGAGACCTTCTTCGCCTCGGCCTTGGCGATCTTCTCGGCGGCCTTCTGCGCCTCCGAACCCACCGCGGCGGCGGCATCCGGACAGTCGTCGGAATGCTTACCAGCGAGCCGCTTGTCCCAGCACTTCTGAAGGATCTTCGACGTCGCCTGAAAGAACTTCCAGGCCTCCTTCAGGATCGTCTGCTGGCACTTGTTCTCCTCCTTCTCGAGGGCCGGATCCGTCGAGACCAGATTGCCGACCAGGAGTTCGTTCATCTGGCGCGTCGCCACCGCGGCGATGCAATCCACACAGGTGATGGCACCCGAGCAGTCGCCCGACGCGATCGAGCCGTCGCAGGGCGCGCAGGTGCCCCCGCCCGTGCAATCTGTATCCGCGCCGCAGACATCCCCGTCGTTGCTACCACCCGTACACAGCCCCTGGCCCTCGAAGCCAGGACAACTGCCACCGAAGCCGATGTCCGCGCTGCCGATCTCCCCGGTCAGATCCCCACCGCACACCTTGTCGTCACCGCCGCACTTCTTGCTGATGCCAGCGATTTTCTTCGACTCGATCTTGGTGAGCTTCTCAGTCGTCTTGACGTCGTCGCGGATACACACCGTCGAGCCCGCGAGCTTGCCCTTCACCTTCGAGAGCTCGCACTTGCTGATGGTCTTCGCCTCGCCCTGCAGGAACTTCGCGGTCTCCTTGTTGACGGTCTGCTGGCATTTGCCGACGGATCCGAGCGTGAAGGCCTGCACACCACCGACCCCGAACAGTCCGTACCCGACGTAGAGGCTCGCCCCGTCAACGGTCGCCACCGAGACCGTCGGCGCCGGGAGAGCGAGTTCGTGGAGCAGGTTGCCGTTCGCGGCATTGTGGGCGCTCAACAGAGCCAGCGTGTTGTTTCCGGTGTAGACGACGCCGTTGGCGTGCGAGGCACCGCTCCAGGCCAAGCCGGCGTCCGCGGTCCACACCGTGGAACCGTCCGTGACGTCAAAGGCCTGGATATGGTCCGGCGCCGGCGCAATCCCCGGCACATGATTGAACAGTGCCGCATAGACCCGGCCATCGCCGACAGCGACCGGCCCATTGAACAGGCCGAAACCTGCGAATGCCGGGGTAATCGGCTTTGGCGCTACCTCGTTGAACCATTCGATCGCCCCAGTCGCCTCATCGAGGGCGTAAAGCGTGCCGTTCTTGCTCCCGGTGATGAGCAGCGTCTTGTTGACCGGCGGCCCAACATCAACCGGAACAGGACCGTTCAGCGAGCCGTAGTCGTGGTAGAAGGTTTTGGGGGTGCAGACGTTCGCCGCGCCACAGTCGGCGTCGGTCCCACAATCGATCGACTGATCGTTGCTGCACGCGCCGAACTGCTCGGGCGGGTCGACTCGGTTCCGCCACACCACGGCACCCGTCGTAGCATCGAGCTTCAAGATCGTGTCGGAATCGCCAATGGACGGATAGGTGAAGCAGCCGACCGTGTTCATGTAGACGAACGCTCCCGTAGGATCGGTCGACACCGTGGCCGTGACGCCGCCGCCGATGCCCTCGATGCAGCTGCCGGCCGCCGGACAATCACTGTCGGCGGAGCACTCGATCGTCGTATCGGTGTCGCAGACCTTGTCGGGAACCGTCACGAACTCCCAGAGGTCGGCGCCGGTCGCGAGATCGAGCGCGACGACGCGTCCCTTGGTGCACGGATTGTCGAGATGCGACGCGATGCTCAGGAACAGCCGGCCGTCCGCGCTTGCCGGCGCGGACCAGATGTCATCGACCGGACTGCAGGTACTGGTCGCCGGACAGTCGCTATCGGCCCCGCATTGAATGAAGCCAGCGCCGTTGTTGCACGCGCTTCGTGTCACGATTTGCTTGTCCCAGATGGCAGCACCCGTCAGGCCATCGCGACACCACACATGAGAATCGGCATCACCGATGCACACATCGCCGCCCGGCGTGATCAGCGCCGAACCCCGGACGCCACCGAAGACCGATCCGGTATCGAACGACCAGACGATGGCACCCGAATTGGGGTTGAGGGCGTAGATGGAACCGTCCGCCGACGTCACGTAGAGCAAGCCATTGGCGAGCTTCGGACTCGAGTAGACAGGGCCCCCGGCCGCGAATTCCCATTTGATCTGGAGAGAGTCGACGTTCGTCGCGTCAACGGCCGCGATCGTCACGGTCGGCGCAAACACCATTGACGCGCCCAACAGCGCAGCCGTCAAGATTCCACGGAACTTTCGTGCAAGCATGGGCACTCTCCTTGGCATGGGAGGATCCTCCTCGGTGAACGAACTCGAAATAAATCTGGGGCCCGCATGACGACACGCATGACGGCCCGGCACCCAGATCCAATATCGAAGGCTCTAGCACGATCGTACAAGCTGGAACAAGCACTTACGCGGCGGACCAGGCGTCGGCCATCGACAACGACATGGCCGCTGAGCGATCCAATCGCCAGATGCGACAACGTGACGCACCCGGCGCGCGCCAAAGTTCATTGACCCCGACAGGAACCCTGTGTTTTGTTGGCGACTTGGGCGCCGCGTGCCGCCGATGCGACTCCACTGCGGCGCCCGAAGAACGCTTGGTCCAACGGAGGAGAATCAGCATGCGCACGCCCGGATACGCCGCAATCGTCGCCGCGCTCGTCACCTGCACACTCGGGCTCGGCAGCGCCCAGGCCGGCACCTACGTCTGGGACATGGACGCCAGTGAAGACCAAGTAAACAACTGTGCGGTGCCACCTGCCGTGGCATGCGCGGGCGACGGCTCGACCGACAGCGCGGCCACTGGCCACGCCACGCTCACGTATGACACCGACACGGGCGCAATGAGCTACACGATCGACTGGGCCGACCTGCAGGGACTGCTCTCCGCGATTCACGTGCACGGTCCGGCGACCCCGGCGCAGAGCGTCACGCCGCATCTGTTCAACATCTTCACGGTCGAGGCCGACGTCATCGCCTCGGGAGTGAACCGAACCACCGACACGGTCATGGGCAGCGCCGATTTCGCGACGTTGAGCGCCACCTCGGGCCTTCCACGGAACGCAGTCCTCGAACACATGCTCGACGACCTGGGCTATGTGAACATCCACTCGCTCGATTTCCCGGCGGGTGAAATCCGCGCCCACCTCGTGCTGACGCTCGTCGACGTCCCGATCACGGCGAGCAGCGAGCGCTGCAACAACAAGCTCAGCCGGGATCTCGCGCGCGTGACGACGAAACAAGGTCGACAGATCGACAAGTGTCTCCGCGACCATGCCAAGGGTAAGCTCGTCGGCACACTCGAGACGTGCATCGCCGCCGACCCGGGCGCCAAGATTGCCACCGCGCGCGGCAAGACCATTCTCGATTTCGACAAGCACTGCGACGGCGTCGACAACGGCGGCGTGATCAAGCTCCCCGTCTTCGGGGCCGCCAGCGATCCCATCACGGTAAACGACGCGGGGATCGACAAAGAGCTATCACTGGTCCACGCCATCTTCGGCGCCGACTTGAATGTGGGCCAGATGGCCACCAAAGCGGGCGACCCCGACACCGCCGGTTGTCAGCTGGCCGTCAACAAGGCCGTCCGCAAGTGTCAGGACACGTACCTGAAGTGGTTCGGCAAGTGTAAGAAGAACGGCCTCAAGGGCACCGCGGGACCGGGCGGCGCCGACCTGCCCTTCGACGACGCCACCGATCTCGAGCTGTGCGTCGGCAACGACCCGTTGCTCAAGATCGAGCGCTTTTGCGACGACACGGTCGGCCGTATCGCAACCCAGGTGCTGCCGCGGAAGTGCATCGGCGTCGATCTGGCCGCGAGCTTCCCCGGCTGCGGCGTGGGCACCGAAGCCGCGTTGGCGACCTGTCTCGACGACGCGACGGCCTGCCACGTCTGCACCGCGCTGAACGCCGCCAACGACTTGAGCGTCGACTGCGACACTTTCGCCGGCACCGTCTGTCCCTAGCTGCGACGATTCCGCTGCTCGTCCGCACGGCCCAATAGCGCCACCTGCCCGATCGCATCTTGACCGGGCATCCCTGGGCCGGATAATAAACAAACGTTCGTTTGTTTGGTGCCGACCCTGGGGAGGATGCCTGCATGCAGCTGAGTGACGTCAATCTGGTGGATCTCGAGCGCTTCCAGCGCAGCGTCCCGCACGAGATGTTCGCGGTGCTCCGACGCGAAGCGCCCGTCTTCTGGCAGGATGAGCCGGGCGGTCCCGGCTACTGGGCGATCACCAAGTACGAGGATGTGAAGGCCATCTCGCGCAATCCCGGCCTCTTCTCCTCGGCGCGTCGGGGGGCACTCGTCCGCGAGCCCGATGCGCACATGCTCGAGGTGACGCGCAAGATCATGCTGAACATGGATCCGCCGCAACACCGTCAGTACCGGAACCTCGTCAACAAAGCGTTCACCCCCCGGATGATCAACGCGCTACATCACCGGATTCAGGAGCTCGTCGGCGAGATCATCGACGGCGTCATCGAACGCGGGACCTGCGACTTCGTCGAGGACGTCGCCGCACAACTCCCGATGCTCGCGATCTGCGAAATGATGGGCGTTCCCGCCGAGGACCGCACGCGTATCTACAATCTCGGGAACCAGATGATCGGCTTCGACGATCCCGAGCTCCAGCCCGACGGATCCCTCGTGAACGAGGAGCAAAAGAACGACGAGGCCTTCGGCGAGATGTTCATGTACGCCACCAAGCTCCGCGATCGCGCCCTGGCGGAGCCGCGAGACGATCTCGCGACCGGACTCGTCCATGCCGAGCTCGACGGCGAGAAACTCTCGGAAGAGGAATTCCAGTTCTTCTTTCTCCTCCTGCTCGTGGCCGGGAACGAGACTACCCGCACCGTCACCTCGAACGGCATGTTGACCCTGCTCGATCACCCCGACCAGCTCGCGGAGTTGCGACGCGAGCAAGATCTCCTTCCGAGTGCCGTCGAAGAGATCCTCCGCTTCGCCCCGGCCGTGCACTGCTTCCGCCGTCAGACGATGGCGGCGACGGAGATCCGCGGTCAGGCGATCGCCGAGAACGCCAAGGTCGTGGTGTGGTACCCGTCGGCCAATCGCGACGAGGAGATCTTCGACGACGCGCAGACCTTCGACATCCACCGCAAGGCCGACCATCTGGCGTTCGGCGTTGGCGAGCACTTCTGTCTCGGCGCCAACCTGGCCCGCATGGAGCTCCAGGAGATCTTTCGCGGCATTACCCAGCGCATGCACGACATCGAGCTCGTCGCACCGCCGCGCCGGCTGCGCTCGAACTTCATCAACGGCGTGAAGGAAGCCCAGATCCGCTTCCGGACGGGCCCGCGGCTCACGTAGTCTTCGTAAATTCCTGCTGCATCCAGCATGGCGTCTGTCCTATACACTGCCTCGCGGGGAGCGAGGCATGCGGGGGCTGACATCGGCGATTGCGATCTTTCTGAGCGCGTACCTCCTGTTCGGAGTGCAGCCGATGATGGCCCGGTACATCCTGCCGTGGTTCGGTGGTGGGCCGGGCACGTGGACCGCGTGCGTGTTCTTCTTCCAAGCGATCCTGGTCCTCGGCTACGCGTACGCCCACGTGCTGACGACTCGGCTCTCCCCGTCGGCGCAGCGTCGCACGCACATGGGCCTGCTCCTCGGCTCGCTGGCGCTGCTACCCATCGCACCTGGCGACGCATGGAAGCCGGTCGGCGGTAACGATCCTACGCTGCACATCGTCCTGCTGCTCGCGGCCACCGTCGGACCTCCGTACTTCCTGCTGACCACGACGGCGCCGCTCCTGCAGCGCTGGCTCACCTCGGAGCACTCGACGCATGCTCCGTATCGGCTGTACGCGCTCTCGAACGCGGGCTCGCTCCTTGGTCTCCTCGCATATCCGTTCGTCCTCGAGCCGAATCTCCGGCTGGGAACCCAGACGATGCTGTGGTCCGGCATGTACGTGACGTTCGCGCTGTTGACCGTGGGGATCGCACGGGGAAAGGCCGACGACCCCGGAGTCGCCGATCCGCCCCTCGCCGAAAGGCTCGCATCCTCGACGATCGGGCGTGAGCGCCGCGCACTCTGGCTTCTCCTGCCGGCCTGTGCCTCGATGATGCTACTCGCCACGACCAATCAGATCTGTCAGGACGTGGCGGCCGTTCCGTTCCTGTGGGTACTCCCGCTCGTGCTCTACCTCGTCAGCTTCATCGTCACGTTCGAGGGCGATCGTTGGTACGACCGCCGCATCTGGCTGCCTGCCCTCGTCGTCGGGCTCGGCACATGCCTGTGGATGCTAAACGCGTCGAGCAAGACGGCACTCAGCACACAAGTCGTCGCCTACCTGACGACGCTCCTTGCCTCGTGCATGGTCTGCCACGGAGAGCTGGTCCGCCGACGTCCCGACGCGCGCCACCTGACGCTCTTCTATCTCCTCGTCGCGCTCGGAGGCGCGCTCGGCGGTGGCTTTGTCGGCATCGTCGCCCCGCGCATCTTCGACGGCTACTGGGAACTTCATCTGGGCCTGCTCGGCACGTACGGACTGGCGGCCTACTGCATCATCAACGATCGAGAACGGCCGCGAGGCACGCGTCCTCGACTCCTCGAACGCCCGCTCCCATGGGCGTTCGGTCTCGTCCCGCTGGTGTTCGGTCTGGGGCTCCACATCCACGAGCACTTCGACGAGACCGTTGCGGTCTCGCGCTCGTTCTACGGCGTATTGCGCGTCGCCGAATCGCACATCGACAGCCCCCGGCGGTGGAAACGGAAACTCTATCACGGTCAGATCCGTCACGGGGATCAGTTCATGGCGGCAAATCGACGACGGATTCCGACGAGCTATTACACGAAGAAGAGCGGCATTCGCGCCGCGCTCGCCTTTCATCCGCGCCGAAAATCCGGGCTGCGCCAGCCCCTGCACGTCGGCGTTCTCGGCCTCGGAACCGGCACGCTCGCGGCACTGGCGCGTCCCGGCGATCGCATGCGCTTCTACGAGATCGATGCGAAGGCGGTGCGGCTGTCGCGCGCGTATTTCAGCTATCTGACCGACAGCAAGGCAACGATCGACGTCATCCTCGGCGATGGACGCCTCTCACTCGAGCGCGAGCTCGCGGACGGCAGCCATCAATTTGATGTGCTGGCACTCGATGCCTTCAGCGGCGACGCGATCCCCATGCACCTGCTCACGATCGAGGCCATGGAGATCTACTGGGCACATCTCGCACCCGACGGCATCCTGGCGATTCACATCTCGAACATCCATCTCGAGCTCGCTCCGCTCGTGCGCGGGCTTGCCGAGCACGCGGGAAAGCATGCCCTCTACATCAAGAGCCGCCGCGACCGCCGCGTCAGCGGACGCAGCGCCACGTGGGTCCTGCTGACGAACAATCGCCGCTTCATGGAGGATCGACGCGTGACGACGCTCGCACGCGCGTGGCCGGAGGAGGCAGAGCCTCCGATCGTCTGGACCGACGACTTCAGCAACCTGCTCCAAGTACTCGAATAGCGACGCCACGCACGGTGTGCACTCCGTGATCGCGCGCTCGGTGCGACGGCGCCTCTTACTCGACGTAGCCGAGCGCCCGGAGGCGCTCCTCGGCGGCTGCATCAAGCGCCGGAGCCGCCACCCTATCGAGCCGAGCGTCGAGCGCCGGAAGGCCTAGCATCGCCTGCCAATCCGCCAACTCGGCCGTCAGCCGTATCACTTCGTCAGGCGATCGGGCCGCCAAATCGTCGCGTTCAGTGGGATCGGCGTCAACGTCGAAAAGCATGGTTTCGCCTACCGAGGTCTGCACGAGCTTGAGCCGTCCCGACCGATAGGTACGATAGCGCCGGTCGGCTCGACGGAGCGGATCATCGCCGTTGCGCAGCAGATCCTGCTGGTATCGCTCGGCGATAACCGGCGCCCCCGCCGGCAGACCCTCAAGGAGGGGCAAGAGCGAGCCGACGTGGAGCGGACCCGCCGGCGCGATGCCCGCCAAGTCCAGCACGGTTCCGAAAACTCCAAGCGTCGACACGGGGGGAGCGATCCGCCGCCCTGCGGGAATGCGCGGCGGGTAACGCACCAACAGCGGAACGCGAAGATCGAGCTCACGCAGCGAGCTCCCATGCCCGAAACCACCAGCCTCGCCGAGCATCTCCCCGTGGTCGGCGAGAACGACGAGAATCGTTGTGTCGAACCTGCCGGTACTCTGAAGCGCCGCGACGACACGCTCGAGCAGATGATCGGAGTAGCGCACCCCGGCATCGTACATGTCGCGGGCATGCGGCCGGGCGGCCGCCACCTCCGCCGCGGTCAACGTCCGTCCAAACTGGGCTCCAAGAAGCTCCATACTCACCGTGCGGAGCTCCAACGGGCTATGATCGCTGAACTCGCTGAGAAAGGCCTCCGGAACCTGATGGTAGGGAAAGTGCGCCTCGAGAAAGTTGAGAAACGCGAACGCGGGACGCGCAGTAGCCCCGCGCGAGGCAACCCATTGCTCGAAATTTCCGGCCACGATGGCGCCGCCCTTGTCCTCGATCGAGAACCCGAGGAAATCGAGCAACCGATTCACAAACAGAAAGCTCCGACCACCAGCACCGGCGAGCCACGCCTCGTCCGACCACGCGAAGCCGCGCGTCAACCCGAAGCTGTCGCTGATATGCGGATTCGCCGTGAAACACCGCGTGTCGTATCCGGCCTCCCGCAACACTTCGGCCAAGGTAGGCAGCGCGTCGTCGAGAACACGGTGCTCGCCGTGCGCACCATTGGCGGACGGAAACCAGCCCGTGAAGAGCGACGCATGTGACGGCAACGACCATGTCGAGGGCGCGGTCGCGTCGAGAAAGAGCATCGCGTCGGCCCCCAGGGCGTCGAAGGTCGGTGTCGTCTCCCGCTCGTAGCCGTAGGCGGACATACTCGCCGCCCGAACGGTATCGAGCACGACGATCACGATGTCGGGAGCTCCGACGCTGGGCGTCCCCAGCGCCACCGCGGGTTGGCGGTCGGCCATGCGCGATGCGTGATGCAACACCGGCACGACGATCGCGGCCACGACGATGGCGCCGGCGAGCAGCCACGGCAAGCCGCGCCACCAGCGCGCCGCGACCCGGCCCATCACGACCAGCACCACACCAGCAAGCGGAGCCGCAAGCCACGCCCGGAGAAACAGAGGGTCGAGCGCCAGGTAACGTTCCAACCCCACCCACACCGCCGCAACCACGAGCAGGTGCCACAACCATCCGCGCGCCCCGCGTAGCACGGGCGCCGCGAGGAGACCCAGGACCGCGCCGAGCACCATCTGCAAGAGCGCCGCCCGCGCGGCAACCGCCGGCCCCGGCGGCATGTTGAGCGCCATCAAGCGCTGCGCGCCGAGCGACAGCGCCACGACGCTGACCGCCAGGCCATACGCGCAACCGAGAACCGCCGCGCGCACCAGCACTGTCACCACCCCACGGAAGAGTGCCGCACGGTCAAGCGGCGCGCGCGAGCGGGTATCGACTCTCGACGAACGTGCGGAACCTGTTCAGCATGAACTGCAATCCGAATCCCATCATCCAACCGGTGAACCGCATGACGACCGCGTTGATCCCCGAGGGCTCGATCGCCATGACCCAGTGCACCCGACACGTGCCATCGCCCAGATCGGTCACGTGATAGTCCTCGGCGAAGGCCCCGACCCCCGGCATCGACGCTGCCGTAAAGCGAAACGCCATGTGTCGACCACGCTCCCAGGCGATGAACACTTCGTCGCCGACCATTCCGCCCGCCATGGATACCGTCCGCGTCGTACCGACACCAAACGGCTTCGGAGACGTCCACTCGACCTTCTGAATGGGAAGCGCCCAGACGGTCCAGGCCTCGGCGTCCTCGAACACCTCGAAGACCTGCTCCGGCGTGGCGCGCACCGTGACGTCGGCGACGTACCGATACGGGGCATCATCGACGAACTCGAGTCCTACTTCGCGACAGGGATTCATGGCGGCAACCTAGTCCGGAAGCCCGGCGCCCTGCAAATGCACCACCTTAGGGTAGCGTGGGCCGCTTCCGCGCAATATTGACCTGCTGTCCCGAGCTATGCGAGAAAAGGGGCATCTGCTTTTCGAACACGCCCCATCTGCCCTGGATTCTACGTACGCAGCCGCTCTTTGCATCGCTCGGCTGACGTCGTTGGATTCGAGTTTCTCCATTGTGCCCCCCTCACAAGGAGATTCCCGTGCAGCACCGACAACTCACGTTCATCCTTCTTCTCGTCACGGCCACCCTCTTTGGATTCGCCGCCGGCCGCTTCCCGGCGCCCAATGAGGCCATGGCCGGGGATCCCGGCGAACCGAACGATAGTGCACAGACCGCCACGGCGGTGGCTTGCCCGACCGTGCTCAATACCGCGTCCACAAACATCTCCCCGCTCGGCGACGTCGACTTCTACGCTCTCGAGATGGTTGCCGGCGAGTTTCTGACCGCCGACATCGACGCCGACGAGGACGGATCGACCCTCGACTCGCTGCTCGGCATCTTCGCCCCCGACGGCACGACGCGCCTGGACGTCGTCGACGACACCCACGCCCCGGGTGAGCCGAGTACGCTGGACTCCTACCTGGAGTTTCTCGCGCCGGTTGATGGCACGTACTTCATTGCGGTCGCCGCGTTCCCTGACTTCGACTTCGATGGCGAGAGCAGCGGAAGCGGCCCAAGCACGGGATTCTATACGCTCACCCTCGAGTGCGACCCCCCACCCTCACTCCCGCCGCCGGGCGCCTTGCTCGGCGCGACGGGTAATCGGGGCACAGCCCTGATCGAGATCGACCGCGCGACCGGACTCGGCTCGTTCCGGTCACGGCACGGGCGATTCGGCCCCGTCACCGAGATCGAGTTCGGCCCGGACGGTACACTCTTTGGCGCTACGGTTTCCGGGCGCAACGCGCTGATCACCATCGATCTTCCGTCCGGCCGAGAGCGCTTCGTCTGTCACTACCAGGTCGGCGAGAGGCTCAGGGGCCTCGAGTTCGTCGGCAGCGTCCTCTACGGCACCGTCAGCCACGACCTCGTCATCGTCGACACAACGAACTGCACGCTCACCCCCATCGGGAAGACGGGAGTCGAGGTGATCGGTGGTCTGGCCTACAACGCAGCAAGCGGTGTGATGTATGGCACCGGCGCGAGCTACCTCGACGGACCCGGTGGAATTCTCTACACGATCGACCTCGAAACAGGCGAAGCGACCGCCGTCGGCCCCACTGGGTTTGCGGACGTCGCAGCCCTCGAGTTCTCCCGCGATGGAACCTTGTACGGCGGACTCGGAGGCTCGACCCGCGATCCCGATTCCGGTGCCCTCATCACGATCGACCCCGCGAGCGGCATCGCAAACATCGTGGGCGACGGCACCGGCTTTGACGTCGTGAGCGGCCTGGCATTCATCCCCGAGAAGGTCGGCCACTTCACCTGCTACGACGTCGATCGGCAGCACGCCCTCGACCAGACGGTGACCCTCAGCGATCAGTTCGTCGCGACCACCGCAGACCTGATCCGAGATCCGCGCTGGCTCTGCAATCCCACCGACAAGAACGGCGAGGATCCGGATGCAGTCACCGCAATCGAGCACCTGGTCGGGTACCAGATCGGTCGCGAACGGCCGCGCTTCTCGCGGGTCGACGACGTCGAGCTGACCGACCAGTTCGGCACCATCGTCGTCGACGTCCTGCGGCCGGAGTTCCTGTACGTACGATCCTCGAAGAGCCTCACCGACCCGGCGCCAGAGAGCGTCAGCCCGATGATCGATCACTTCAAGTGCTACAAGATTCGGGGCGCCCGCCAGCGCGTCCAGAATATCGCCGTACGGGACCAGTTCGGCGACGGGCTCGTCGACATCAAACGCCCGCGGCGCCTGTGCACCCCGGTCGACAAGAACGGCGAGGGTATCCGGAACTCCGACACCCATCTGACCTGCTACAACGTACGCGCCCGCGAGTCGCCGCCCGTCCCCGACGCAGTCTTCATCGACAATCAGTTCGACGACCCGAAGCGTCTCGAGCCACGACGCATCCGTCAGCTCTGCGTACCGGCGACCAAGCGCCTCCTGAACCCGCCTCCCCCAACGCCAACTCCGAGCCCGACGCCAACGCTCAGCCCAACGCCGACGTTGACGCCGACCCCAACGCCCACGGCGACGAGCATCAGCTGCTGCTCCGAAAATGGCGGCCCGGGATGCGGCGACCCGAACTGCCAAGGATGCGTCTGTGCCATCGATGAATTCTGCTGCGACACCCACTGGGATCGGACCTGCGCCTTGGCCGCCGGATCGACATCCCTCTGCGAGGTCGACTGCATGGAATGCAAGCCAACGCCCGCACCGATCCAAACACCCTCGTAAACGAGTCGGGGGGTCCGCGGGCGGCAGCCCCGGACCCCCCGAACGCTTCGCTCTAGTAGCGGTAGTGGTCGGGCTTGTACGGGCCCCCAACGGGAACGCCGAGGTACTCGGATTGCTCCTTGGTGAGCTCGGTGAGCTTCACGCCGAGGTGATCGAGGTGCAGCCGCGCGACCTCCTCGTCGAGATGCTTCGGGAGCATGTAGACCTTATTCTCGTACTTGTCGTTGTTCTGATGCAGCTCGAGCTGCGCGATGACCTGGTTGGTGAACGAGGCCGACATCACGAAGCTCGGATGACCGGTCGCGCAGCCGAGATTCAGCAGCCGGCCCTCGGCCAGCACCATGACGCTGTGACCATCCGGGAAGCGCCACTCGTCGTACTGCGGCTTGATGTTGATGCACTCCACGCCCTTGATCTTCTTCAACCCGGCCATGTCGATCTCGTTGTCGAAGTGACCGATGTTGCCGACGATCGCCTTGTCCTTCATGCGGGCCATGTGCTCGGCCGTGATGATGTTGAAGTTGCCGGTCGTGGTGACGAAGAGATCGACGATCTCGACGACGTCCTCGAGCGGCTTGACCTCATAGCCTTCCATCGCCGCCTGCAGCGCACAGATCGGATCGATCTCGGTGACGATGACGCGGCAGCCCTGGCCGCGGAGCGCCTGCGCGCAGCCCTTGCCGACCTCGCCGTAGCCCGCCACGAGCGCGAGCTTGCCACCAAGCATGACGTCAGTCGCGCGGCAGAGGCCGTCCGGCAGTGAGTGTCGGCACCCGTAGATGTTGTCGAACTTGCTCTTGGTCACCGAGTCGTTGACGTTGATCGCGGGGAACAACAACGTGCCGGCCTCGGTCATCTGATAGAGCCGATGCACGCCCGTGGTCGTCTCCTCGCTGACGCCCTTCATGGATGCGGCAACGCCGGCCCAGCGGCCACCACCCTCGGCCTGCACGCGACGCAGCAGCTCGAGGATGACGCCAAACTCTTCCGGGTCGTTCTCGGCATCGTGCGCAGGCACCGCACCGGCCTTCTCGTACTCGAGTCCCTTGTGGAGCAACAGCGTGGCGTCACCGCCATCGTCGACGATCTGATCCGGGCCGCTTCCATCCGGCCAGAGCAGCGCCTCGTTCGTGCACCACCAGTACTCCTCGAGAGTCTCGCCCTTCCATGCAAAGATCGGAATGCCTTTCGGATTCTCGGGCGTACCACCGTCTTCAGGACGACCGACGGCGATCGCAGCCGCGGCGTGATCCTGGGTCGAGAAGATGTTGCACGAACACCAGCGGACGTCCGCGCCGAGCGCCGTCAGCGTCTCCATCAACACGCCGGTCTGGATGGTCATGTGCAGACTGCCCATGATCTTCACGCCCTTGAGAGGCTTGGACGCGCCGTGACGCTCACGCAGGACCATCAAGCCGGGCATCTCCTGCTCGGCGAGCCGGAGCTCCTTCCGGCCGAACTCCGCCAGCGTGAGATCGGCGACCTTGAACGCCGGACGGGCGCCCCCTTGTGACTTCGTTGCAGGTTGACTCATCGTTTCGCTCCTTTGCTCTAGTGGTTGCGTTTACCGTTCTGCGATCGTGCGCGTCCGCGGCGACGTGCCGCCGCGGCGAAGAGCGCTGGTCCTTGCGCGTCGGCATCCGACGGCAGGGCCCGAATACGAACGTTGTCGAAGCCTGCCGACGTCAGCAGGCAGTGCATCTCCTCTTCTGGGAATCCGAGCCAGACGTGGCCCATCTGCTGGCGATAGGTCTCGCGGTCGTGCGGCAGCATATCGACCACCAACAGACGCCCGCCGGGTTTGAGCACGCGCGCGGCCTCGGCAAGCGCCGGCCCTGGCTCGGGGAGATGGTGCAGCACGAGCACGCATGTTGCCGCGTCGAGCGCCGCATCGTCGATCGGCAACGCCTCGAGTCTCCCGCGACGGAGATCGACGTTGGCACAGCCGCGGAGGCGCCGCCGCGCGGCCTGTAACATTGCGGGAGAATCGTCGACGGCGATCACCTGCGCGGCCGACGACGCCAGCGCCTCGGCCGTCTGACCCGTACCGCAGCCGAGATCACCGACGACCCACTCTGTGTCGAGCAAGCCGAGCAACGCCTGCCAGTGAAAACTCTGGCCGAAAAGCTCCGCACGCACGCGGTCCCATTGGCCAGCGGTCGAGCTGAAGAACTCCTGTGACCGGCTGCGGCGCCGCGTCAGGACGTCGTCGAGACGGTGGCCGTCCTGCACCGCGGTTGCCACGTCCGCGACTTGGGTCCGCACGAGCTGCCAAAGCCGCCGCGCGTCGGGGTCGATCCCTTCACGCGCAAGGCTATAGAGACGGCTCGTCGCTTCGGCGCGCGACGCGACCCAATCGGCATCTCCCAACGCCTTCAAATGGCGGCTCACGGTTGATTGAGGGGCCTGAAGAATCTGGCAGAGCTCGGCAACCGTAAGTTCTTGGCGCTCCAGGAGGAGGAGGATTCGCGTCCTGGTTAGATCCCCCAGCACCCCCATTTGATCCAGAATACGTGGTCGGGGCGCGTGTTCGGTAGATCCGTTCATCCGGATGGAGTGTTTAATACGACCGTCGTCGTGTCAAGCCCAAGACTGACCCCGCACCGTGGGATCATGCACCTGTCATGGGGCCAGGATACGAGAATGGGCGGAAAAACTAGGCTTTGACGCGAGCGAGGAAGCGGCCGTCCCGCGTGTCGACCTGCACCAACTCCTCCGATTCGAGATAGGCCGGCACCTGAATCACCAACCCGGTCTCGAGCGTGGCCGGCTTGGTCTGGGCCTGCGCCGTCGCGCCCTTGATCGGCGGGTCGGTCTCGCGCACGCGCAGCACGACGGTCTGCGGGAGCGCGACGCTCATCACCTTCCCGTTGAACACCACCGACCGAATGCCCTCCAGGCCATCGAGTAGATACCCGGCGTCGCCGCCGATTTCCTCGGCGGTCAGCGAGAACTGCTCGTACGAATCGGTATCCATGAAGTGGAACCCGTCGGCGTCCTGGTAGAGATACTGCACCGGTCGCAACTCGAGATCCGGCTCCTCGAGCTTGTCGCTCGCCTTGAAGGTTCGATCGAACACGTTTCCCGAACGCAGATTCCTGACCTTCGTTTTGATCAGGGTCGCCGCCCCGCGAGCCGACGGCGACTGCGAGCGCAAGTCGAGCACCACGAACGGATCCCCATCCACCAGAATTCGCGAGGCACGCTTCAGGTCACCGGCAACGATCACGAAGGGTGCTCTACCCCGTTCGACGCCGAAAGTCATCCAGCACATTTAGCCCCCGTGCGCGCGTGCGCGGGGCGCACGTGCTCCGATGGGCGTCACCGGCGCAAAGCGCGGTTTGCGCCGGCTCCCGCCGCGCGGCTGGCGATCTACGCTGCAAGGCCCAAGGCGGTTGCAATCGGGGAGATGAATGCAATGAACATCGCGGTGGCTGGCCGTACACAAGCGCGGAAATCGCCGAAGCGGGGGCGGAAGAAGCGTCGGAGAGGACGTGCGGTCGGGCTCCGCGTGCTTCTGCTTGGGATCGTCGTCGGGCTTGGGGTGGCGACCATCCTGCCGGTGGTCGCGTTTCGCTGGCTGGACCCGCCGACCTCGGCGGTGATGATGCGTACCTGGGCGACGCAGCTTCGGACGAACCGCAACGACGCTCGGATCGACTACCGTTGGGTCCCCTGGAAAGCGATCGCGCCGACGATCCCCATCGCCATGATCGCCGGCGAAGATCAA
>JAJCZP010000053.1 GCA_029262315.1 Deltaproteobacteria bacterium | reverse complement strand
GGGGGCCCCCCCCCCCCCCCCCCCCCCCCCCCCCCCCCCCCCCCCCCCCCCCCCCCCCCCCCCCCCCCCCCCCCCCCCACGGCCGCCCATCACCGCCCGCGCCAAAAAGAGCTAGGGTTGCCCAGCCCGCCCATTGAACTGGCTCCCATTGTTCTGCTTCACGCCATCCTGAAAGAACTCCGCCTCCCAGCATTCGCCGTTCCCCACTTGCAGTTGCACCAACGCCGGGAGCGGCAAGGGCAGGGATGGCAAGCTCAGGTTCTCGCCGCGCCCCTTGATCGTGATCTTCGCCTTACCGTCGACGTTCGCACGCGGCACGATGCGATCGATGCCGTCGGGCGTGCGTTCCTTGTCGCGGTACGTCAGACGCCCGTTCTTGCTCTTCCAGCACGGTTTGGAGCCGCACAGCTCACCAGGCGGTGCGACGGCGCCGAACGCGAGCGTGGTCGTCGGGCCGGAGCGATCGTAAACGCAGAGCGTGTACGCGTCGGTCGCCAATGGGTCGCCGAAGTCCGGGATGTTCGTCGCTTCGCCCTTCAGCCAGCGCCATATCAGCTGATCGCGCGAATCGGGGAGGCGGTCTCTGATCAGCAGCTTGGCCTTGAGAGGTTCCGTTGGCTGCCGGCAGGTCGGCGCGGGATTGACGATGCAGCCGGCGATCGCATCGCATGTCTCGCACGCGTTGCAGCCGACCAGCGCGCCGGTGACGCACGTCGTACAGGCGTCGGTGTCGTCGCAGTCGGCGGCACAGGTCGTACAGTCCTCGCCCCCGATCGTATCGCAGGTCCCGTCGCCGCATCCGGTCAGGCACTGTGCGGGCAGATCGAAGGCCTCGGTGACGCTCAGGGTGGTGGAGCTGCCGCCATCCGCGGCGCTCGCGCCCATGCCGCGTTTGGCGAAGGCCTCCCAGATGAGGCACTCGTTGGCGCTCGCGTTGTTGTTGGCATCGGCGAGTAGGATTGCGTCCCGCGCTTCCAGGAATGTCGGACTGCAGGGTTGGAGCTTCAATCCGTCGATGACGAGTTGCATCGCGAGATTGTTGCCCCCGGTGCCGGTGTGCAGGTCGGCGTCGAAGCCGTGCGCGTCCACCAACTTCCAGTACATGTCCCAGAGGGCGGTTGCCCACACGGTGCCGACGCCGTGCGGAATCGACAGTCCGCCTGCCAGGCCGGCCGTCGTGAGATCGCCGTAGGTCAGGGGATTCACCGCGATGTCGGTCGAATAGGGGAATGGGCGAATGCCTCCGCCAGTCGGTGCTTGGAAGACGACGTAGGTGCCGATCCCCCGTGGCGTCGTTGCGGTGTCCGTCGCGGCCGCGGTGACGAACAGGGCGCAGAAGTCGCTCCAGCCCTCGCCGGCCTGCTGGTTCCCGGTCAGGCAGCTGGCGGTCGAGGGGCCGCCGGTCAGGCGGTTCGACAGGCCGTGGCAGTACTCGTGCGCGATGATGCCAGCGTCGAGGTCGCTATCACGGCTCGGGGGCGCGCTCGGATCCAGACGCGCCGTTCCCGTTGCGGGGAGCCCAGCTTTGATGAGGTTCCCATCGGCGAGGGAGATCATCGTGGACGGGATGGTGATGTCGCCCCCTGTGCCGTCATCGGCCATGGTCACGGTGCCGTTCGGGTCGTTGTTGACGATGACCGCGCCCAGCGCGCCCGCGTTCTGGGCGTTGCGCACCTTCGTGGCGAAGGTGCAGTCGCCGCGGTCGATGAGGGCCAGGGCGTTGGTGAAGAACCCTGCGGCGAAGCTCGAACAACCGTCGGTGATGGGAGCGACCGTGTCGTCGGCGAGGATGATCGAGCCGGACACGCCCGTGCCGCTGAGTGGCGGACCGAACAACGCGCGGCTGCCCCCGTAGGTGCCGGCGGCGGAGGAAGGTGCGTCGATTACGACCTCACGCGCGTTCGTGGCGACCCACTCGAACATCTGCATGCGCGGCCGGGATCCGTCCGGGGGCGTACCGAAGTTGGCGTTGTTGAGGCCCGAGCCGTCCTGCGCATCGGCGTTGACCGAGTCGTTTCCCGCGCCGCCGTTCCCGTAGTTGTTCTCCTGGAAATTGCCGGCCGCTTCATCAAACCCGTGTCGATAGAGCACGTCGTGCATTACGTTGTTCCAGTAGAAGAGGTTGGCGATGGCGGTATCCAGGTACTCGAACGGTTGGTCGTTGGGATCGAAGGGGAATTGAAAGTCGAGCGTCGCGCCGCCATCGGGCTGGGCACCGCCCCCGCAGGCCGCGTCGTCGGCGTTGCGGTCTTCCTGGGCACACACGTTGTTGCCGCGCGTGACGGTGTGCTCCGCGCCTAGCACGCCGTCGGTGTCGTGCCATCCGAAGGGCGAGGCCACCGCGTCGGCCGGGTTGGTTTGTATCGTCTGCGGTCCGTCGCTGGGGGATTCTTTCGGGATCTCGAAGACCTCGTAGGTGTCGTGCGCGATCCAGTCGACCTGCGCGACGATCGCACCGGTCTCGGCATCGATCCAGAGATGCCACCAATGCGGCTGATCGAGCTCGGCGATGTTCATCTCCCAGGTGAGCCGAACATCGCCCGAAGGCAACGCGTAGTACGCGAGCTTGACCGGAATCTCGTCACGAGACAGCCCGGTGCCCGCGAAACGTGTCGCTTGCGCGGGACCGGTACGCACATCGATTTCGACGAGTGTCCCGGGGTCATCGAGGCCGAGTCCGGTCGCGGCCCGTTTGACGGCAGTCGCGGCATCGAGTTGCGTCTGACTTGTCCTGGCGCGCATGCGCGGCGCGAGATCGGGCACGAAGCGGTTGCCGACGCTCAGGACGCGGCCATCGGCCGCGACGTTCACATTCAACGTACCGTTGGCGACCTCGATACCGTCGAGTTGCTGCTTCAGATAGATGTGGGTAATGCCGCTGCGCGTGCTGCGATACTCGTTCGTTACGACCCGATCCGTCGCGCCGCGCTCCAGACCGAGGGCGGCGGCGTTGTCGTCGAGGTAGGCGAGGGCCGCTGTGCGTGCGTTCGGGCTGCCTTGCGCCCAAAGGAGTGCCGGGTCCAGCAGTGCCAGAACGAGGAGGAACCCTGTGAGGACTGGACGGAACACCTGCATCTGATCGACCTCAGTTCTAGGCAGCTTCGGCAGCGAGGTGCGCCTCGTTCAGGCGGCGCTTCACGGCAAAAGCACCCGTGAGGAGGCTACCACGTGCGCCCCGGGCTGCGGAAGGACGAACCTGCCCACCGTGGGCGGGAAAGCTTGCATTCCTGTGGGTCGGTCGGATGATCGGCAGGATGGGGTGTGAGTACGAACCGGCGGCATGGCGCCTCGGACTTTGCCTGCTCTTCGTGGTCCTGGCGTCGGCGTGCGTCCAGCACGGAGACGATGGGGATACGACGGATCCGAGCGCTCCCATGGTCCAGCGGCTCCTGGGAACGTGTCCCCGGCCGCCCGGTGCGGAGCCCTATCCCGAGCCGCATCTGACGTTTGGTGATGACACCAGGATCGGGTTTCTGGTGCCGCCGCCGTGGCAGTGCGAGGCTGCTGTGGAGGTTTCGGCAGATAGTGTCCTGTCATTCGCGGTCGGGGCGGTTCCCGGGGTGGTGGCAGTCTCTGTGCGAGTTGCGTTCCGCACTCAGGATGGACGCGAGACAGTCGTGCACGATGCGGCGGTAGAGGACGCGTTGGGTGAGCCTGCATGGCGCGATGTGTCAGTCGATCTCAGTGCGCTCGGAAACAGCGAAGGAGTGTTGGTCATCGACGTCGACGGGCGGACATCTGGCGCCAGTCTTGGTCTTGGTTTCGCCGAGCCTGTCGTGTTCCGATCGATGAATCGTCCCCGTCGCAATCTCGTGTTGATTCTGCTCGATACCTTGCGAGCCGACCGCGTCGGTTTCAACGGTGGCGCCACGGACACGACGCCGTTCTTGAACGAGCTCGCCGCTGCGGGAACTGTCTTTACCCACGCCTACAGTCCGTCCGCGTGGACACGCCCATCGACGGCGACATTGATGTTGGGTCTCGATCCCTCCGCCAGCGGAATCCACGATGTTCGTCATCGCATCGGCCGAGAGCAGCGGACGTTGGCGCTGGCGTTGCACGAGGCCGGCTATGCGACGGCGGCCTTCAGCAGGAATCCCAATGTCCTGCCGCTGACGGGATTCGATCGCGGGTTCGAGCGGTTCGTGGATGCGGAGGCGGGAGACTGGGGGCGGACGAGTGACACGAGGATGGTCATCGATCGAGCACTGGCCGAGGTCGATCGCGTGGCCGGCCGCCCGTTCTTCCTCTATCTGCACCTCAACCAGATCCACGCGCCGTATACGCCGCCAGAGGCGTTCCGGAATGCGGTGTCTGGAGATCCTCCGGAGCCATCGGATCTGTACGACGCGGATGTACGTTTCGTCGATCAACAGCTCGAACGTCTCTGGAACGGGTTGCGCGAGCGCGGCGTGGGCGCGCGAACTCTTTGGGCCGTGACGGCCGACCATGGCGAGGAGTTTGGCGAGCACGGGCAGGGGTCGCACGGGTTGACGTTGTACGAAGAGCAGCTGCGCATACCCATGTTGCTGTGGCGTCCCGGGCGCGTGCCCATTCGCCGTATCGAGCATCCGGTGCGGTTGGCGGCGTTCGCGGATACCCTGCTACCGTTGCTCGACATCGGAACGGAGGTCGCGGGCCAGCGCTCGTTGCTTGCCGACCCGTCCGCTGTCGCGGGGCCGATGCTCTACAGCGTCGAGGTGTCGGCTCGTCGTGTGCATGCCATTTCGGATGGCCGATGGAAGTACATCATCTGGATGCGGCCCAAAGCGAGCGAGGAGTTGTACGACCTTGCGGAGGATCCAGGTGAGCAGCGGAACCGGCTTGGCGATGCCCCGGAACGAGCGGATGCCCTCGCGGCGAGGCTGCAGCAGGTTCTGGCGCGTCAGCGCCCGGGAGTGCATGTGCGCGTTGCCTCGCGCCAGCGTCGTCGGGTGCGCGTCGTCCTCGAAACGACTGGCCGGATCGACAGCGTATGGGAGGATAGTCTCGAGTCGGGCGACAGAGTCTCGCTGGATGAGGATCGAAAGCGACTAGAACTGCGCGTCGAGGTCAAGGAGCAGTCGACCTACGTTCCCGCTCCGCCGAAACCCGGAGACCTCGAGCCGCCCGGGGTTTCGATCTCGTATCCTGATGTCGACGAGATAGGCGTCGTGCTCGTGCCACCCGACAGCCCGCTCGAAGTGACGATCGTTCCCGACGATGCGACGCGTCCCATCGATATCTGGGCCGGCGCCGCCCGCGCCGTCTCGCCGATCGTCGTGAATGCGAACGCCGCGGATCTGGAAGTCCGCGCCATCCCGTCGGGAAACGGGGAAGCGGTCTGGCTCTACCGATTCCGGGGGGCGAGCGGCGCCTCCCTCGAACAGGTGCCGGAGACCACGCTCGAAGAGCCTGTGCCCGACGGAGTTCGAAAGCGCTTGCGCGCCCTTGGCTATCTGAACTAGGTCGAAATTCATGACCTCCGACGCCGCCCGCCGCGCCTCGTCCTTGATGCACGCCCCGTTTCTTGCCGCAGCGCTGGTGTTTGTCGCGGTCGCCGGCTCCGAAGTCGACGCTGCCGCGCCGCGGATCGTGAACGGCGTCGAGACTCAGGCGCGGCCGACCACCGGAGCGCTCCTCTCCGTGAATGGGTCCTCGTTCCGGCAGGGGTGTTCCGGCACTCTTATCGGCTGTGAGACGTTTCTGACGGCCGCGCATTGCGTCTGTCCCGGAGATACGACCTGTACTCCGGACCCGGCCGAGTTCGCGGTCTTCCTGCAGCATGGCGGCGTGTTCGCGGCGGCGGCGGTCGCGGTGCATCCGGGCTACGACTTTGGCGTGCAGAACGATATTGCCGTCGTGTCGCTCGCCGCGGTCACTACCGGGATACCGCCGACGCCTCTTCACACCGGAGCGGACCCGAGTGCTGGGACTGCGGGAGAGATCGCGGGCTACGGTGTGACCTCGGGCTCGGCCAACGATTCGGGCCTACTGCGGGAGGGGGCGATCCTGACCGCGAGTTGCGGTGGCGTGGCGCCAGAGCCCGCGCACGTCTGTTTCGAGTGGGAGGATCCTCTCGGCCCCGTGGGAGCCGACTCCGGCGCCTGTTTCGGCGACTCCGGCGGTCCGCTGTTGGTCGACTTCGGCGGTGGCGACGAGGTGACTGGAGTCGCCTCGGGTATTCAAGACGGGAGCTGTCAGCCGGACAATCTGGCCTTCTACGCCAGCGTGTCGGAGGACGCGACGTACATTCAATCAATTGGTGGGGCCGATCTGAGCAACACGACGTGCGGTGCGCTCTCGCAGGTTGGGGATGTCGGGACCGTCGTTACGACCGAGCAAGCGATTTCCCTCAGCAAGGATGCGCAGAAGTGCAGGAAAGAAATCGTCAAGCAGTCGTCCAACTACGTGAAGAAGACGTTCGGTCTGCGGCAGAAGTGCCTCGATAAGGTGAACAAAGGAACGCTGACCGGACCGTGTCCGGATCTCAGCACCGCCGCCAAGCTGCAAAAGGCGATCGACAAGGTCGACGCGACGAAGCTTGCGAAACGCTGCACGCTGGCGCTGATCGCCGCGAGTGACGTCGCGGGCGGCTGCGCGGGCGCGGCCGACGCCAATGATCTCGTCACGTGCATCCTGGCGACCGGTGACACCGCGGTCGCGACGATGCTCGACAGCGAGTACGCCGATGAGAACCCGGTTGGGCCGATCACCGATGCGGACACGAACAAGTGTCAGGCCGGGATCGGTAAGACGATGCGTAAGTATGCGCTTACGCGCCTGAAGACCCTGACGAAGTGTCAGGCGAGTCAGGACAAAGGCAAGAGCGAGGTCTGTCCGGACGCCAAGGCGACGCAGAAGCTTGCGAACGCCCTCGGCAAGGTGGAGCCTGGTGTCGAGAAGTCGTGTGCGGACGCCCAGATCGCCAGTCTCGATGCAACGGGTACCTTCGGCGGCAGTTGCGGCGGCGTGACCACCACCGCGGGGCTCGCGAGCTGTAGCGTCGTCGACCACGACGCCGAGACCGACGCCGTGATCGGGCTGCTCGACGATCGCGTCCTTCCCGATTCGTCGAGCTTCGTCGTGCCGGGCGGTGCCGACAGCTTTCGCGTGACGCTGAACGGAATCGACGGAGGCTCGAACGACATCGACCTCTACGTCAAACTCGGCGCTCCGCCGAGCACGACCGACTTCGACTTTTCGTCGACGAGTGGTGGCGTCTTCGAAAGTGTGGTCGTGACTGCGCCGACGGCGGGAACCTGGCACGTGCTGGTGGACGATTTTTCCGGGACCGGCGTCGATTTTCAGCTCACGATGACGACGTTCTCGCCCTGATCCTCTGTTGGGCGGTCGACGTGGCGGTCTCGGCGCGGCACACTACGGTTCGTGTCGGTTGGAGATCCCGCCCATTACTATCCGTTCGTCTATGCTCACGGTCGCTATGAAGTGAAGGCGGGGCTGTACCCGCTCGAGACGAATTTCGGGAACGGCGTCGCCGATCGGTTGGTCTTCCAACGTGACCGCCTCTACGACGCGTACATCGAGGCGAAACAGGCCGCGAGGGTCGCGGCAGCCGCGGGCCCACCGGTTCTCCGCGTGTCGGTTGATCAGGGTGTCCGACCCGAGGTGGCGCGCCACGTTTACGAGTATGTATGCAGCCAGCTCGTGCGCGAGCACCACGTCGCAGGGGCCGAGATCGAGCACGACGAGCTTGGCGAGCTCGCGATGCATCTCCAGGAGGACCTCGCGATCGTCGAGTTGGCGCCGGAGGGTCGCACGCGATTGGCGTATCTGCACGTCAGCTTGCCGAGTGGGTGGTCGCCCTTGACGAAGGGCGGCAAGGCGTTCCCCGAGGTCCACAGGCCGGTGCCGGGGATCGCGGCCATCGACGGGGACACGCTGATGAAGGAAATCATTGAACGCGGGCAGACCCAGGTGCGGTTCGTGTGGGGTTTGCAGTTCGATGCCCATCTCGACCAGCACCCGAAGCGCGGTCGCCGCCGGGACTTCGACCCGGCGGCAGGCCTATGGCTTCGGGTCGAGCGGCAGGTCCTGGTGGGTTTGCCCGCCGTGAGGGCCATGCTGTTTCTGATCCACCCGTTCGTGTGGCCCGTCGCGGACGTCCTGGCCGACGAGGCGAGGGGGCAAGCGCTCATTGGGGCGATCGAGTCGATGTCCGACGGTCAGCTCCACTACAAAGGGCTCCGGCGGTATAGGGACGCGATCGTGTCCTTTCTGCGGGCCGGTGCCGTCGCGTCGTAGCGCGAGCGCTGGACCACCGACTCCAGACGCGACGCCCAGGCGCGCGGCAAGCGCACGCGTGGTGCTGACTAGAGGCTCGGCGGGGTCTGATCCGCGTTCGGCGGTCCTTTGAGTTCCACCGTATTGCCATCGGGGTCTTTGACGTAGATCGACGGACCGTATCCTTCGGCGCCGAAGAGCGGGAAGGGCAGTTCGCTAAACTCAGCGTCGAGGCTCGAGAGGTACGCGCGGATGGCTGGCGCGTCGAAGGGATCGATCCGGAGGGCGAAGTGATCCATGTTTCGCCCCTCGGTTCCGGGTGCTGCGCCGCCGCGGGTTCCGAGGGCGCCGTGCGCGTCGATGATATCCACGATGGACGCGCCAGCCCGCAGTTGGTGCAGTCCGAAGTCGGCCAACGTGCGCACGATTTCGCACCCGAGCGCTTGGTAGAAGGTGAGTAGTGCCTCGACCTTGTCGGTGCGGAGGACGACGTGATCGAGGCGCAGCAGAGAGAACGGTCGGGCGGCATCTGTCATTGGTTGTCGACGTAGCATCCCCGCCGAGCTCGGAACAGTCCCAGCGGGCGCGACGAGTCGGGCTGCGGCGGGGTCCTTTTGTGTCGGCCCCGCATCTCGGTCAGTATAATGCGCTCGATGGCCACCAACGAGCAGCCTGACGCGACGCGGCGCCCGAAGAAGCAAGAGCAGGAGCCGGCGCGGAACGAGATCTCCGAAGTCGCGCCCGGGATCCTCAGGATGGAACTGCCGATCCGGATTCCCGGTCTGGCGCATGTCAATTGCTACGCGCTGCTCGACGAGAACGGTGCGGCGGTGGTCGATCCTGGGCTCCCCGGCCCGGCGACCTGGCGTGCGATCAAAGATCGGCTCCGTCAGGCACACCTGCGCGTCCGCGACGTGCACACCGTCATCGTTACGCACTCGCACCCCGATCATTTCGGATGTGCGACCCATTTCGCCGTGAAGGCTGGGGCGAAGGTGGTCGCGCACGATAGCTTCAGTTTCCTCCCCTACGGGCAGACGCGCGAACCGGAGATCTCGCTGAACGATTTCGGGCACGAAGGGTGTCACCCGGACTCGAGCGAGCCAGAGGGCACTCCCGACGGCAATGGCGAGAGCCCCGCGAAAGCGCTTGCCCCGGTCCCGACGGGGCGGACGCCGTGGGGAAGCGTAGAGGTGCGTTCGCCGCTCCGGATCCGGCTCAAGTGGCAGCTGATGCGACTCCTTGCCCGGCGCTCCTTCGTGCCGACGATCACGCGCCCGGTCGTCGACGGCCAACGCCTCCGTCTGGCGCGTCGTGAATGGACGGTGGTTCACACGCCCGGGCATACTGGCGATCACATCTGTCTCCACGATCCGGAGACCGGAACGTTTCTCGCCGGCGACCACGTCTTGCCGACCATCACGCCGCACATCTCCGGACTGACACCGGCGGCCGATCCGTTGCTGGCATTCTTTCAGTCGTTGGATCGAGTGGCTGCGATCGACGGTGTGCGGACGGTGTTGCCAGCGCATGGTCACCCGTTCGAGAGCCTCAGTGCTCGCAGCGCCGCGATCAAACAGCACCATTTCGAGCGGCTCGACGAGGTGAAGGCCATTGCGCGCGATCTCGGGCCTGCGACCGTCGAGGCGTTCTCGCAGCGTCTTTTCCGCGAGCGTCACTGGGGATGGATGGCCGAGAGCGAGACCTTCGCGCACCTCGAGCATCTCCGCCATGCGCGCGAGGCGGAATGCCATCGCGCCAAAGACGGCACGCTGATCTACTCGACGGGTTGAGCCCCGGGCAGTTCGACCTTTACTTCGGGTAGCCGCGGCAGTACCGTTCGCGCATGATCGAGTTTCTGGATCCGCGGGCCGCGTCTGGTACGCCGATCGAGGCGTACGACCTTGGCATCGATGTGCGCCAGGGGGCGGTTGACATCGGCCTCCTCGCGAACGGGTTCCCGGACTCGGTACGTTTCCTCGATCGGGTCGAGGAGGTGCTTGCCGCCCAATTGCCCGCGGCGCGCTTCCATAGATACGACAAGGGAGATCCCACGTCGGTCGTGCCAGACCCGATGCTCGAGGCGATCGTCGCCGAGTGTCGTGCGGTCGTCGCCGCGTACGGTCACTGAGGCAGCTGCACGACCGGCACCGTGCGTGACGGTGTGATGCTTGCCCGGCGAGGTGTGCCGGCGATTGCGTTGGTGACCGAGAAGTTCTGGTCGCAGGGTGATTTCGTCGCGCGCTCGGTGGGCTTGCCGGATGTCCCGCGGGTCCGCCTGCCGCATCCGGTGGCGGGATCCGGCGACGACAACATGACGCGGGTGGCGACCGGGATCGTCGTCGATTTGTTGGCGGCATGGCAGCGGCCGACGTGAACATCGCTTCGGAACCGTCGGAGGGGCGCCTCACGGCCCGCGACGAGGCGGACGCCCTCGAGGAGTTGCATCGTCTGGAATGCACCGACGGTCTCCCAGTGGTCGTTCCCACACCCGAGCGCGTCGCACGGATGGTTGCGGCGACGTGTCTCGACGCCGATCTGACGCTCGGGAACATGGGGCCCGGCTTCGGAGTCTGCTCGGTGGAGAAGCTGGCCATTGCCGCGGTGATGGCGGGGTGCCTTCCTGAGGTCATGCCCGTCGTCGTCGCGGCGACGCGGGCCGTGCTGGATCCCGCCTTCGATCTCACCGAGATGCAGGCGACGACGCACTGCACCGCACCGCTGATCATCGTCAATGGACCTGCGCGTGAACTCTGTGGCGGCATCGCCTCGGGGGTCGGGGCACTCGGGCCGGGACATCGGGCCAACGCCACGATTGGGCGCGCGCTCCGGTTGGCGATGATCAACATCGGTGGCGGTCGCGTCGGCGTCTCCGACATGGCCCTGCTCGGTCATCCCGGCAAATTCACGTTCTGTCTTGCGGAGAACGAGGAGGAGAGTCCGTTCACGCCGCTACATGTCGGCCTCGGTTTCGAGAAGGATCAATCGGTCGTCACCGTCGTTGGTGCCGAGCCTCCGCACTCGGTGCTGGGTGTGACCGATGCGAACGACCAGACGTCGGCGGATCGGCTGCTGATGTCGCTGGCGCTCGCGCTCGCAAATGTCGGTACCAACAATGCCTCGCTGCGGGGCGGTGCGGCGGTGGTCGTACTCAATCCCGAGCACGCGGATGTACTCGCTGCGTCCGGGCATACGCGCGCATCGGTCGCGAACGCGATCTACGAGCGCGCAGCCAACTCGGGCGCCGCACTGGCGCGGACGGCGGCGGTTCCGGTGGGTGACGCCGCGCGAGAGTTTCGATGTTTTGCCTCGCCGGACGACGTGCTGATCATGGTCGCGGGTGGCTCGGGCTTGTACTCCGCCGTCATGCCGTCGTGGTGCGCAGGGCCCCACCGCAACCGGGCCGTGAGCGTCGCAATCGACGTTGCGCCCGTCTGCGAGCTGCCGAGCCGCGCATAGCGCCCACGCCCTCGAGCGGCGCCCTTGACCGCGCCTCGGGGAATCTCCACGATTGCGCCGATATGCCCTCCTTTCTCTCGACAGAGCAGGTGCGTGCGATCCAGCGTGAGTTTGGAACGCCGGTCTTTGTGTACGATCAGCAGACGCTTGCGCGTCAGGCCGAAGCCGTGCTGGCGTTTCCGAATGCGTTCGGACTGACGGCGCGGTACGCCATGAAGGCCTGCCCCACGGCGGCGGTGGTCAAGGTCCTTCTCGACGCGGGACTCCATATCGACGCGAGTAGCGGTTACGAGGTCGAGCGCGTGCTTCGCGTCGGGGCACCGCCGGAGCGCATTCTCCTTACGGCGCAGCAGCTGCCGGAGGATCTGGGCGCGTTGGTTGCGCGTGGCGTCAACTTCACGGCTTGTTCCATCGGCCAGATCCACGCCTTCGGTCGGGTTGCGCGTGGGCGCGCGCTGTCGATTCGAGTCAACCCGGGCCTCGGCTCCGGTCACAGCAATCGCACCAACGTGGGCGGTCCCGCGTCGAGCTTCGGCATCTGGCACGAGTATGTGGACGAGGCATTGGCGGTCGCGCGTTCGTACGATCTGGAGATCGAGCGCATGCATACGCATATCGGGTCGGGAGCGGATCCCGAGGTCTGGAAGCGGGTCGCCCTGATGTCGCTCGAGATCTGTGCCCGGATCCCGTCAGCACGGGTGCTGAGTCTCGGCGGAGGATTCAAGGTTGGGAGGATGCCGGGGGAGCCGACGACCGATCTTCAGGTCGTTGGCGGTGTCGTCGTCGAGGCGTTTCGCGCGTTCGCCGCGGAGCACGGTCGCGAGCTCGAGCTCGAGATCGAGCCGGGCACCTATTTCGTGGCGAATGCCGCCGTCTTGGTTGCCACGGTGATCGACGTGGTCGACACCGGGGCGGAAGGCTATCGCTTCCTCAAGGTCGATACGGGCATGACCGAGATCGTCCGCCCGAGCATGTACGGAGCGCAGCATCCGATCGAGGTCATCCCGGCGCAGGACGAGGAGCGTGGCACGGGCGACTATCTCGTCGTGGGGCATTGTTGCGAGAGCGGTGACGTCTTGACGCCGGAGCCGGGGAATCCTGAAGGCCTGCAGTCGCGCGCGCTTGTCGAGGCGCGCCCGGGCGATCCGATCGTGATTGGCGCCGTGGGCGCCTACTGCGCGGGGATGTCGACGAAGAACTACAATTCCTTTCCCGAAGCAGCAGAGCTGATGATCACGCTCGACGGAAAGGTCGAGCTCATCCGTCGGCGACAGACACTCGATCAGGTGCTGCAGAACGAGGTCGGGTTATAGATATTGCCCCGTGCTCCTGCTCGACGGCGTGGTCAGCGTTTGAGTTTGGAACGGTAGGAGCCGCGGAACTGGATGACGCGGTCTTCGATGACCTGACGGTAGATCAGGGTGCCTTTTTCGCTTGTGGGTCGGCCCTCACGATTGAGCTTGATGGTGCCGATCATGAGTCCTTCGACCCCGGGGCTCGTCGGCACCGCGGCGTAGATCTGCTTGGATTTGAGCTTGCCGCGTTCAGTGATCTGTCTGGTCGTGCCGAGGAAGCGGAACGCGCCGAACGGGGAGGGCGGGAGCCCTTCGCCGTCCGCAGCAATGCCGCACCTCTCGGAGGGTGCGACGGCAAGCAGTCGGAGGGTCGGGCCCGCGTTCATGAATCCGCCAAAGCTCGAGCTGCAGCTCACGCGACTGGCGACACCGTTCTGCCAACGCGTCCCCGAGATGGTCAGGGAACCGCGGCGGACGACCTCGCCGGCATCGAGTGTCGCCGAGAGTCCGCCAACGACGAGGGCTGTCGCGAGAGGAAGGAAGGCCGTGAGTCGTCGCGCGCGCATGATCTCAGAACTTGTTGGCCGAGTAGGATCCCAGAAAGACCACGACCGGGCCGCCGTCGTCGATCAGGTAGGCGATGGTGGCGCGGTCTTTCTTCGGCGAGCCGTCGCGGTTGAGCCCCAGGATAGAGCTCACCGTTCCAGTGATCGCGGGTGTCTGCGTTTCGCTCCCCACGAGCGCTCGTTGTCGCCGTTGCTTGCCGCCCGATACTACGATGTCCTCGACGCCCTCGAAGACCAGCGAGAGCGTGTCAGCGGCGATGGGGCACTTGGGGTCGCCCGCCGCGAGGGTCAGGGTTCGTTGATCGGACGTCAGCTCCAGCGTGTGGCCCTTGGAGCACTTGACCTTCTCCTGCACGCCGTCGACCCACCGAATGCCCTTGATCTTGACGGGCGAGACTGGGATCGGGCCCGCGTGGCCCTCGCCGATACAGGCGATGGCGAGCGCGACTACCGCGACGAGGCCGTAGCCTCGATATGGTCTCGACCAGGAATGACCCACTCCGCGTCCCCCGCAACGATTCTTCTCATAGATTCGCGGAGTCTGCCGCGGTCGTCAACTCCCTTTCTGGGCGGCGGGCACGCCCTTACGCGCTGCGAATTGCGTGAGGATCGCGTGAGGTTTCTGCTGTGCGAGCGGCGAGGGGTCGTTTGAGCGGACCTGGTCGGGGTACAGCCTTGGGAGTGCCTCGTCCGACAGCGAAACGACTCTGCCTACGTCCCGCTTCTCGTTGCGGACCGCGCACCAGGCCCCTCACGCATCACGCTTCCCGTCACGACGACGCTGCAGTAGGGGGGCGGCCCGCCCGCGTGCGGTCCGGCGCGGGGCGGGCGCCCCCCGCGTGGAGGCGCCACCGGTTGACCCGAAACGTACGAACCGCCCCCAGGCCGGCGAGGGAG
>JAJCZP010000052.1 GCA_029262315.1 Deltaproteobacteria bacterium | reverse complement strand
ACTCGAGATCGGCGAAGCCGCCGCCCTTGCCGACACGGGTTCCGTCACGACGGACGCCGACGGAGCCGCAGAGCACCAGATCGATCGCCCGCATCTCGCGCGGGCTGACGAGGCGTCCGTATCGGGTCGCGCCGCTGATGCTGGCCGCGAGTGCGGCGCGGCGCCCGAGGCGTCGCGGGTCGATCTCGACGAAACACTTCTCCGAGCGCAGGCGCGGAACCGCCAGGTAGACGACCTTCCCGTCGGCGAGGGCGCGGCGCCGGGCGGGCAGCTGCGGCGCATCGGCACTCACTTTGAGCGTGCGCGCCTTTTTCCATACGGCAAGCTCGGCGAGGCGTTCGGCGGCTCGGTCGGCGCCGATGAAGTTCGGTACCCGGTCGTGGGCCTCCGGGGAGTACGGGAAGCACTGGACGCTGCTGTCCTCGAGCAGCCGCCAGACGTTCCTGCGAAGATCTTCCTTGGTCATTCAGTCTGACCTCACGCTGCGCGTTCCCGGTTGCCCGAACGCTACAACATCCGAAGAATCGAAGTCAACGTAGGCCGCGTTGTCGCGGGGTTACGAGGCCGTCGGCACGACGGCGAGGCGTCGTGCGATGACGAGAAACCCGCTGTGCGCCACCATCCGGTGCTCTGGCCTCACGCTACGCTCCTTCACGTGCCAGAAGCGTTGGAGGGATTCGACCACCTCGACGGCGGCAAACCCCCCCTCGCGGAGTTCGTCGACGAGCTGCTTCATCTGCAGCACCGTCGGGATGAAGCCGACGAAGACACCGCCGGACCGCAGTGCCGCGGCGGCGTGCGGGATGACGCGCCATGGCTCGGGGACATCGGTGACGATACGATCGACGTTCCGTTCCTGAAACCCCTCGTAGGCGTCGCCGAGCTTCACCGTCCATTGCGGTGCATCGCCGTGAAAGCGTTTCACCGTGGCACGGGCCAGATTCGCGAAGTCTTCGCGGATCTCATACGAGATGACACAGCCTGTCGGCCCGACGGCGCGAATGAGCGCCAGCGACGTGGCGCCCGGCCCGACGCCGACTTCGATGACGCGTGCGCCTGGATGAATATCGCCGTACAGGAGGATCGTGCCGATGTCCTTGGCGTAGATGAGTTGCGCTTGGCGCGGCAGGTTCGGAGCAATTTGCGCGTAGGTAGGTCGGAAGACCTGCAGGTACTCGCCCATCGACGAGCGCACGACGATGCCCTCGGGATGGCCGATCAGTGCATCGGGGACGATCATCCCATCTCGGACGTTGACCCGGCGCTCGGATTTCAGGACCCGGAGGTATTGGCGCTTCTTCCGGTCGATGAGGAGTACCGAATCGCCTTCGCGTAGCAACGCGCGATCCTCCTCAGGCGTCGCGATCACGGGTGAATCGGCGGGGGGCGATGCGGGCGGCTGGACCGCTTCGGGCGTGTCAGGCATGGGCCATCGCCTGGCTGCGCCGGCGATCGACCTCGGCGACGAGACGACAGTATCCGCAGATCTCAGCCATGGCTGGCATGCCGCAGCGCTCGCACTCGCCGAGTTGTCCACCGGGTTGGGCTGCGAACGCCGCACGGCCGTGTTTGAGGAAGTCGGTGAGGAATGTCAGCTTCGTGCCGGGCATCTCGTTCTCGAGTTGGTTCAGGATCTCCTTGTACAGGATCTGCGATGCGCCGCGGCTGTTGGGGCATTCCTCGACGATGTACTTGATCCCGCGCAGAAACGCATAGGTTGCGCTCTCGAGTTCGCTCGTGCGGTACAACGGACGGACCTTGCGCACAAACCGCGCATGCGTGGGTTCGAGTACCGGTTGTTGCTTCGCGAGGTAGGGGATCTGCCAGTGCAGCACATTGCCGAGCAGGCGAGCCGCCTCGTCGTCCAAGTTGTGCCCGGTTGCCAGCACGGTGAATCCGCCCTCGTCGGCGGCGCGATCGAAATGATGTCGCTTGACGGTGCCACACGCCGCACACGGCGCACGTCGCGTGAACTGGGCCGCGTCCGGTACGGTGACGCCGTCATCTTCCTCTTCCAGATGGACCATGCGCAGGTGTAGTCCGCGCTGTTGGGCGAACTCTTCGGTTCGTAGCTGCGAGGCTTTCGAGTAAGTGCCAATGCCCAGCCCCAGATACAGGCCTTCAGTGGTGTACCCGAGCCTGTGCAGGACGTCCCAGAGCGCGAGGCTGTCTTTGCCTCCCGACACCGCGACCAGGATGCGGTCGTCGTAGGTGAACATCTCGTCGCGAGCGATCGAGCGTTCGACGTTCCGCTCGAAGACGAACAGGAAGCACGTTTTGCAAAAGGCGGCATTGTGGCTGCGGAGTTTGATCGCGGCCTTCTCGCTGCAGCGCTTGCACTTCACGCCGAGCCTCCCGAGATCACCGCACGGAGTTCGATGTCGTCCCCCGCTTCGACGACCTCGTCTTCGGTCAGCAACTCGTCTTCGCGGATCACCAGGACGGTGCCGGCGACGATGCCGAGCTTGGTCAGCAGATCGCCCACGCGGCGGCGTCCGGGAAGCTCGACCTGTTTGCCCTGGGGTTCGAGACGAATCAGCATAGCGGCGCGTCGGACGCTAGCACCGGTTCTATGGGGCGACAAGCGTCCAGCAATCTCAGCCAGTTGGAGCGGGTCTCATTGACGCTCCGCCGTGAGCAGGTGTACAATCTGGGCGTCCGCAGCCTCCGGTGAGATTGAGATGTCGGAGTGCCCACGGGAGGATCCGTATCGATGCCCAAGAACAGTGAGAAGAGCGTAGCGAAGCAGCCAGAGGCCTCGCCGGCCAAAGCCGCTCGGGCGCCCAAAGCAAGTCGTGCGAAAGCAGGCAAGGGAGCCAAGTCCAAGAAGGAGCACAACATCTTCGAGGACGACGATCCGCGTGAGGCTACTACCGAAGAAGAGCTTCCGAAGGATGAAGCGGGTCGGCGCAAGATCAAGCGTCAGTACGAAGACCTGCTCGGTATTCGCATCCAGAAGTTGCGTGGGCGGATCCTCAATCGCGAGCGTATCAACAAAACGATCGAGGGAATCTATTTCATCTGTGCGGAGTGCGCGAAGGTTTGTCACAACGTCGACGACGGGTTGACCGAAGATCCTGACAATGTGCGGAACCTGTGCGGCGCGTGTACCCCGAAGCCGCGTGACACCAAGGGCAAGGGCCGCCAGGCGGCCGCGTAGCACCCACCATCCGCGGTGACGAAGCACGCAGCGTTGCGCGGTGACGAAGCACGCAGCGTTGCGCGGCGGCCTGGCGCGCTTCGCCGAAGGCTTGCCTGTACGCTTCGCGGCGCAGGCGCTTTCCCTCAGTGCAAGTCGGCGATCTCCAGCTGCCAGTCCCGATCGGCCAGGAGGCGCTCCCAATGGGCCGGGATCGTCGTCTGCAAGCGGCTCGGCAAGCCGGGTAGGGCGAGCGTCACGACGGCGGCGTGCAGGAAGTGCCACGATGGCGCGACGTACGTCTCGAGGTGAGCGGTGAGCGCTTCCGCATCTTTGGTGCGATAGCGCCGATCTCCAAGGACGGGATGCCCGATGAGGGCGAGGTGCGCCCGCAGTTGGTGCGTGACGCCCGTCTGCATCGAGAGGTGTACCAGCGTGAGATCGTCGGCGATGTGCAGGGGGCGCACGCGGGTCGTCGCCGGCCAGGATCGGCGTTGCCCGGCTCGTCCGGGGAGCATGCGGCCGCGGCTGCGTGGGGCGCGCCGTAGCGGCTGTTCGATCTGACGCGCCTCCGCGAGGCGCCCACGGACGAAAGCGAGATAGTGCTTGCCGATAGTGCGCGCGCGGAAGGCCTGTCGGAGGGTGGTGTGCGTGTCGCGGTCGCGAGCGGCGAGCAGTAGGCCCGACGTGCCTGTGTCGAGCCGGTGGGCGAGCCCTCCCGAACGCGGCGTGTCGAGCCCGCTCATCTCCGGGAAGCGCTCGACGAGCAGGCCCGCGACGGATGGAGTAGCGCTCGGCCCTTCGGTGCTCGGCATCGCTGGGGGTTTGTCGACGGCGACGAGTGTCGGTCCCTCGTGGATGAGCGGAAGGCTCGCATCTACGCTCGGACGGGGTGGCGTGGGTGCGAGATGTACGAGGATTTCGTCGCCCGCCCGCACACGGGTGGACTTTCGTGCCCGGCGCCCGTTTACGCGAACATCGGCGTTTGCCAGCAGGGCGGCCAAGGGGCGTCGCCCGATGGGCTCGGGCCAATGCTCGACGAGAAACTGGTCCAGTCGCTGCGGCGCGCCGGTGACCCGCAACTGCACGTGTCGCTCAGTTGTCGGACAGACCGGTGGCGACCCACCCCTCGACCTCGAGGAGAAACTGGTCGAACGGGCTCTGTCCTGGCTGGGGGGCGAAGTACGCTTTGCGCATGTAGTCGAGCGCGCCGGAGTAGTACTCGAAGTTCGTGGACAACTGCTGGAACATCAGAAAGCCGGTTCGGTACATCGTAAGATCGAGCTCCGATACCTTCCAGTAGGACCGCCGACCCTCTTCGAGGTAGTACTCGAGCGAGCCGTGCTGCTCGACATGCGTGCGGAAGAGCCCGCTCATGAAGAGGGCGTAGTCGCCGACGTAGCGTCGCGCTTCGCGCGTGCATTCGATGCTGGGATCGTCGTCGGAGGCCTTGTCGTTCTCGATGAGAATCTGGACGACACTGTCGACGCTATGGCCGTCCGCGTTGCGAAGCGTGTACAGGCGATCGGTGCGGGCGAAGTCCGTCATCAGCGAGGCGACGTAGCCCACGATGGCTTCGTCGCCAACGCCTAGCTCGCCGAAACTCTTGCGAGCCATCGTCAAGAAGAAGTCGTGCAGTCGCGGCGTGCACTTCTGCATGGCGTATCCTCCAGCCTGTTCGGCTGCCAGCAACTATAGCATACTCGACGCGACGGATAGGAGCTTTTTGATGACCCAGGAAAATGGCTTCGCGGACCCACGCGGCATCCCATCTCCCGTGCAGGGGGGGATCGTATCAGTAGGACTCTCGCAATGAAT
>JAJCZP010000051.1 GCA_029262315.1 Deltaproteobacteria bacterium | reverse complement strand
AAGTCATCGCCCTCGCGACGCTTCCCGAGGCTTCGATTGGCGGCCTCCCGCCGGGCCTCGTGAACATCCCGGTCGATGTCGTTGAGCAGCCGGAATGGCTGAAGGCTGTTGAGGATGAACGCGAGCACTCAGGCCTCCCCGTTGAGCGGCTTCTTCACCGGGCGGCCCAGGTGCTTCTCGAACGCGTCACAGGCGTCGAGCTGCTCCTTCTTGCCCTCCCAGCGCACGGCTTGGACGACGCCGGCGCCAACCTTGTTCGCGGTGTCGATGTCGCGCAGCGCTGCCTTGAGCAGCTCCGCGTCGCTGGGTTCTTTCTTCGTTGCCATGAGGTACTCCTAGAACTGAGCCACATGCGCCGGGGTCGCCCCGGTGCCCTTGGCGGTGAGTTGAACGGCGGTCTTGCCGCCATCGGGGACGACGGCCGCGTCGCAGTCGGCCGCCGGGATGCGGATGGCGTAGGCAGCGCCAGCGGTGTTGCCGAGAGCGAGCAGCAGGTCTTGCGTCGCCTCGCCTTGCAGCGTGTCAACGAGGCTGTCGGCGGCCTGCATGTTGAGCGTGCCGCGGTGGATGCTTGCGCTCAGCGCGACGTCGACGCCGGTGACCATGTAGCCGTAAACGCCGGCCGCGCCGCCCTCGCTTGCGCGCTCCTCGAGCGTCAACGTCACGACGAATGTGGGGTTCTTCGCCATGTACTCGGCGCTGCCGATCCAGAACGGCGAATTCCAGACCTTCACCTTCGACCCGGTCGTTGGTGCGCTGTAGGTCGGGTCGGCCTGGGAAGTGTTCGGCAGCGCATCGCTGAACCGGCCACCACCGAACACCAGCTGCAGCAGCTGACGCGCCGAGATTTGGAACGTCAGCGTCGAGAACATGACGCCTTTGATGATGTCTCGGCGGTTGGCCGCCTCGACGTCGATGAACGCGTGGGTCCGGTTGGCTGCGGCCGTGGCGATGTTCCAGACCTTGCCGCCGGGGGCCACTTGCGCCTCGAGCGCGGTGTCCGCGACGCCAGCGTTGGTGAGCGCGCGGCAGACGGTGGCGGCGACGCCAGCGCTCGACTCCTGAAACCGAGGCATCAGCCGGTTCGAGTTCGTGCCGCGAATCAGATAGGCGCGATTGGCGCCGGTGGTGGCGATGGTGCCGTCCATGTTGACGGTCGTCCCGGTCCCCGCGTCTACGCCGTCGGTGGTGTCGCCCTGCGTCTCTGTCGCCGTCGCACCGAAGAGCATGTCGAGCAGTTCTTCGAACTCGTTGGAGAGCGCCGAGGTGAGCACGCCATCGCCCGCACCGCCGCCGCTCAAGCCGGTAGCTGGGAAAGGCAGGTCCGGCACCGTGTCGAGCATGAGCGCGCCCTGCAGGTCTGCGACCTTCGACCCGTCTGCGGTCTGCAAGTCGAGCGGGAGTCGCTCGTACTTGAGGCCATGCAGGTTCGGCTTGCCCATGGTCCGAAGGAATTTCTTCGTGCCGGTGACGTCGTCCCAGTCGTTCGTGCTTTGGTGAAAGCCGATCTGGAGATAGGAATCGTTGCGATCGCTCATGAGCCTTGCTCCTCGTGAATCAGGGACAGATCGAAGTTGAGCCAGGCGCCGAGCAGTTGGCTGTCTTCGTCCTCGACGTCTTCGCGGGCGAACAGAATGTTCGCGGCCTCACCAGGACCCTCGACGCAAACGATGGTCGACGTCGGCCGGTCCCAGTTGTCGACGACCAGCAGCGGGCCGCGGACCTCTTCGTAGATCGTGCCCACGACGTCATCGAACATGGCGGGGGACTTCGCCTTGGCCGCCGACAACCACACGCTGAGACGAAGGTCGCACCGGGTCCATTCGTAGCCCGCGAGGTAGTTGCCCGAGACCGTCTCGGCCTCGCCCATCTCGAAGAAGAACAGCCGGGAGGCGCCCGGGATGTTGGCGCGCTCGCTGAGCTCGGCGGTGTGCTTGTACCGGGCCCCGAACAGCTTCGGTTGAAACAGCGCGTTGCTGTCGTGGATGGCCTCCACCACGGTGGCGAGGCGCGCCTTGGCGGTGCGGTACGTCATAGCCGCACCCGGACACCGCGGATGGCCTCAGTGTTGCCGAGCGCGACGTCGCCGCTGTCAGCCCGGTCGTACCAAAACTCCGAGCCCATGATCGCCTTGCGGAGCTCCTCTCGGTAGTCCTCTTTCGCGGCGATGGTGTGCTCCGCTGCCGGTCCAGCGTTGGTTCTGTGGGAGCGCCACAGGATGGCCCCGACTGTCGCAAGATTGAGCTTGCCCATCGTGTTGATCTTGTGGACCTCGTACTTCTGCGCCTCGAGGTCGGACACGAGCTGCTCGTAGCCACCGGCGATCGCCTCGCTGAAGGTGAGGTCGGTCGACTGACGCAGCGATTCCATCTCGGGGGCGAGCACCAAGAGGTCGACGGCGGTGAGCCGTTGCTCGAAGTTGCGAGGGTAGATGCGGAACCGGTGCGACCAGGCCCGTCCGACTCCGCCAAAGGTGCCGGTGAGTTGAGCAACGCAAACTCCGCTGGTCTCGGTCTGCGCAGTCGACAGCGAGTGCGTGATCGCGATGCCCTTGAGCGTTGCCCCCGACGGGACATCGACGGGCAGCGGCTCGCTCAGCTGAACAGTCGCCCCCGTCGCCTTCACCAGCACCGGAAGCGGGTCGAAGCTCGAGTGCTCCAGCAAATAGAGTCGGTCGGGGGTGCAGGTCGGGTCAGCGGCGAATGCGAGAGTGTCGTCGCCTGCGTCGGCCGCGGCGTTTGTCGAGGCGCTCACACTGTCCACGCTCGCAACTGTGGTCGCGTCGGGCATCGCCACAGCAGGAGTGCCGACCCGGATCGTGGCGGCGGACGCCTGGGCCATGAACTGCGCTGGCGGATAGAAGACGAGCTCCTCGGTGCTGTCCTCGAGAACGATGGTCGTTGCGCTCATCCGGCACCGCCCGGAACGAAGACACCGAGCCCGGTGATGGACGGATGGCCGTGTCGCAGCTGAACGCGCTTGATGGTGTCGCCGATGTTGGCGCCGATCATGTAGACCACGCGCTCGCCGGCGTCGTATTCGGTAACGATGTTTGCGTGACGGCCCTTCCCAGGGTCCGAGCCTGCGCGTGACGCCATGAACGCGACCATCCCGCGCGCCGGTGGCACCAAAGGCCCAGCCCACATCCCACCGCGCTTCATCGACTTCTCGCAGTTGTCGACGCTGCGGTTGTGCCAGTAGCCGTGGGCGCCGGCGCGAAACGGAGGCAGCGGCTTCGCACCCATCTTCAGGGCCAAACTGAGCGGCAGGTCGATGCACCAAGGCAAGCCGTCGCCGCCGAGCAGCAGGTCGCGGAGCCGCGGGCCCTTGTTTGGTCCCTCGGTCTCGAATGCCTCCCCCTCGTGTGCCTCCATCCACGTCGCCACGGCCGCGCCTGGGTCGACGCGCATGAGCGTCGCCCAGACCATCGGGTCCGTTCCTGAGGGCGGGTCGAGGGAGAGAGGCGCGCTCATTTGCTCAGCGCAGCTTCAGGAATCGCAAGGCGCCGTCAGCGATGCCGCCCAAGTACGTGAGCGCCTGCCCCACGCTGCGGGCGAGCGTGGCCGTGTCCGCATCTTCGAGCTGCTCGCCCGAGTCGAAGACGGGCTTGGGGAAGTCGTCGCCGTCGAAGGGGATGTCGACGAGCGCGATCGCTCGAACGCCGTCCTTGCCATCGTGGTCGGTGTCGCCCACGGTGGTGAGAAAGGCGGCCTTCACCTTGTCGTCGAGGATGATGGCGCGTTGGCCGTTCTTGAGGCGGGTGATCATGCTTGGCTGTCCTTGTCGTCGGCGCGTGCGTCGCGCTCGAGGTCTTCGATGATGTCGGCCTCCGCCTCATCGTCGGCGGTGGTCTCGGTCTGCTCTGCTCGGGCCGCACGCTCCGCGGCGTCACGACGTTCGCGCTGGTAGTCTTCGCGCTTTGCGCGGCGAAGCAGCCACCAGGCACCGGCGACGCCGACGCCGACAAGGCCGACAAGGAGTGTCTCCTTGGGCCCCATCACTTCCGCCCCAGCTTCGGGAACCCGGGGATCTTGAGGTGCTCGCCGATCTGGTCGACGGCGTCCTCGAGCCGCGCCATGCGCACCGCGAGTTCGTCGTCGGCCTCGTGTCGCGCCTCGAGTGCCGCGATGTCGTCGGCCTGCTGGACGCGAGCTACCTGCAGGTCGTTTAGGTCATCACGCACAGCGATGAACCAGAGCGCGCCGAATGCGAGGAGGCCGACGACCGCCTGGATGCCGGCACCCGCCGCTGCGTCTTTGAGCTTGTCCTTAGTCATGGCGCGACCTCGCATCGCGCAAGCGCTGTAGGGGCTGGAAGCTTCGAGCCGAGGTCTTGAATCGCCGCCCAGTACGTGGCGTCGTCGGCGCCGCCGAATGCTCGGAGCCCCGGTGTTGACGTCGCTGCGTCGCGGAGCATCACAGCCTCTGCGGCGGTCGCCCGCAGACGAGCACCAAAGGCAAGGACAGGGCCGGAAGTCTTGGGCGCGCAGAAGGTCTCGTGT
>JAJCZP010000050.1 GCA_029262315.1 Deltaproteobacteria bacterium | reverse complement strand
GGCCGCCCTCCACGGGGCGGCCGCGCCTGGTGTCTCGATCTACCGCGACTCGCGCCGCGGCACACGCACTACTTGCAGATCAAGTTTCTCCCGCGGAGCTGACACCACGGCTCGAGTGGAAATGGATGGTAGTCCGTCCGGCCGCACTGATCACGTCCGGGCGTGCCACCAGCCGGCAACGCGTTGTCGTTCAGCTCCACCGAGACCTGGAGCGGCGACTGCCCCTCCGGATCGGTAAGGTTGAAGAACGCATCCCGCGTCTTCACGAAGGTTTGGATCATTCCCGGGGTCTTCCGCGACAGGTCCTTCAGGACCAACTTCTGCAGCCCGTTGTCTCCGGGCGGACGACGCTTGTCCTGGTAGATCCACTTCTTGGGCGGGTCGCCCTTCACCTTCCACCCGACCTTCAGGTCGCCGTCGAAGAGGCCACCCGGTACCAGCCACTCGGCCAGGATTTCACCATGCGTGTCCTCGACACGCACCTGCGCGCCGTGGATGTCGGGCGCCAGCACCGGCAGATCGCTGCCCGTGATGAAGAAGCCCTTGAACCGGAACTGCTCGTCCCCGAGTGGGGGATCAATCCGGCGGAGCTTCGCTTGCGCCCGTGTCATGATGCCGTCGAGGTCGACGCGCGAGCACGGATCGCCGGAACTCAGCGCCGGCGGATTGAACACATCGCCGACACAAGAGAGATCGCCGTCGAAGTCGTTGTCGAGATCGTTCGGGCAAATGTCGCACGCATCACCGAAGACATCGCCGTCCTGATTCTCCTGGCCAGGATCGGCCACCGTCGGACAGCTGTCGTCCTGATCGCAGACGCCGTCCGTATCGGAATCGACAATCTGGCAGGTCAAGCTGCAACACAGCCCAATGCCGTTCCCGGGGCCGAGGTCACAGGTCTCCGCGCCGGTCACGATCTCATTGCCGCATCCGGTCGCCGTACAGTTCGAATCGCAGCCGTCTCCGTCGACGAGATTGCCGTCGTCGCAAGCCTCGAACACCTCTTGCACGCCATCGCCGCACGCACCCTCGACACCGCAGGCTACGCTGCACCCGTCACCAGCCGTGACGTTGCCATCGTCGCAGGCCTCGATCCCCGTGACGATGCCGTTGCCACACGCGGTGGCAGTACAGTTCGAGTCGCAGCCGTCGCCATCGAGGAAGTTGCCGTCATCGCAGCCCTCGCCCGGATCGCCGATACCGTTCCCGCATGACGTATCGAGGAACGAGTACACCGCGCCGGCGTCCACCTTTCCGGCGACATCGTTGCGGGGCGCTCCGACGAAGATCGTGGAACCGATCGCGACCACGTCGGCCCCGAACTCGTCGTCAGCCTCGGGCGCCGTACGCTGGAAGGTTTGCAAGTGCACACCGGTGGCGGCGTCGAAGAGATGCGCCATCCCCGAATTCGTCACGGGCAGGCCACCCCCATCGAGCGCTTCGGCGCGACGGGCCCCGATCACGACCTTCGCGGGGCCAGCGGCGGCCACCGAGAAACCGAATTCATCGTTAATGGTTGGCGTGGGGCTCTGCATGGACACCAGGAGCGTACCAGCCGGATCGAAAATGTAGGCTGCGCCCCCGCTCACGGCGGTGGCATCGATCACCGGCGCGCCAATCAGCGCGTTGCCGTCGACTTCCGCGACGTCCTGCCCGAAGAGGTCGCCCGCGGCGGGCGTCGGGTTCTCGATGGTGGTGATCAGCTGCTGGAGCGCCACCTCGAACACATACGCGCGCCCCGAATCGGTCAGCAGCGGGTCGAAGGGCCCCGGCTCACCGGCTGGACGGTCGTAGCGCCGCGCGCCGACCAGGAGATCGGCACCAAGCGCTGCCACTGAGTACCCGAACTCCTCACCAGTATTGCCCGTTGGATTCACGAACGCCGCCGGTTGCGCACCCGGGCTTCCGGCGGGAACCAGATACACCATGCCGCCGATCTCCTGCGGCAGCTGCGAGTCGAAGGGAGCGCCCACCAACACGTTTCCGCCGAGCGCGGCCACCGACTGCCCAAAGCCAAGGCTCACCGCCGGCTGGGGATTGAAATAGGACTCGACAAGCGCGCCGGTCGCACCATCGAAACGATAGACGGCACCGGCATCGGTCCCGACCGTGTCATCGAGCGGGGTCCCTACCAGAATGTCGTTGCCGAGCGCCGCGAGCGCCAGACCGAACTCGTCACCGGCCTGCGGCGTCGGATTGTCGATCGTGCGCAGGACGATGCCCGTGTCGCCGGCCAGCAGATAGACGCGCCCGACGTTGATGGCGCCCACCGAGTCGTACTGGGGCACGCCCACCAACAGGTTGTTGCCGATGCGCGCCACCGTTCGGCCGAAGAAGTCGCCTGACGACGGCACCGGGTTCAGGAACTCGCGCTGACAGGTCTCCGAGCAGCCGTCTCCACCAATGAGCCCGCCGTCGTCGCACTGCTCGCCGCCCGTCACGATTCCGTTGCCGCAGCCGGTCGGCGTGCAGTTCGAGTCGCACCCATCACCGTCCAGCAAGTTGCTGTCGTCACAGATCTCACCGCACGAGCCCTGCACGACGCCGTCGCCGCAGATCATCGGATCACCGATGCACATTCCCGACATGCACTCGTCGAGAATCGTGCAAACATCCGTATCGTCGCACGCGGTCGCGTCAGGCAAGAGCACATCGGCCGGACAGGGCGCGGTCGCACCGTCGCAATTCTCGGCGGGATCGCACACGTCCGTCGAGACGCGACACTCCGTGGTCCCGGGCTCGACCGCATCGGCCGGGCATGCGACGACTAGGCCGTCGCAGTTCTCGGCGATGTCACAGATATCAGCCTGCGGGCGACATTCGGTCGTTGCTGGCTCGACCGCATCAGCCGGACACGCCGCGGCTAGGCCATCGCAGTTCTCGGCGATATCGCACACATCCGCGGATGCTCGACATTCGGTCGTTGCTGGCTCGAAGGCATCGACGGGGCAAGCCACGGCCGCGCCGTCGCAAGTCTCCGCCACGTCACAAACATCGGCGCTCGCACGGCACTCGGTCGCCACCGGCTCGAGCGCATCGGTCGGACACGCCGCCGCCGCGCCATCGCAATTCTCCGCGACGTCGCAGACATCCGCCGCCGCCCGACACTCCGTGGTCACGGGCTCGACCGCGTCCGCCGGACAGGCCACTGCCGCACCGTCGCAAGTCTCCGCGACGTCACACACGTCTGCCGCCGCCCGACACTCGGTCGTCACGGGCTCGACCGCATCCGCGGGACAGGCCACTGCCGCACCGTCGCAAGTCTCCGCGACGTCACACACGTCTGCCGCCGCCCGACACTCGGTCGTCACGGGCTCGACCGCATCCGCGGGACAAGCCACCGCCGCACCGTCGCAA
>JAJCZP010000049.1 GCA_029262315.1 Deltaproteobacteria bacterium | reverse complement strand
GGATGAACATCACACACGTGCTGGTGCGGAACGATCAGCTCGGCAAGATCAGCAAGGAGCAGCGCGCTGGTGATTGGGAGGTCTGGCAGACCTCGCTTCACAATCCGAGTTTCTGCGAGTACGCGCGGCTTTGTGGCGCCGAGGGGTGGCTGGTGCGGGGGCAGGAGGATCTCGAGGGTGCTCTCGTCGCGGCGCTGCGCCACGACGGTCCGAGCCTTGTCGAGATCGTGGCCGATCCGGAGCTGATCTAGTCGAGGCTCGGATGGACGTCCGAGTTCTGGCCATCCTGGCGCTCGCGTTTCTTGGGTTCGGCGCCATCTCGCGTCGGGCGGAGCGCTCGGTGCTCACGGCACCGATGGTGTTCGTCGGGCTCGGGTTGCTGTTGTCGAGCGAGCACGGGCTGGGGTTGTCGGTCGTCTCCTCGGGGCGTGCGGTGATCGACCACGTTGGGGTCATCGCGCTGGTCCTCGTTCTTTTTACGGATGCCGCGCGGATCGACCTGAAGTGCCTGCGGCAGGAGGGAAGTCTGCCTGCTCGCCTCCTCGGGGTGAGCCTGCCTCTGACGATTGTGGCGGGTGGCGCGCTCGCGTTCGCGCTGCTCGACGGTTTCGGAGTGTGGGACGCTCTCCTTCTTGCCGCGATCCTGGCCCCCACCGACGCGGCGCTCGGGCAGGCGGTGGTCAGCAGCTCGCTGGTGCCGGTACGTATCCGTCAGACCCTGAACGTCGAGAGCGGCCTGAACGACGGCATCGCGCTGCCCGTGGTCTTGCTGGCGGCGTTTCTCTCTGGAGCCACCGAAGGAGAGGGGGGCGTCGGGTACTGGACCCGATTCGTGGCGTTGCAGATTGGACTGGCGCCGCTGGTCGGCATCGCCGTTGGATATCTCGGTGGACGGCTGATCCTACGCACGACCGACGCGGGGTGGATGAACGAGCCCTTCCGGGAGTTGTCGGCGCTCGGGTTGGCGGTGCTGGCCTATGCCGGTGCGGAAGTGGTCGGGGGAAACGGCTTCATTGCGGCGTTCGTTAGTGGGTTGGCGCTCGGCAACACGACACGCGGCCTCTGCCGTAGCCTGTACGAGTTTGGCGAGGCGGAAGGGCAGCTGCTCTCCCTGCTGGTCTTCATGCTGTTCGGGGCGGTCATGGTGCCGGAAGTTCTCGGACATCTCATGCCCGTGCACTTCGTCTATGCCGTCCTGAGTCTCACCGTCGTACGGATGCTCCCGGTGGCGCTCTCGCTGGTGGGAGCAGGGCTGCGTCCCGTTAGCGTGGCGTTCATCGGATGGTTTGGACCCCGCGGGTTGGCCTCGATTCTGTACGTGCTGATCGTTCTCGAAAAGGGCCAGCTGAGTTCGGCGGCGACGTTGGAAAGTGTCGTCGTGCTGACGGTGCTGCTGAGCACGTTTGCCCACGGCATCTCGGCCTATCCGTTGGCGCGGCGTTACGGGACGGCTGTGGCGCTGGCGGGCGAGGAGCAGAAGCCCGCGGAGGTGATGCCGGTGCGCGTGCGATTCGCACCGCACGACTAGGAGGCCCACCTGATGATAGCCGCTTCCTATCACATCCATCGGAACAATGTCTTGGACCAGGTCGTTCGCCGCGCGCATACTTCCTCGAAAGGGAGGACTCACGCATGTCGCAATCGAAACGAGCCACACTGACGACCGCGGGCGGAGCGCCCGTCGCCGATAACCAGAACAGCTTGACCGCGGGCCCACGGGGGCCGCTGCTGGTGCAGGATTGGCAACTGTTCGAGAAGCACGCCCACTTCAATCGCGAGCGCCTCCCCGAGCGGGTCGTGCACGCGAAAGGTTCCGGCGCGTATGGAACCCTCACCGTCACGCACGACGTGACGCAGTACACGAAGGCAAAGGTCTTCTCGAAGATCGGTGGGCAGACGGAGTGCTTCCTGCGTTTCTCGACCGTCGCTGGCGAGCGCGGTGCCGCCGATGCCGAGCGCGACGTTCGCGGGTTCGCCCTCAAGGTCTACACCGAGGAGGGCAATTGGGACGTCGTCGGCAACAACACACCGGTGTTCTTCGTCCGCGACCCCTACAAGTTTCCCGACTTCATCCACACCCAGAAGCGGGATCCCGCGACGAACATGCGGAACCCGACCGCCATGTGGGACTTCTGGTCCCAGTCGCCGGAGAGCCTCCACCAAATGACGATCCTGTTCTCGGATCGAGGGCTGCCGCGCGGCTACCGCCACGTGAACGGCTATGGCTCCCACACCTACAGCTTCATCAACGACAACAACGAGCGCTTCTGGGTGAAGTTCCATTTCAAGACCAAGCAGGGCGTCGAGTGTGTCACCGGGGACGAGGCGGCCGGCATCATCGGTGAAGATCGTGAGAGTGCACAGCGAGATCTGTTCGACGCCATCGAGCGCGGCGACCATCCGCAGTGGCGATTCTGCATCCAGGTGATGCCGGAGAAAGACGCCGCCTCGACGCCGTATAACCCGTTCGACCTGACCAAGGTGTGGCCGCACGAGGACTACCCGCTGATCGATGTCGGAACGCTCGAACTCAACCGCAATCCCGAGAACTACTTCGCGGAGGTGGAGCAGGCGGCGTTCTCGCCAGCGAACGTCGTGCCCGGGATCGGGCACAGTCCGGATAAGATGCTGCAGTTCCGCGTCTTCTCGTACGCCGACGCGCACCGGTATCGGCTCGGGGTCAACTACGAGAGCCTGCCCGTCAACAAGCCGCGGTGCCCGGTGCGGACCTACTACCGCGACGGTGGCATGCGATTCGACGGTAACGGCGGTGGGGACGTGAGCTACGAGCCGAACACGCGCGGAGGTCCTGTCGAGGACCCGAGTCAGAAAGAGCCACCGCTCCCCATCTCCGGCGACGCGGATCGCTACGATCATCGGGAGGGCAACGACGACTACACCCAGGCGGGCAACCTCTTCCGACTCATGGACGGGGGGCAGCAGGGTCGTCTCATGGACGCGATCGCCGGCGCGATGCGGGGCGTGCCCAGCGAGATCGTGCAGCGCCAGATCGCCCATTTCAGCAAAGCCGATCCTGCCTACGGGCAGGGCGTCGCCGACCGCGTCGGCGCCGACCCTGGAAAGCGGTGACCTCGTAGAGGGGTCGAGTCTACGAGGCGGCTTTCGGGCGATCCCGGAGGAGGCGGGCGATGTCGAGACCGGTACACCCGGTTTCGGCATCGCCGCCCCGGGTCTGTAACTTCGAGCGAGCGGCGGCATCTCCCGTTCTACGTGCTCGAAGCGATTCCTTTCTTTCTGGCGCCCGCGGTGATGTTCTCTGCAGGCGGACTCTTGTGTCTGGCTCAGTTCGCGAGGCTGACCGCCGTTCTGGGCCTGGTCCGCACCCTCAACCGTGAGCGCGCGAGTTTGATCCGGGAACTTGCCAGCGCCGCAGGCGAGCAGCACACCATCATCGCGCGCCGTTGCGAGGGTTTGACGGCTCAGGCCGAGCGAGTTCTGCTGCATGCCAGGACGGTGCGGAACGCGTGTCGCTTTCTCGTCGCTGGGATCTTGATGATGGTGGCGTGTTCGCTCACGATCGGAGCGTCCTTGCTCATTGCGGCACTGGAGGCAGTTGCCCTGGGGTTGTTCATTCTCGGTCTGGTGGCGATCTTCGTAGGTCTCTCATTGGTGTTGTCGGAGCTGCGCGTGAGCCTCGACGAGGTTACGTTCGAGCACCAGAACCTGCTTCGGATCCACGAGGACGCGGCGAGAAACTTCGCACGCTAGCGCTTCCCATCGGTAGGTAGTCCGTTTGGCGACCGTAGGGCTCTCAGGAGTCGAGGTCCTGATTGCGGGCAAGCAGAATGGCGGCGACGAGCTCTTGCGGCATCCCTTCCGGCAGCTGCTCGTCATCACTGCACACCTGCCGCCCCAACGCGATGGCCCGGACGTAGGAGTCGAAGTGGACCTGGCACATGGGGCACAGCTGCATGTGCGTTTCGAATCTGCGACGTACCTTGGCGGACAGGAGACCCTCGTAGTAGTCGTGGATGAATTCCTCGAACTCCGGGCACGTCAGCATGCCTGGGAGATGGCGAAGCATCCATGATCCGACGCGTTGCTCGGTGGGGCCGGGGTCTTTGTCGCCGCGGAATTGCAGCAGCAGTTTCAGCAGGAATTCACGCATTACCGAAGCTCCTCATCGAACAGCGGTGCCAGTAGCTCCTTCATGGCGGTTCGAGCTCTATGGAGCCGTACTTTTATCGCTCCGTCGGTTGTGTCGAGGAGTTGGGCAGTCTCCTGGGTGCTGTAGCCCTCGAAGTCCCGCAGTAACAACACCGTGCGATAGCTCCCGGGAATGCGATCGATGGCCTCCTGAACGAGTTTCCTCGTATCGGCTCGCTGTAGCAGTTCCTCTGGGGTCAGTGCATTGGCGTTCCGGGGTCCTCCACGGAAGAGATTGGGATCGTACTTCGGCAGGAACTCTTCGATGGACTCTTCCGGCCGTGTCCGACGCGCACGGAGCTTCATGAGCGCCGCATTCGTGACGATGCGGCGCAACCATGTCCCCAGGTTCGAGCGCCCCTGGAACTCGCCGATGGAGCGATGCGTCGCCAAGAACGTTTCCTGGACGCAGTCCCGCGCGTCCTCTTCGTTCCCCAGGATTCGCCGACCTACGATCAGCAGGCGGGGACCGTAGCGCAGCACGACCTCTTCGAAGGCCTTGGCGTCGCCAGCCCGGAGCCCAGCGACCAACGCAGCCTCACCTTTGGAACCGGCCGGATCCTGCGCCTGCGCCTGCCCCGCGGGTTTCCCAGGTGGTTTCCACGTCGAGCCGACTTTCCGTAAGGGTTGCCTCGCCATTGGCGCACCGGGAATGTAGCAGACTGGGCGTGGCGAGGAACCCTTGATCTGTTGGTCCGTCGTGCCGAATCCATTGAGTCGGGCCTCGTCTGTAACCAAAGTGCACTAACGGCATCTATCGAGCACGAGAGATGTTGCACGACGTTCGTAGCGCTATGAAGGTGACTGTTGTCGGTACGTGCGCCGCGCTGCTCGGCGGGTGCGTGGCGCTCGCCACGGGGTACCTCGTGAACGTCAATGATGTGGACGTGATTCTCGAGGGGCACGATGTCGTTGCGCTGCGTACGCACGGTAAGGTGTTGGTCGGAGCGGCGGAGATTCGAAGTAGGTACAACGGCGCCACGTATTACTTCACGTCCGAGGCGAATAGACGTCTGTTCGACGAGGCCCCCGAGAAGTACGCGCCGCAGTTCGGTGCCTATTGCTCGATGGCGATGACGAAGGGGATGCTGGAGCCGGCTGTCGTGGATACGTGGTCGATTGTCGATGGCCGCCTCGTCGTGCAGCGAAACGAGAAGGCGAAGATGATGTGGTTCGAGGATCCGCACCGCCATCTCGAGCAGGCGGACGCGAACTGGCCGAAGGTCGCCGTGAAGGCAGGCAAGCGCGGCTGACGGCTGATCGCGCATGGTCCTGAAGGGGGACTCGACCCGCGCAGGGAAAATCCTCCAATACTGACATGTAACGTTTCCGGGTTCGCCGCATAGAGACAAGTGCGGCGCTCAAAGGACACTCGTGGACCGACATCATTTGCGACGACGATATCGATGAGCAGCGAGCTGGTCGTGCTCGCGGCGGGCGTGTTCATCGGCTATGCCAACGGCGCCAACGACGTTGCCAAGGGAGTTGCGACGCTCGTCGGGAGTGGTGTTAGCCGCTACGGTGCGGCGATCGCATGGGGGACGGCTTGGACCGCGGCGGGCAGCCTTGCGAGCCTGAGTCTAGCGTGGGCGATGATCGCTACGTTTGGCGGGGGCCTCCTGGCGGTGGGTACGGATGCCACATTCCCGGCTGCGGCTGCCACAATCATTGCCGCGGCGGTGTGGGTCTCCATCGCGAGCCGCGCGGGGCTGCCGGTCTCGACCACACACGCCATTGTGGGCGCGATCGCGGGCGTCGGGGTTGCGGCGTACGGTTTGCATGGCATTCGCTGGAGTCTTCTGGGTACGAAGATCGCGCTCCCCTTGCTCGTCAGCCCGGTTGTTGCTGCGGCATTGACCGTGTTGCTCCTCCGCTTGGCGCGTATGGTCGGTGTCGCCAGTCCTCGAGGTGCGGACTGTCTCTGCGCCGGATTGGAGGTCGCAGCCCTCCAGCCGTCGGGATCAATGTCGTCGCTGATGATGTTGGAGGCCGTACAACCCCGCGTCACCTGGGGCCACAGCGACACATGTACCGCCGGGTATCGACGCCCGCTGCGGATCACGCTGGATGGTCTGCACTGGCTCACGAGCGGGGCCACGAGCTTCGCGCGCGGACTCAACGATGCGCCCAAGATGGTGGCGCTCATGCTGGCGGCGTCTGCGTTGACCGGGGGGCCTCCCCCGGCCCCGGCGCTCATGTTTACGCTGGTGACACTTGGCATGGTCGCGGGCAGTCTCGTCGGCGGGCGCCGCGTTACGCATCTGCTGGCCGAGCGTGTGACGCCGATGAATCCAGGGCAGGGTTTCGTGACCAACCTCGTCACGGCGACCCTTGTCGGGCTGGGCGCCGTCGCGGGGCTGCCGATGTCGACCACCCACGTCGCCTCGAGCGCGATTATCGGCGTGGGTGTCCAAGGTCGAACGCTCGATCGGACCACCGTCCGCGACATGCTTCTCGCCTGGGTCGTGACGTTGCCGGCGACGGCGCTTCTCGGGGTGCTCGTTTACGGCGTCGCGGTGTGGATATGAGGGGTCGGGAGTTCGTCTGGCACCGGTTGTAGCGCAAGCCGGGGGAAGGGCCGTCCGACTCCCTGCCCAGGCGTGGGGTGTGCGAGGGTTTGATTCTCGTCGCCATCCTCCTTACAAAAGTAGGGGCCCGGGTCATGCGGGGGGAGAGTGGGAGCATGGATCTTTTTCAGACCTGCTACGACTACGTCGAGCCGAGCTTCGCGCGGATGGCGGGAATCTATCCCTTCTTTCTGCCGCTCGAAGGTTCGGAGGGTCCGGTCGTCACCTACCAGGGGAAAGAGGTGGTGATGATGGGCTCCAACAACTACCTCGGTCTCACGCACCATCCGAAGGTGCGCGAGGCGGCACGGGACGCGATCGACAAGTACGGCACGGGTTGCACGGGTTCGCGGTTCCTGAACGGCAACCTCGATCTCCACGATCGTCTGGAGCACGCGCTCGCCACGCTCTTCGGTTACGAGGACGCCCTCGTCTTTGCCTCGGGGTTTCTCGCCAACGTGGGTGTGGTGGCGGCCTTGGGTTCGATCCCCGGTGCGGTGATCTTTTCGGAGCGCGAGAATCACGCGAGCCTCATCGATGGCACGCGTCTGGCGCGCGGCGAGGTTCGGCTGTTTGCCGACCTGAACGATTTGGACCGTCAGCTCTCCAAAGAGTCCGACTGGTCGCATGCCCTGGTGATCAGCGATGCGGTATTCTCGATGACGGGCCGTGTCACCGATCTCCGCCGCCTCGCCGAACTCAAGCGCCGGCACGGGTTCAAGCTCTATGTCGATGACGCCCACGGTATCGGTGTCCTCGGCCCCGACGGTCGGGGTGCCGTCTTCGACCAAGGCGTGCGCGCCGACGTGGATCTCCTCTTCGGCACGTTCAGCAAATCGCTCGCGAGTCTGGGTGGTTTCGTCTGTGCCGAGAAGCGCGTCATCGAGTGGCTTCGCCACAAGACGCGCTCGTTGATTTTCACGGCAGGCTTGCCGCCGGCGTCGGTCGCGGCGGCGTTGGCCTCGCTCGAGGTGATGCGCGACGAGGCGGGCGAACTCCGCGCGCAGGTGTGGGCCAACGCACGCTACTGGCGCGAGGGCCTCGATGCGATTGGCTACTACACGATGGGGTCGACGACACCGATCGTGCCGGCAATGATCGGGTCGGAATCGTTGGCGTTCCGTGTCGCGCGCGATCTGCTCGATCTCGGCGTGTTCGCGCTTCCGGTTCCGTATCCAGTCGTTCCGTACGGGCAGTCATTGATTCGGACGAGTGTCATGCCGACCCATACGCGCGAGCATCTCGACCAGGCACTCGATGCTTTCGCTCGGGTGCGCAAGCGCTACGAGATTCCCGAGTTCGATCCGGAGAACCTTCCCGTCGCCGACTGCGAGGACTGGTCATGGTTCATGCCCGACCAGGCGAAGTCGACGTCGTCGCCCGCCGCCTGATTTCTGCGGTTGATCGAGTTTTCCCAACCGGAGGCTACAGCCAGCCGGTCCGTTGGTACCACGCTGCCGTGCGTTGCAGCCCCTCGGCGAGGGGGATCGTCGCCCGCCAACCCGTGCGCGCTTCGAGCGTGGCGGGCGAACAGGTCCACGCGGGAGCGAGGAGTTCGTCGGCTTTGTCGGCCGACAGCAGTGTGGCGCGTCCCGTGAGCCGGGCGGTGTTGTCACTGATCCACAAAATCGGACGCACCAGGCCTCGCGGGATCGAGACGACACGGACGCGGGTGCCGAGCGCCGCGGCAATGGCTTCGACCAGTGCCCGACTCGTCGTGATCTCTCGATGCGCGGGATAGTAGCCGCCCGGAGCGGCGTCCTGTTCGAGGCAGTCGACGATCGCGCGCGCGAGATCGTCGACGAAGATCATCGACAGTCGTTGCGAGCCGTCCCCGAACACCGGGGCGATGCCGCGCCGCGCGATGCGAAAAAGCCGCAGGAACTCGGTATCGCGGGGGCCATACACCGCAGGCGGTCGGAGGATGGTCCAGGGGAGTGGCAGGGTGCGAATCGGCGTTTCGCCATCGAGCTTGCTCCGGCCGTAATCGCTGACCGGGCTGGCCTCGTCGCCGGTGCTCGGGGAGGCATGTGCCGATGCCGGACCAGCCGCGGCCAGGCTGCTGATGGAGACGAATCGCCGTATGCCGTCCCCGGCCGCTCGGGCAGCGTCTGCGATGGCGTGCGCGCCGCCGGCGTTGACAGCGAAGAGTTCGGCGCGACTTGGTGCCGCCGTCAGGCCCGCGAGGTGCACGATAGCGTCGGTGCGTGCGCAGCCGCGATCGAGCGCGCCGGTGTCTCCGAGGTCGCCGTCGATCAGCTCGGGCAGTTCCGTGCCGAAGACGTCCGTGGCTTTTCGGCGGCTGCGCACGAGACACACCGCCGTGTGGCCACGCGCGCGCAGGGCCGCCACGGTGTGTGCACCCACGAACCCGGTGGCGCCAGTGACGAAAACCCTCATCCACGTGCTCCTACACGATTGATTCGGCCGACGACACGGGGAGGCGCACCGTGCCTTGACGGTGTGTCGTGCTGGTGGCATGGCACGGCCTTGCCCGATGGCCACGCGAGGATCGCCCCGCAGGATACGGCCGGCGGCGCGGCAGCGCGGTCCGCGCGGGCCCGACCTGGGATGCTCATCTTGCTCCGTCATGGGGAAAGCGAATGGAACCGCGCCGGTCGCTTCACCGGATGGGCCGATGTCGACCTGACGGCCGCGGGCGAGGCCCAGGCCGTGCGCGCCGGCCACCTCCTGCGTGACGGCGGCTACGCATTCGACGTCTGCTTCACGTCCGCGTTGCGTCGCGCGATCCGCAGTAGTGAGATCGTGCTTCGGGCCATGGGGGGTGGGGATGTCCCGTGCGAACAGAGTTGGCGACTGAACGAGCGGCACTACGGCGCGCTGCAGGGTTTGGGGGCGTGGACCGCGGTGCGTCGCTTCGGTGTGCTCCCGGTCCTACGCGCGCGTAGTACGTTCGGCTATCGGCCGCCCATCGGCGACGACACCCCTTCCGACTCGCATCTGGACGGCGTGGTGCCGCGGGCGGAGAGTCTCGCGGATCTTCGCCGGCGCCTGGCTCCCTTCTGGCATGAGAGGATCGTACCCGAACTCGAGTCCGGCCGATCAGTGCTCGTGGTGTCGCACAAGCACGCGCTCCGCGCACTCTTCGGCGAGCTTACGGGCCGCCAGGGGCGGATGGCGTCGCTGCACGTGTTGACCGGCGTGCCCATTGTGTTGACTCTCGATCAGGGACTCGCGGTGACCGATCATCGCGCGCTCCGGGCGTCGGCGTCGCGGTGACGCGGTTCGGGCGCGTGCCCCTGCTCGACCGCTACGTTGCGCGGGAACTCGCAACCCACGCGCTCGCCGGCTTCGTCGTGGTCCTCGCGATCTTCCTCGTCACGAGACTGAGCACGCTCCTTTCCGATGCCGCGATCGGCGGCCTTCCCGGGCGGGTGGTTGTCCGGCTGCTGACACTGCGCACGGTGATGGCACTACCCTCGCTGTTGCCGGCGGTGCTGTATGTCGGCGTGCTCCTCGCCATCAATCGGCTCTCGCGCGATCGGGAGATCCTGGCCATGACCACCGCCGGGGTGACGCCGGGCCGGCTCGAACGCGCCGTCCTCGGATTCGCACTCTGTGCGGCCGTAGGTATCGCCGTGCTGTCGTTCGTCGGGCGGCCCTGGGCCGCGGCGCGTTTCGATCAGGTGCGCGATCAGGCCATCGCCGACTCCGGACTCGACGACGTCACTCCCGGGGTGTTCTATGAACTGCACTCGCCGTCTCACGAGGTCGTGTTCGCCGAGTCTCGCTCGGTGGTTGATCGGTCGTTGTTGGAGAACGTCTTCGTGCAGCGCCGGTCCGAGGAGGGCATTACGGTGTTCTCCGCCCGGTACGCGGTCGAGGCGCAAGATGCGGTCTCGGGCTCGCACGTGCTGATCCTGAAGGAAGGTGTCCAGTACGATCTGCAGCCCGAGGGGGAGAAGCACACGGTGACGGAGTTCGAGCGCTTGACGATGCGCCGACCTGTCGCACCTGTCGAGGAGGATCTCAGGCAGCGGAGTTTGTCGGCGCGTGCCCTCGTTGCGGCGCGGAACCCCGCGGCGCTTGCGGAGTTGCAATGGCGGATTGCCATGCCGGTCTCGGCGGTCCTGCTGTGTCTGCTCGCGGTTCCGCTCGGGCGGTCCGATCCGCGCGGCGGGCGCGCGGCTCGTGTCTTTCTCGCCGCGATACTCTACGTGACGTATCGCGCGCTGCTCGGGACCGCGAAGAGTTGGGTGGCCGACGGGCTTGTGCCGCCGGCCGCGGGTCTCTGGCCCGTGCACGGGGCGTGCTTGCTCACGGCGCTGGGGCTCGGGCGGGCGCAACGCGCGGTGGGCGCGTGAATCTGATCGATCGTTACGTCGCGGGTAGCGTGATGCGCCACTGCGCGTACGCACTCGCCGGTCTCCTTGCCGTGTTCACGGTCTTCAGCCTGACGAGCGAGTTGCGCTCCGCCGGGCGACCGGGGTGGGGTGTCGCGCAGGCGCTGTGGTTCGTTCTCCTGACCTTGCCGAGTGAGGCCTACGAGCTCTTCCCCGCTGCGGCGTTGCTTGGCGCGGTGCTCGCGTTTGGCAGGATGGCGGGCGACAACGAGTTGGTCGCTCTCCAGGCCGGCGGTGTCTCCCGCCTGCGGTTGCTCGTCGCCGCGCTGATGGCGGCCGGGATGCTGGCCGTGGTCGGAGCCGGATTCGGCGAAACGATCGCCGCGCCGCTCAATCAACGGGCCCATGCGCAGCGCGCGCTCGCCTTCTCGAGTGGCCGTGCACTCAGCACCAGTTCCGGGTTGTGGCTTCGCGATGGCGCACGCTACGCGAACGTCGGAGCGCTCCGTCCTGACGGCTCACTTGGCGATGTGTACCTCTTCGACTTCGACGATCAGCGCCGGCTCGCGCGGTTCGTGCATGCACGAACCGCCATGCCCGAGGAGGGACAGTGGCGGCTCCAGGACGTGCGCGAGAGTACGTTCGCCGACGATGTGTCCCACAATCGTGACGTGTCGACAGTTACGTGGACGACCGCGATCGACGCGAGACAGATCCGCTCGCTCTGGCTCGAGCCGCGCGACCTCTCGGTCGGCGAACTGCGGCGCGCCATTCGGGTTTTGCGCGCGCAGGGGCAGAATCCGCTCGGTCACCAGGTCGCGCTCTGGCGGCGGGTGAGTGCGCCGTTGTACATCGGAGTGATGGTGCTACTGGCGGTTCCCATGGTGATGGTCAGTGGGCGTACCGTGCGCCTCGGTGAGCGCGCGACGCTCGGCGCGCTCGTTGGGATCGGGTTTCAGATGTTCGAGGAGATGTTCACCAATGTCGGACTCGTCGCCGGTTTTCCGCCCTTGGTGACGGCGCTCGTGCCTGTCCTGATCGCGATGGCGGCCGTGACCGCGCTCTTGCGCTGGCAGAGCATCCGTTGAGTTTTGTCGAGATGCCCGTCGCCGCGATCGTGGGTACGAGCGAGGTGCGCTTGTGGGGGATCGACGGCGCCGAACGCCTTCTGCGGCAGCTACGATCCGCTGGCGTCGACAGCGTGCTCGGGCGCGACGAGACGCCACCGGCTGGGGGCTCGATCGTGCTGCTACGGGGCGACTATCTGTTCGAGGACCGTACGATCGCCGCTCTGCTCGAGCACCGGGGGGTCGCGATCACGGCGTCCGGTGCTGATCAGGCGGGCATCGTCGTCGCGGCGCACGTGGCCTCCAGCGCGTTCGCGCTCGCCCGCGCGGCGCTCGACGGCAGCGCGAGCGCCGACGCGATCCCAGATGTCGGCATCCGGACGCCCGAAAGCCTGTCGACCTCCTTCGTCAAGACGCTGCACAAGTCGGCCCCGCCAGTGGTGCTTCCCGTGCGGGGTGATCGCACCGCGGCGCTCGAGCGGTATCTGTTCGCGGGCTCGTACAAAGGCGTCACTGATCTCGTAACGAAATGGGTCTGGCCTGTGCCGGCGCGCGCCGTCACCGGGATCTGCGCGCGCCTCGGCATCCGGCCGAACGCGGTCACCGCGGTGAGTCTGGCGTTGGTGGTGCTGGTGACGCTCCTCTTCGCACAGGGGCGATTCGGCTCCGGACTCGTGCTTGCGTGGCTGATGACGTTTCTCGACACGGTCGACGGCAAGCTCGCCCGCGTCACGGTCAGCTCGACGCCAGCCGGGCACTACTTCGATCACAGCATCGATGCGGTGCATCCGCCCATCTGGTACTTCGCCTGGGCGTGGGGCGTCACAGCCGGTCCGCCCGGGGTGTGGATGCTGGCGCCTCTCCTCGGGGCCTTGCTTGCGACCTATCTCGCGGGACGCCTGATCGAGAGCACGTTCGAGCATGTCGTGGGCGGAGGAACGCTTTTTACGTGGCGCCCGTTCGATTCCTATTTTCGGCTCGTCATGGCGCGACGGAATCCGAATTTGCTCCTGCTCTCAGGGTTTCTGGTCGCCGGGGCGCCCGGGGCTGGCGTAGTCGCCGTGGCCGTATGGACCGTGTTTTCTACGGTTGTCTTGGGTTTTCGCCTCTTGCAGGCGATCTATCAGCGCTCTCGCGATGGTGGCCTCCGTTTTTGGCTCGCAGAGCTCGACGAGGCGCGGGGGCCCCTCCCGGCGTGGGCCCGCCCGTTTGTCACAGACCTTGCTGCCGTGCGCCATCTGGTGCACTAGATCTTGTGTTGACCTCCCCGCAATCATCGGCCCGGAGTCTCGATTTCGATCCCGCGCGTGGGGAGTCGATTCCGCCCCGCGTCACGCGTGATCATCCCAAGGGCAAGCCCGTCCGGGTCGCGCTTATCAGCAACCCGACCAGTGGGCGGAACGAGCGCCACGGGTTGCTCGCCAGGGTCCACGATCTGCTGCGAACACATCCCACCGTGGCGCACTTCGAGGAGCGCACCTACGAGGGCATCGTCAACGCGACCCGAACCGCGCTGCGCGACGACACGGGCATCATCGCGGTGAACGGCGGCGACGGTACCGTGCAAGCGGTGCTCACCAGCATGCTGAGCGCCCCGATCGGGGCACTGCCCGTGCTCGCCGTGCTGGCCGGGGGGACGACCAACACGACCGCCCGCAACGTCGGCTATGGGCAGATGCCATTGGAGGCGTTGGAGCGCGTGCTGTCCGCGTCAGCGACTGGCGTGCTCGCCGGTACGGTGGAGCGCCATACGGTGCTACGGGCCGACGTCGAGGGCGAATCGCAATACGGGATGATGTTCGGCGCCGGCGCCGTCTATCATGGCATCGTCTTCGCTCGCGACCAGCTCGCGTCGCGGGGGGTGCGCGGTCAGTTTGGCGCCGGCCTCGCGCTCGCGGCCTTCCTGCTGAAGGCGATCCGCGGAAAAGATAGTCCGCTGTCGCGTCCGCTTGCCGCTGACATCGTCGCCGACGGCGTTACGCTACCGACGGTCCCCTATTTCGGGATGCTCGCGTCGACGATGGACCGGCAGTTCCTGGGTCTCAGTCCGTACTGGGGTGTCGGTCCCGGCAGCATTCGCTTCAGCGCCATGCGGCACCGCCCGCGCCATCTCGCGCGCGCGATCGTGCCCATCCTTCGTGGCCGCCCGAGCCGATGGCTCGATCCAGAATTCGGGTATCGGAGCCTCAACGCCGACGAAATCACGATGGAGTTCAGCGGGGGGTTTACGCTCGACGGCGAGCTCTTCGAGCCTGCTCGGCAGGCGCGGATGCTCACGCTGAGCGCTCGGCAATCCGTGTGGTTTCTCAGGGCACCCGGATGACAGCGCTCGAGGCGCTGATCGGCCAGGAACTCGCACGGCCGGTGCCTCAGGGCGCGCATGCCCTCACCGATCGTGTGCGCGCTATCTATGGTTCGAGTGTTCGCGCCGTGTTGATGTACGGCTCGAACCTTCGCCAGGACGACGACCGCGAAGGCCTGCTCGATCTCTACGTGTTCGTTGCCGGCTACCGATCGGCCTATCGGAATGTGGCGTTGGCCACCGCGAATCGTCTCCTGCCCCCGAATGTTTTCTATCTCGAGGTTCCCGTCGGCGTGCGCGTCGTCCGCTGCAAGTACGCCGTCCTGGCACTGGACGATCTGCCGCGACTCACCTCGCCTGCGACCGCGGAGCCGTACTTCTGGGCGCGCTTCGCCCAGCCGTGTGCCCTGGTGTACGCGGCCGATGAGCGGGCTCGCGATGCCGTGGCGACCGCCCTGGCCGGCGCCGTCGCCACCTTCGTGCAGTTTGGGGTGTCGTTCGTTGGCGCGAGTTTCGAGAGCCAAGACCTGTGGACCTCGGCCTGGCAGGCGACGTACGCAGCCGAGATCAGGCCAGAGCGGTCAGGTGCGGCGGCGGCGCTCTATGCGAGCAACGCTGAGCGTTTCGAGCGGGTGACGGCGCTCGCGGTGCCGCTCCTTCCGTGGGTCGTGAGCAGCGCCGTCGAGGGGGATCGGCGCCACTTTCGGGTCGACATTCCCGCGCCTGAACGGCGACGGGCTCTGCGCGCTTGGTGGTTTCGGCGTCGCCAGGCGAAAGTCCGCTTTCTACTCCGTATCGTGCGCAATGCGCTCATCTTCGAAGGCGGCGTCGACTACGTGCTCTGGAAGATCCAGCGCCACTCTGGGGTTACGATCGACCAGGCGTGGCGGGAGAAGCGTCACCGCTGGCTGGCCCTCGGGGCGGAGGCGTGGCGCCTCTACCGCGCACGCGCGTTCCACTAGGGCCCTCGCGGGCTAGGCCGACGCCTGAGGGGAGGGGCCCCTCGCCAGCCTGACCGGCCGCTCAATGGGGTCGTGCGGCCCGGGTATGGGCACTCTCAGCTGTTTGACGGTTGCGCCATTGTCTGACACATATCAAAACGCGGTTCGGTCGCCGTGGGGGTATTCCGAGCTGACAGTTGGGGGTCGGTGGGGATGGACGCCAAGGACAGGGCTTGAAGGGGATCATTCTCAGTGCAGGTCAGGGCCGGCGGTTACTGCCTCTGACACAGGATCTTCCGAAGTGCCTGCTCAGTATCGGCGGGTGCACGGTGCTGGAGTGGCAGCTGCGAATGCTGGCGGCGGCGGGCCTGGATCGCGTCGTTGTCGTCGTCGGTTTTGGTGCGGCAGCCGTGGAACGCCTGGTCGCCGAGATCAGGATTCCTGGCATGCACGTGCGGACGCTCTTCAATCCTCTCTACGATCGCGCCGACAATCTCCTGAGTTGTGCCATGGCGGCCTCGGAGATGGACGAAGATTTTCTCCTCCTGAACGGCGATACGCTGGCCGATCCCGTCGTCATTGAGCGGTTGCTCACCAGTCCAGAGGCCCCGGTCGCGATGGCCGTTGCGCAGAAGGACGCGTACGACGCCGATGACATGAAAGTGTCCTGTGACGGTCCCAAGGTATGTCGGGTTGGCAAGGGTCTCGGTCCCGCTGAGACTCAGGGCGAAGCCATTGGTTTTTCGCTGTACCGTGGGAGGGGGCCGGCGCTCTTCGCTGAGGCGTTGACCCAAATGCTGAGCGACCCGGAGGCCACTCGGCGATGGTACCTCTCGGTGGTGGACATTCTCGCGGGTCGTGGTCACGTCGACGTGGTGCAGGTGGGCGACGCTCGATACGCCGAGATCGACTACCCGGAAGACCTTCCCTGGGCCCACACGGTGGCCGCCGCTCTCGCGGACTGTCCGGCGGCGGTGGCTCCGCGTCCATGGGTCGGCGTCGAGAGCGGTCGCGCACCGCAGAAGAGCCGTGCGATCCGACAAACCGTTCCAGCGGGAAGCGCCCCGTGATGCCTTCTGTGCGCCGCGAGTTCGTCGTCACGGATCAGCCCAACCCGCATATCAAGCGCGGTCGAGAGATTCTCAAGCGGCACCCCGAGATCCGACGTTTCTTCGAACCGTATCCGGCGTCCATGGCCTACATCGCGGGGCTGGTCGCAATGCAGATCACGGGCGCCTATCTGTTGCGGGATACGCATTGGCTCGTGGTGTTGCTCGCGGCGTATCTGGTCGGTGCCTTTGCGAGCCATGCCCTCTTCGTCCTGATTCATGACGCGAGCCACAACATGATCGTGACAGGGACATTGCGGAACCGATTGTTGGGGTTGCTCTGCAACGTCGGCCAGGGGTTCCCGAGCGCGATGTCCTTCCGGAACTATCATCTCCTTCATCACTCGCACCTCGACGAGTTCGATTTCGACGCGGATCTGGCGTCGCCGTGGGAGGCGCGGCTGGTCGGGAACTCGCCGATCCGGAAAGCTCTGTGGTTGTTGTGCTTCGCGGCGATCGAAATCGTTCGTCCCTTGCGGATCAAGCGACAGCTTGCCGACGCATGGCTCGTGGGCAACGTGGTCGCGATCGTGGCGGTCGATCTGCTCATCTGGCAGTGGTGTGGTCTTCCTGGGCTTGCCTATGTGCTCCTCTCGACCTTCTTCGGGATCGGGCTTCATCCACTCGGGGCGCGCTGGATCCAGGAGCACTACACGGTCGTTCCCGGTCAGGAAACGTATTCATACTACGGGATTTTGAATCACGTGACGCTGAACATCGGCTACCACAACGAGCATCACGACCTCGTCAGGGTTCCGTGGGTACACCTGCCGAAGGTGAAGGCGCTCGCCCCGGAATTCTACGACGACCTGTACGCGCACCGCTCGTTGACAGGGGTGCTGATGCAGTGGCTCTTCGACCCCAGGCTCGATCTCTACAGCAGGATCACGCGTCAGCGTGACGTCGCGGTTCCGGTGAAACACGGTCTTCCAGCAGCCGCGGCGTAGCCGGACCGTCGCACTGCCGGCGCCGCCCCTTGCGGTGCTCCGATGTCTCTCTCGACCGGGGCGCGAGCCGCATCTCAGCGGGTGGAGGGTGCGATCTCGCGACCAACGCCCGCGGTGCGTTCTGCGGCCGCCCGCTCGTGGAGGAAAGCTTCGGCGACGTTCCGTTGCTCGGCAGTGTCAACGTCGAAGCCCGCTGCGGGGTCCGACAGGAGTACCGGACGCACTCGCAGACCGGTGTGGGAGAACACCAGACCGGTGAGATCGGCCAGGGCCAGGCGTCCGAGAAAGAAGCGTACCATCGTCCCGTAGCCGAGCATGCCGATCAGGCGCCATGGACGTTTGCGATGCGCTTCGACGCTTGCCCAGAAGGCTGGAGCCTCGCAGCCGGTCGGGGTCAGGAGCGCGTACAGATTGCATCCGCAGAATCCGCCGTCCCGGAACTTGTAGGCCGTGCGTCGGATGCCGGGGAAGGCGGCGCGGACGATACCCGCCGGTACGAGGCCGAAGGTCACATCGGCCGTGATCGCGCGCTCGCAGAACGCCTGCAGGGTTTTGGGGGTCAACAGCGGGTGATCCGCGGTTGTAATGAGGATGGGGGGCTCGAGGCCCAGGGTCGCGATGGCTCGTGCCGCGCTCGCTCCGGGCGTTCGATCACCGCTCGCGAACTCGACCGTCGGGCCGTCGTCACCGTGCGTGCCGGTGAGATCGCCCGCATCCGCCTCCGAGAGCCCGCAGACGACGATCCGGGCAATCGAAGTGGTCGACCGGAGCGTTTGCAGCACACGCGCCAGCATCGCGATGCCGTCGATGGGCGTCAGTGCTTTGAAAGGCACGCCACTCGCCAGGGCAAGCGGATCTCCAGTAGCCCGGCTTCCCGCCATGACCAGGGCGGTGAAGCGTGTTGCGGTTGGCGCCGGCGTGCTCAGGGGAGCGGCTTTTCGTAGATGCGGTAGCTCTTGTACTGATGGCCGCCGAGCATGCGCATCAAGCGCAAGAGCGAGAAGTTGTCTTCCAGGACCCAGCCCATTTCGAGGCGGCGGAGCCCGGCCGATTGCTCTGACGCCTGCACCGCTTCGATGAGCCCGAAGAACAACGCCATGGCCAGCGAACCGCCTTGAAACTTCTGGCGTACCCCCATGAGGGCCACGCGCGCCGATTGGGGCGGGCTGAACCGCAGGCGCCACAGCAGCCGCAACCACCCGAATGGCAGCAGGCGGCCCTGGAGATCGCCGATCAGCTCATTCATGTTCGGGACGATCACCAGCATCGCCACCGGCTCGCCGTCGACCTCGGCGAACTGCACGAGGTCGCGGGGTACCAGGAACCGGAGCGCGCCGGTCAGCTCCGCGAATTCCGGCCGGGTAAAAGGCACGAAGCTCCAGTTGCGCTTCCAGGCGTCGTTGAAGATCTCGCTGATGACGGCCGCTTCTTCTTTCAGTCGCGATTTGTCGACGGGACGGATGCGCACCCTTGCCGCTTTTCTGGCACGGGCGGCGGCCTCGACCATCGTGCGCGGGGGGGTCCCGTGAGGGTCCATCTCATAGGCAACGACGTCCTTGACCTTGCGGTACCCAAGGGCCTGGACGCGTGCGTCGTAGTATGGCCGGCCGTGGCCTGTGAGAAACACTGGCGGGGCGTCGAAGCCCTCGGTCAGGAGACCGACGTCTCCATTGATCGAGAGATTGAAGGGCCCGATGACGCGCTGCATTCCCTGGGCCCGGAGCCAGGCTTCAGCCGCGCCGAGCAGTGCCGCGAAGACGGCGGGATCGTCGACGGCTTCGAGCATTCCGAAATGGCCGGTTGCGTCGTCGTAGTGTTCGGTCCGGAGTTCGTCGACTTGTGCGCTGATGCGTCCCACAGGCTGGCCGTTTCGGTAGGCGACCCAGAACTGCACCTGTGCGTGTTGAAAGAACGCGCTTCGGGGTGAGAATTGGTGGCGCTGCTCGCTCCGGAGTGGGGGAACCCACGCCGGATCATCCGCGTAGAGCGTGTAGAGGACGTCGATGAATGCTCGGAGATCTCGCCGAGAATGGACGGGTCTGATCTCGATCGCGGCGCGCCCCGCATCGTCGGACATGCGCCCGGCGGTGGCGGCCGACGCCGCGCTCGCGTTACTCCGTGGTGTCGTCACGCGTCGTCGGCATACGAGACCGCATCAGGGCGGTCAAGCGAGACTCCATCAGGTACGGCGTCGGGTTCGGCCGGTAGCTGCACCACCGCGTTCTCCCGAAAACGCCGGATCGAGGGCTCCTGGTAGAGTGCCCAGAGGAGGGCGCGGTTGTAGAGTTCGAGCGCGCGGGGCAGTTTCCGGGCAACGTCCAGCCACAGAACGACCCGCACCCCGTCGCTCTCGTTGGCGGCGTCGTGCAGATTGGTGTCGTCGAACAGCACCCCGTGCCCGTTTCGCCAGTAGTACTTCGGGCCGCGGTCGATCAGGGCTTTGTCGCGCTGCGCGTTGTCGGCGACATCGGGATTGACGCGGAGCCAGCAGTTTCCGTCCGCATTGTTCTTGGGGATGACGATCCCCAGATGATAGCGCACGAAGCCCTTGTAGTAGCCCCAATGCGGGCTGACGTACTGATGCGGCTCGAGAATCGAGAGAAACGCGTTGTGCACGTTCGGGAGCTGGCGGAGCAGTGCCGCGGTTTTCGGAGCGTAGGCGCAGTTCTCCTCGACGAACGAGCCCGACTTCAACATGAAGGCCTTCCAGCGGATGGTGTGGATGCCGCGCGCGGTGTAGTCGCCGCCGAGTGCGGAGATGTCGGTCAGCTGCTCACGGAAGCCGAGCAGGTGTTCGCACTCGCGCCGGATGTCCTCATAGCCCGCTTCGAGCGCGCAGAGTTCGGGGTACGCCTCGGTATAGTGCTCCTCGAACGCCGGCATGCGCGCCAAGAGGCCGGCATCCTCACAGCGCGCGTAGACACTGTTCATTGCCTTCTTGACGCGCTTACGCCCGCGACTGCCCCCGCCGGGCAATCGTCCCAGCGCCGTTGCGATCTCGAGTCCCGAGGCTGCGGCAATACGCCACGGCGTTAACATAGCATTTCGTTAACCGGTCGGGGGACGCCGTGCAAGCGCTGGCGTTTGCGCAGCATGCCGAACTCCCCTAAGGGCTCGGTCGGGTCAACGCGGCCCGCCGAGGGCTCGAATCCTGAGAGTGAATTCGCACGTAGGAGTCGGTTGAGATTGTCCCATCCGCGGCGCGCGTGGGGCCTGCTCGGCCATCGATCGGGGGACAACCAGCAGGTCCTCGCATTGTGCGAAGCCCTCGGCTGGCCGTTCGAGCTCAAGCAACTTCACTACGGGTGGACGAGTCTCACGCCCAACGTGCTGCGCGGCGCCCATCCGCTCGGCGTTGCGGCCGCGCCCGGCACGTCCTTGGCCGCGCCGTGGCCAGATCTCGTGGTCGCCGTCGGTCGTCGGAGCGCGCCGCTGGCCCTCCAAGTACGTGCGGCCTCGCAGGGCCGTTGTCGAGTGGTGCAACTCGGGCGACCCAGTGCCCCGTTGGCCTGGTTCGACCTGGTCGTGACGACACCGCAGTACCAGCTTCCCGCACGCCCGAATCTGCTGGAGATCCCGCTGCCCCTCGCCGCTGCTCCAGGCGCGCGTGATCCGGTGCTCGCGTCGGAAATCGCTGACCTCCCGGCTCCACGCATCGCCGTGCTCGTCGGCGGACCGACGGCGGATCTGCGCTTCGGTGTCTCCGAGGCCCGTGATCTGATCATGCGCCTCGAGCAACTCGCGGAAGGTCAGGGGGGGACCTATCTGGTGACGACGAGTCCGCGCACACCCCCGGAGGTAGCGGCGGAGCTACGGCGCCGGCTGCGGGCACCCCACCGTGTGCACGAATGGAGCGCCGCGACGACGAACCCCTATGCGACGTACCTGGCGGTGGCGGATACGGTGATCGTGACCGGCGATAGCATCTCGATGGTTGCCGATGCCTGTCGCACCGGGGCCCCGGTGGGCGTCTATCGCTTGCCACCGTGCCGGGCGCCCATGCGGCGCGCGAACGCGGCGCTCTACGCGTGGTTGGCGCAGCGTGCCGATCGCCACGATCCGCTGTCCCGGGGGCTGTTCCGCCTCGTGGACGCGGGTCTGGTGAC
>JAJCZP010000048.1 GCA_029262315.1 Deltaproteobacteria bacterium | reverse complement strand
TTCTCGTCATTGATGCCTCGCGGACGATTCGCGAGACCCTGAGCATCGTGCTCGGCCAGGAGTATCGGGTGTCGACCGCGGCAAGCCCGGCCGAGCCGGCGGCGTCCGCGGAATCGGGGCTTCTGATTCTGGGGCTGTCGTCGCACGAGGACGAGTCCGGGATGCGTGCCCTGCTGTCGGCACAGGCCGACGTGCCGGTGCTCATCCTGCACGGCCCTGACGACCTGGATCCGCGCCGGCTCGCGCTGACGGATCGGCGCGTCGGTTTTCTGCGGAAGCCCTTTGCCGGGCATGGGCTACGCGAAGCTGTCCGCGCGCTCCTCGTGCCGCAGCCGCGTCGCGACACGAGCCCCAGTGCGCGTTCCTTCGTGCTGGCGCATCCGTTTCTCACTCGGGAGGCGGCGGCGATCGTGCGTCAGGGCATCGAGGTGGACCTCCCGTTTCTGTTCATCGGTGAGCGCGGGACCGGGGCGCTGGCGGTCGCGCGGGCCGTGCATGAACGCTTGCGTCCCGGCGCCGGGTTCTGCGCCCTGCCCGCCTGCGACATGCCGGCGGCGGATCTGCGCGCGCGGCTCGCCGTCGACGACGAGGGGATCTTCCTCGACGGCGTGGCCGACCTTCCGCGGGAGACGCAGCACGCGCTCCTTCTCGAGTTGGAAAACGGGACGCCGCGCGGCCGACTCTTCGTGGCAACCGAAAAGTCACTCGATGGCCCTGTGGCGCGTGCCGAGTTCCTACCGGAGCTCGCCCATTCGCTGGGTGTGCTGACGGTGCCCCTGCCGGCACTTCGTGATCGCGGCGAAGATCTTCCCGCGGTGGTGGAAACCGTGACGGCCGGGCTCACGCTACGGCTGGGCGTCCCGCCCGTGTTGCTCTCGGATGCGGCCGTCGATCGGCTGTGCCACTACCTCTGGTTCGGGAACGTGGCCGAGTTGGAGGCCGTCCTTGCCCGCACGATGGCGGCGTTCCGGTCGCGTGTCATTGATGCCGACGATCTGCGCTGCCTTCCAACGAGCATGGGCGCGGCGCAGGCCGTGCCGGTTCCGCGTGCCGCGCGTCCGGAGGCAGAGCCCACGCGTGGCACCGACGCGCCCCGGCTGGAGGTGTTGCTCGGCGAGCTGGCACACGAACTCCGGAACCCGATGGTGACGATCAAGACGTTCAGCCAGCATCTCGACTCGGTGCTTGCCGATCCCGACGTCCGCGCGCGGTTCACGACCCTGACGCAGGAGGCCGTGGAACGGATGGACACCCTGCTCGAGCAGTTACTCGAGTTCGCCCGCTTTCGGACGCCGACGCGGGCGGCGATGGAGCTCGGACCCCTTCTGGACGAAGCGCTCGCGGAGCATCGCGAGGAGCTTACCCGGCGTGGCGTACGCCTCGAGCGGAACGGCGCGGTCCCGGGGCCGGTGGACGCGGACCGGGCGCAGGTGCTGTTCGCGATGCGAAGCTTGCTCGGTGGGCTGGTGCACGAGTTGATTCCGCACGAACCGCTGAAGATGACCGTTCCCGAGTCGGGGGCGTTCGAGCTCGAGGTGCATGCGGAGCCCGCGACGGTGACGCGCCTGACGACCTTCGTCGAAGGGGCCGATACCGAGTCGGCCGAGACGCCGACGCTGCCGTTCGCGCTGGCCGCAGCATTACTCGAGCGAAACGGTGGCAGCCTTCGGGTCCGGAGCGGTGCGGCCGGAGCCACTATCGTGCGTGTCGCACTGGCCCCGGTGGCCACCTGAACGAGGCAACATCATGATCCGCTGTGGCAGCGGAACACGCATGCGCGTGAGGAGGAGTGGGGATGGAGAAGCGCAGGGTATTGATCGTAGACGACGACGCCGGTGTGCGGGAATCGGTCCGCATGGTGCTGAAGGGCCACTACGAGACGTCGATGGTGACCTCGGGCGAGGAGGCGTTGTCGGCGATCCCTGAGAGCCGACCCGACGTCGTGCTCCTCGACGTTCTGATGCCGGGACTCGATGGGCTGGCGGTGCTCGAGGAGATCAAGGCGCAGGATCCACGCGTGCCCGTGGTGATGCTGACGGCCACCAAGACGGTCAAGACGGCCGTCACGGCGATGAAGCTCGGCGCCTTCGACTACGTGACCAAGCCCTTCGACGTCGAGGAGCTCACGCTGACCGTCGAGCGCGCCGCGGCGGACGCCGCGCGTACCGCGGAGCTCGAGCAGCTGCGCTGGGAAGTCGGCAAGCGCTACAGTCCCGCCAACATCATTGGCTCCGCGCCCTCGATGCAAGAGATCTTTCGCACGATCGGGATGGTTGCGCCGTTGAAGACTACCGTGCTCATTACGGGTGAGAGCGGGACCGGGAAGGAGCTCATCGCCAAAGCAATCCACTTCCAGAGTCCGCGGGCGGAACGCTCACTAGTGACGCTGAACTGCGCGGCCATTCCGGAGAACCTCTTGGAGAGCGAACTCTTCGGCCATGAGCGCGGCTCGTTCACCGACGCGCACGCCCGCAAGCTCGGCCAATTCGAGCTCGCGGACCAGGGGACGATCTTCCTCGACGAGATTGGGGAGCTCGCGCCCTCTCTGCAGGCCAAGCTTCTGCGCGTCATCGAACAAGGCGAGTTCATGCGGGTGGGTGGCAAGCAGACGATCAAGGTCGACGTACGCATCGTGGCGGCGACCAACCGCGACCTCGAGGAGGCGATGCGCGACGGGTCCTTCCGGTCCGACCTCTTCTATCGACTGAACGTGGTGGCGCTCCCGCTCCCCGCGCTCCGGGAGCGGGTCGAGGATCTGCCGCTTCTGATCAAGCATTTCCTGTCGATCAAAGCCCAGGAAATCGGCATCCCCGAGAAGGCGATCAGCTCGGAGGCGGTGGACACCTTTCTCCGCTATCCATGGCCGGGGAACGTGCGCGAGATCGAGAATGTCATCGAGCGCCTCCTCGTGCTCTCGGACCATGATCCAATCGGAGTCGAGGACCTCCCGGAGTCGATCCGCTCGGGGCGGGTCGAGACCGCGACGATTCAGCATCAAGTGCTACGGCGAGAGAAGAGCCTGACCGACGCGGTGGACGAGTTCGAGCGCGAGATCATCCAGGCCGCGCTGACCGAAGTGGGATTCAATCAAACCCGTGCTGCCGATCTGCTGAGCACGACCCGGCGGATACTCAAGTACCGGATGGACAAGCTCGGCATTGCGGAGGCCGACGCATAGCCCCATAACGGCGCACTCGTTCAAAATTGGACCGAGGTGGCTTTGCGACAACGCAAGGCTGCCTCCGAAATTCTGTGTCCGGCGCTGAAGCGCCCAAGCTTCCAGGGACTTAGCGTCGTCCGAGTGCGCTGCTCTCTCGTGGCATGGAACATGCTGAACCTGCCCTGCCATGAGTACGCTCGGAAACGTCCTGATCGTCGAGGACGAGGCTGGTCCAGCCCTCGCCCTCAAGATGATTCTCAAGCCCTACTACGAAGTCTATAGCGCCCAACGGGGCGAGGACGCGCTCGAGATTCTCAAGACGACGCCGATCGACGTCATCACTCTCGATCTCCGCATGCCGGGACTCTGCGGCATGCCGCTCCTGACCAAGATCAAAGAGCACGATCCCGACATCGAGGTCGTGGTCATTACCGGCTACGGATCGCTCGAGACGGCGGTGGAAAGTATCAACCTCAAGGTCTTCGCGTACGTGGCCAAGCCGTTCGATGTGCTGGAGATCCTCGAGACGACGAAGCGCGCCTTGCACAAGCGGCGCAATCTTCAGCGGCTCCGCAGCATCAAAGAGGAGTTCTTCGCCAATCTGACACATGAGTTTCGAACTCCGCTGTCCGCGATCATGGGCTACAGCTCGATTCTCCTTGAGGATCAGGCCAATCAGCTGACCGACGAGCAGCGGCACGCACTCGACCGCATTCGGATGAACTCGCACGAATTGCTGGCGTGCGTGGAGGGGATCTTTTTCTTGGCGGCGCTCGAGGCCGGTGAGGTGCCCGTCACCGCGTGGACCTTCGATGCGCAGCACGTGCTGGAGAGTCTCGCAAAGAAGCATGCGCCGGCCTTCGCCGAGAAGGGTGTCGCGCTCGAGTTGGGCGAGCTCGGGCATCTGCCGATCCGGACCGACGAGGAAAAAGTCGTACGGCTGCTCGATACGTTGGTGCTTAACGCCCTGAAGTTCACCGAGTCGGGCTCTGTCCGGGTCGACGCGACTCTGCTTGGTGACGGAAGTCTCGAGCTTCACGTGCGCGATACCGGCATCGGCATGCGCCCGAACGAAGTCTCCGAGGTTCTCGAAGGTTTCAAGCAAGGAGATCCGACCGCGCGGAAGCGATTCCGCGGCATCGGCCTCGGTCTCCGGCTGGTGACACGCCTGTTGGCCTCGATCAGTGGTGATCTGGAGGTCGAGAGTACGCTTGGTTCGGGCTCCGAGTTCGTCATTCGCATTCCCCCGCTCGAGGTTGCGACGCCAGGTGTTGGGGCTGAGAGTGAGCAGCCGAACCCGAACGTGGCTCCTGTCCTCGCGGCGGAATCCCCGGCATGAACGACTCTGGCTTCGTCCATTGCCGGGATTGCGACATCATCTTCCGGCCCTCACCCTACGATCGCGCCTGTGAGTATCGTCACACGCCGGACGGCTATGTCGAGATTACCCGCGACGATTGCATGGCGTTCCTGGTCACGCACGCGCGGCACGCGCTGCATACGCTGCGGTTGACCGGATCGCCAGTCGCCCATGAAGGCCCGCAGTGGGACCCCATGGTGGCGACATACTGGCAAGTCACTGACGGTCTCGAGACCTTTGTAATCCGTGGGTCGCGGACGCGACTCGAGGAACCTCTGCGCTACCAACTCCTGCCCGGTCGGTTGGTCCAGGACCCGGTCTCGGTCGAGATCCCGGAGGAGGAAATCCGCGAACGGTTGGATCAGGCCCTCTACCCGGGAGTGGTGCCGGAGCGCCGCCTAGGCGCGTTCGTGGCGGCGTTTCGCGAGATCGCATGGGACGTCGAGCCGGATCAGTTGGAAACGCTGTACGACATCTCGAGCGATCAAACCCTAAGCATCGCTCGCCTGCCCTCGTGGGCGCTCGAGCGGCTCATGCGACAGGTTCGGCGCATTTTCGACGAGGGGGATGCCGCGCGTGTCGAGCCCCTCGTGATGGCGCTCGACGAGCCCGATGCGCTGCACGTCCTCGTGCGACGCCAACTCCGCATCGAGGCTTGAACACTCGCTACTCGGGTGGATCAGGCGGCCGCGTCGGCTGCTGAGGATCCACCACTCGGCTTGAGGCCGCAGAACTCTTCGTAGTCGATCAGCTTGGTGATCGTCGGGTTGTCACCGCACATCGGGCACGCGGGATCACGCTGGAGGCGATTGATGCGGACCTCCATGCTGAGCGTATCGAAGTGCACCATGCGTCCAATGAGCGGACGTCCGGCCCCGAGGATCAGCTTCATGGTCTCGAGCGCCTGCACGCATCCTATGAGTCCTGGAAGCACCCCGAGGACGCCGGCCTCGGAGCAGCTGGGGGCCGCCCCGGGCGGTGGTGGTTCCGGGTAGAGGCAGCGGTAGCACGGACCCTTGTGAGGCGCGAAGACCGCCGCCATCCCCTCGAACTGGAAGATGCTGCCGTGGACGTTCGGCTTGTTCAGCATGACGCAGGCATCGTTGACGAGATAGCGGGTAGGGAAGTTGTCGCAGCCGTCGACAATGATGTCGTAGTTCTTGAAGATTTCCATCACGTTGTCGGAGGTCAGCCGCTCTTGATGCATGATGACGTTCACGTCCGGGTTGAGCGCCTGCAGGGCGATGCGCGCCGATTCGACCTTGGGGGTGCCGATACGATCGTTGGTGTGCAGAATCTGTCGTTGCAGGTTCGAGAGGTCGACGACGTCGTGATCGACTAGACCCAGCGTGCCGACACCCGCGGCCGCGAGATAGAGGGCCGTGGGCGAGCCGAGGCCACCGGCGCCGAGCAACAGGACCTTGGCACCGAGGAGTTTCGCCTGCCCCGCCTCACCGACCTCGGGCAGGGTGAAGTGGCGGCTGTAGCGCGTGAGTTGCTCGGTGGTGAACTGATGGTCTTGGGTGAACGGGAGTCCGGCGTTCTTCCATCCCGTGTAGCCGCCCGCCATCGACGTAACGTTGGTGTAGCCCATCTCGCGCATCGTGCGCGCGGCGATCAACGAACGTGTTCCCCCCGCACAATACGCTACGACAGCCGCAGCCTTGTCGGGGACGACTTCCTCGATCTGCATCTCCAGGAAGCCACGCGGAACGGACAGCGCCGTGGCGAGATGCCCCTCGCGGAACTCGTCTTTCTCGCGCACGTCGAGCACGAGCGTTCCCGGCTCGCGTTCGAGTCGCGCCTGGACCTCGGCGGCGCTCTGTTCGGGGATGTCGCGCCGCGCCTCTTCCATGATCTGTTTGTACGTCGTGGCCATAGGGTCTCTCACTGTGTTGCGTCGTCGCGCTCGCGCCCAGCGCGCAACTCTTTGATCAAGCGGTCGGATTGCGCGGCATGGATCATCGCGAACACGTTCGCGGACAAGACGATGACCAAGGTCGCGACCGACCACTCCAGGTGCGACATGATACCAGCCCCCCCACGGAGAACCAACATGCCCTTGAAGAAGGTAATGAGAAGCACGACCGACGACAAAAGCGTCGCTCCGATGGTGACTTTGCCCATGGAATCGGTCTCCTATCCCTGCCGGCCGTCGTAGAGATCGGTGCGGTACCGGAGCCACGCGGCCACTCCTCGTGCGTAGGCCGGAGAGAAGAGTAGCCGGAGCCAATGCAGCTGCCGATACAGTGGAAAGCGTCGGGACAAGTAGAGGGGGCTCCCCGTGCGGCCGACGAAGAAGCGGAGTTTTTCGGCGTCGAGCGCGCCAAGGCCTCCCCCACGGACGAGATAGAACAGGATCATCAGTGCATGCGGCGGCTCGGGTCCGCCTGTCCGCTACTGGCCATGTGCCGCTGGAACTCGAGGATATCGAGCAGGTGCTGCGCACGATCGTGTCCCGCGATCTCGAGCAGCGCTTGCTTTTCGATCGGGAGGAGATCGAGCCAGAACGACAGGAAGTTGACGAGCACGACATCGCTGACGCCGGGCTCCTCGCCGAGCTGCGAGGTGATCTCGCGACCGATGTCTCCCACGTGATGCTCGACCGCGTGCATCAGGTCGCGCCGGAGATGCTCGGGCATGGCGTCGTCGGGTGCGGGCGCGCGCCAGGTGACCGTTGCCTGGCGGTAGGATCGTTCCCGTTGCTCGGTGACGACCTCGAACTCCCTGAGCCCAGCCAGCAGGATGTTGAACCGGCCATCGGGGAGCGGCGTGGCATCGACGATGCGCCCCGCGCACCCAATCCGGTAGATGTCGGGTGCGTCCGCGTACTGTCCTTCCCATTCCGGTCGGAGCAGTGCCATGCCGATGATGCGCGGGCCGTCGAGGGCGTCGCGGACCATCTCCCGGTAGCGCGGCTCGAAAATGTAGAGGGGCAGCGGCACTTCAGGGAACAGGACGACATTCGGGAGTGGAAAAATGGGGATGAACGAGGGAAGGTCCATACGGGGTCGTATCGAGACTAAAGCGAGCGGTCCTGCCAAGTCAACGTGGCTACACGTTGAAACGGAAGTGAATGATATCGCCGTCCGCGACCTCGTACGCTTTGCCCTCGAGGCGGAGCTTTCCGGCCTCGCGGCAGCGCGCCTCACTGCGGAGCTCGATGAAGTCGTCGTAGGCGACCACTTCCGCGCGGATGAACCCGCGCTCGATGTCGCTGTGGATCTTCCCGGCCGCGTGCAGCGCCGAGGTGCCGCGGCGAATCGGCCACGCCCGACATTCGTCCTTCCCCGCGGTCAGGAAGCTGATCAGGTGCAGCAGGCCGTAGGCCGCCCGAATGAACCGATCCTTCGCCGACTCGGTGATCCCCAGGTCGGCCAGGAACGCGCCGCGGTCTTCCTCGTCGAGCTCGGCCAGTTCCATTTCGGTCTTGCCAGGTACGGGAAGCACCTCGACGCCCCGCTTGTCGACCCACGCCTGCACGTCGGTGGGCAGCGCGCTGGCGATGCTCCCTTCATCGACGTTCAGGAGACCCAGGAAGGGCATCTGGCTGAGCAGATTGAATCCGGCGAGCGCGGCGCGTTCGTCCGGCGCGAGTTCGCAGGTGCGGAGAGGCTGCTCACTTCCGAGGTGCGCCTCGCAGCGTTCCAGGAGCTTCTGTTCGCGCTCCTTCCCTTTCTCTTTGCGCACCCGCTCGAGACGCTTCTCCACGATCTCGAGGTCCGCGAGGATGAGCTCCGCCGCGAAGTTCTCGAGCTGCGCCGCGGCGGGCACGGGACTTCCACCAGCGGCGGGAAAAGCACTGACGACTTGCACGAGGGCATCGACATCGCGCATCTGAACGAGCGTGGCCGCGTCGAGCGCTGCGCGCTCGTCGCCGCTTCCGGGTACGTCCACGAACGCGATCTCGGCGAACGTGATCTTCTTCGGCTCGTGGATCGCCGCCAGGGCCATGACACGCTCATCGGGGACCTTGATGACGCCGAGGTTGGCGCGCCCCCCGGCGCCGAAGCCGCCGACTTGCGCCTGGAGTCCGGTGAGCGCGTTGAAGATCGTGGTCTTTCCGGCGCCACGAAATCCGACAATCCCGACCTTCATGAGGGCTCCTGCGTCCGGTGGACCCGGCGGTCGGCGTGCAGCAGCGCCGCGATGGTCTTGGCGTCGCGAATCTCGCCGGCATCGATCATGCCCATGGCGTCGGCGAGTGGTATGTGTTCGATCCGGGCAATGACTTCATCCTCGCCTGGAGTCGGCGGAACCGGGCGCAGTTTGGTTGCGACGAACAGATGGATCAACTCGTCGCAGAACCCTGGGCAGGTGACGATCTCCCCGACCCGAACGAGTTCTTCCGCGGCAACGCCGGCTTCTTCGCCGAGCTCGCGCGCCGCACATACCTCCGGCGGCTCGCCGGCGTCGAGCTTTCCGGCCGGCACCTCCCAGAGGTAGCCCCCGGCGGCGTGGCGATACTGGTGGAGAAGAATGACGGCGCCAGCGTCGTCCAACGCCGCGATCGCCGAGGCGCCCGGGTGTCGTACGATCTCGAGGGTCATCTCGAAACCGTTGGGCAGACGCACATCCTCGGTCGTGAGATGCACCACCTCACCCCGATAGACGTCGCGGGACGGCACCATGGCGCGTCTATCGACCCTTACTCTGCGGCGTTGGGCTCGGTGCTCGGCGCAGCAGGCTTGGTGCTCGGCGCCGCAGGCTTGGCCGGAGGCGGTGTCTCGGACTCTTCGTGCGCAAGCACCTTGACCTTTACGGTCGCGCGCGTGTCGGGGCCGACCAGGATCGAGACTTCGTGATCGCCGAGCGCCTTGATGGGCTCGGCAAGTACGATGCGACGGCGGTCGAGGGCGAAGCCCCGCTCTTCGAGCTGTCGCTGAATGTCCTGATTGGTGACCGAGCCGAACAGTTTGCCGTCTTCGCCAGCTCGCATCGTGAACGACAGGGCCTGGCTCGACAGCCGTTCGGCGGCGGCCGAGGCAGTCTTTTGCTCGCGCAGACGCTTCTCGCCGATGACCCGCTCCTGATGCTCGCGCTGGCGGAGATTGCGGGTGCTCGCTTCGACGGCCAAGCCGCGGGGAAGGAGATAGTTGCGTGCGTAGCCGGGCTTGACCTCGACGACATCGCCGATCGTGCCGAGGCTGAGGACCTCTTCGCGAAGAATGACCTGCACTGGGAGCCCCTACTGTGCTTGGGCGAACGGCAACAGCGCTATGCTCCGCGCTTGCTTGATCGCCGTCGTCAGGCGTCGCTGATGGCGGGCGCAGTTGCCCGTGATCCGGCTCGGGATGATCTTGCCGCGATCGGTGATGAAGTTCCCGACCACGCGTGTGTCCTTGTAGTCGATGCGCAGCGTCTTCTCGGCGCAGAATCGGCAGACCTTCCGCCGACCACCACGACGACCACGGGCGCCGCGATCGTCCCATCCGCGGCCACCCCGACCACCGCGGCCGCGGCTACCGCCGCCGCTGCTGCTGGCGCCGCCGCTGCTTCCCCCTCGCCGTCCTCCTGGGCTTCCTGGCATTCTCTCAGCTCCCTGTTCAGGCCTTGCTCTCGGAGGCTGCCGCGGTGTCGACCGCAGGGACAGCCTCTGGTGTAGCCGGCGCTGGTGCCTCGGGCTCGGTCGTCGCGGGCTCCGTGGCGGTGACTGCGGCATCCGCCGCGCTTGGTGCGGCGGCTTCGGTGCTCGCGCTCGCCGTTTCGGCGGGCGCCGCCACCTCGACTGGATGCTCCTGCCGTACCGAAACGTAGCGCAGGACCGCATCAGACAATTTCATCTGCCGTTCCAATTCGAGAAGGGCGGAGGCTTCACCTGAATACTCGAGCAGCGCGTAAAAGCCGCGACGCTCTTTCTTGACCAGGTAGGCCAGTTCGCGGAGGCCCCATTCGTGGACACCGCGCACGGTGGCGCCCTCTGCCTCCAGAATCTTCGTGAGCTTTTCGAGTTGCTCCTTGATGCCGGCTTCCGGCAGATCGGCCCGGAGCACGATCATGCTTTCGTAGTCTCGCTGCAACTCTACGGCCTCCTTAGTAGAACGGAACCAGGTCTTCTAGCGCAGGTTCGCTATCAATGCCAGGGCTTGAGGGTGCCTCAGGGCGTTCTGGGGGTCGTCAACGCGGCGATTGCCGATTGAAGGCGTTCATGGCCGGCTCGAGCCCCTGCCCCAGGACCGCCTCGATGCCATCGGCCGCGTGCTCCACGGCCCGTTCCACGATCGCTGCATCGGCCGGGTCGAAGCGTCCGAGTACGTACTCGACCGGGTCCGAACCGGGCCCGGGCCGTCCGATGCCAACGCGGACACGGGGAAACTCGCGACCAAGGACGCTGATCAGCGAGGCAACGCCGTTGTGGCCGCCCGCGCCCCCGCCGGTCCGGATGCGGACGCGGCCCAGGGCGAGATCGAGGTCGTCGTAGACGGCGAGAATATGCTCTGGCTTCAATCGGCGGGCGCGCCGCAAGCGACCGACGGCGTCGCCGCTCAAATTCATGAATGTCTGGGGTTTCGCGAGCATGGCGGATGCATTGGCGATCGTTCCGGTCCCGCTCTCGGCACCATGACGGGTACTCGACATGGGAATGTTCCAGCGCTTCGCGAGTTCGTCGACGACGAGAAATCCGAGATTGTGCCGGGTGCGCCGGTAGCGTGGACCCGGATTCCCGAGGCCCACTACCAGGGTCAACACGACGCGTCGTCAGGCTGCCTCACGAGTCCTTGGGGGGGTCCTTCTGGTCGGCTGCCGGGGCCTCGCCCTCGACCACGGGCGCCGCATCCTCCCCTTCGCCCCCGGCGGCTTTCGTCTCCTCGGCCATCGGAGCCAGCACCGTAACGACCGCATCGTTACTCTCGAACACCGGCGTTACGTTCGCCGGGCACGCGAGATCCGCGAGGTGCAGCGAATCGTGGATGGCAAGTCCGGTGACGTCGACCTCGATGAACTGCGGAATCTCGGTCGGCAGGCACTCTACGACGATGTCCCGGAGGACCGGCTGGAGGATACCTCCTTCGACGACGCCGCGGGCTCGTCCGGTGAAATGGAGGGGCACGGTCACCTGCAAGCGTTTGGTGAGATCGACCTCGTAGAAGTCGACGTGCAGGACACTGCCCGAAACGGGATGGACCTGGGTCTCACGCACGAGCACGACGCGTTGCTGCAGGTCGGCGGCGCTCGACTGAAACCGAATCAGGTGGGCGCCCTCGACGCTTTCCACGTTCTGCGTGAAGTGCTTCCTGTCGACCTGCAGTGGGACGCTGCTCGACTTCGGGCCGTAGAAGATCCCTGGGATCTTGCCGCTCTGGCGCAGGCGCCGATTCGGCCCCGTTCCATATTGGTCCCGGGCCTCCACCGTGAGTGCGATTTCCTCCATGACGCGTTCCTCGATCCTTCCTTACTGCACTTACGTTCGCTCAGATGAAGAGCGAGCTGATTGATTCCTCGTTGTGGATCCGTCGAATGGCTTCGCCAATCAGGTGCGCGACTGAGAGCACGACCAGCTTGGAGCAGGAACGGAGTTCCTCCCGCGGAGGGATAGTGTCGGTGACGACGAGATTCGCGAGCGCCGACTTCTCGACCCGCTCGGCGGCCGGTCCTGACAAGACGGCATGTGTGCAGCAGGCGACGACCTCGTCGGCGCCCGCTGCGCGGAGCGCCGACGCGGCGGCCGCGATCGTGCCTGCCGTATCAACCATGTCGTCGACGATGACCGCGAGCCCGCTGGTCACCTCACCGATGATTTTCATCTCGGCGACTTCGTTTGGCCCCGCGCGTCGCTTGTCGATGATCGCGAGGTTCGCCTGCAGCCGTTTCGCAAAGGCGCGTGCGCGTTCGACGCCGCCGGCGTCCGGCGACACGACGGTCACCGTTTGCCCGGACTTCATCCGGTCGCGGATGTGGCGCAGGAGCACGGGCGTCGCAAAGACGTTGTCGACGGGGATATTGAAGAAGCCCTGAATCTGGCCGGCGTGCAGGTCCATGGTCAGGACGCGGGTTGCCCCTGCGGCCGTGATCAGATCAGCGACGAGCTTGGCGCTGATCGGCACCCGCGGCGAGACCTTCCGATCTTGACGGGCATACCCGTAGTACGGAAGCACGGCCGTGATGCGCCCCGCTGACGCTCGCTTCAGTGCGTCGAGCGTGAGCAGCAACTCCATCAAATTGTCGTTGGTCGGGGGACAGGTCGACTGGATGATGAAGGCATCGCCGCCACGGACGTTCTCCATCACCTCGACTTGCGTCTCGCCGTCGCTGAATCGGCCGACTTCGGCCTTCGCAAGATCGGTCCCGAGATAGTTGCAGATGTCGGACGCCAGCCCGATGTTCGAGCTACCGGCAAATACTATCATCTCGTCTTTCGCTCTGAGCGCCATGACGTTCCTCGATCATCGAGCTGGGCGAGAAGGATTCGAACCTTCGATACCGGCGCCAAAGGCCGGTGCCTTAACCACTTGGCCACCGCCCATCGAGGTTCTTTGCCTACCCCGTGGTGCTTCGCCTATCCCGTTTGCGCCAGTCCGCGTCCGTTCCGCATCGGTGTATTTCCCCAACGGATACGCTGGCAAGCGCGCGATACTAGGCTGCGGGGCCGAACTGGTCAACCGACGCCCGGTACGGCGGCGACGTGGACGAGGCTCTGCGGCCATTCCCGGCCGAGGGTCGCGGCGATGTCATCGGCGACGGCTGCGGTCGGGGCAAGCCCCACGACCGCGGCCCCACTCCCCGACATGACGGTCGCGGTGGCGCCGGCGTCCCGAAGGCGGGTTTTCACGGCTGCAATTTCAGGAAAAGCTGGCAAGACCACCCGCTCGAGATCGTTTACCAGGAGCGCGGCGTCCGGGACCGCCCCTGTGGCCAGACGGGCGGCCTCGGAGGGACCGTGCGCGTCGCAGACCGGCACGGCCTCTCGGTACCGGTCGAAGGCCCACGGCGTCGGCACCTGGATCGGGGGCACGACCACGACCAACCAGATCGCCGGCCAGTGTTCCAACGCCTCGATGCGTTCGCCAACGCCGCGCACGCGCGCCGGAGAGCCGGCGAGAAAGAACGGCACGTCCGCGCCGAGCCGCAGAGCCAGTCCCTGGAGGTCGGTCGTGCTCAGGCCGAGCGCCAAGAGACCGTTCAGTCCGTGCAGGACCGTGGCGGCGTTGCCGCTGCCACCGCCGAGACCCGCTCCGGTCGGAATCCGCTTGTGAAGATCCACCGAGACGACGGCACCGATACCGCATTCGTCGAAGAGCGCGCGTACGGCGCGGACCGCCAGATTCGTCTCGTCGGTCGGGACGCTGGGGTCGTTCGTCCGGACGTCGATGCTGGTCGGTGCCCTGGCGCGTATGTCGGCGACCGTGATGTGGACATCGTCGCACAGATCGATCGGCAGGAAGATGGAATCGAGGAGATGGTATCCATCGGCGCGTCGGCCGACGACACGCAAGCAAATGTTGACCTTGGCCGGAGACCGCCAGCGTCCGCGTGCAAGCCCTGCGTTGTCCGAAACGATCGTCATGCCAGGCCGCACGTCGACCGTCTCACCTTGATTCATCGAAATCAATGTGCGACACGTCGCGCGCTATGAACCCGTACGAGCGCGTCGCACGCGCTGCGGTTGACGAGGCCGCCGTGCTGCTCCGTGAGGCGTGGCTCGAGGCGAAAAACGTTCGCTATAAAGGGGACGTGGACCTCGTCACTGAAACGGATCATCGGGTCGAGGCGCTGATCGTCGATCGCCTGCGCGCGGCCTTTCCCGACCACACCGTCATCGCCGAGGAGGCGCAGGGGGATGGACCCATCGATCAGGAAAGCTGGGGCGAGGACGACTTCGTCTGGTACCTCGATCCGCTCGATGGCACCACCAACTTCGCGCACGGCTACCCACAGTTCGCCGTGTCGCTGGCGCTGGCCCGCGGGCGTGAGTTGCAGTTCGCGCTGGTGCACGATCCCATTCGCGACGAGCGTTTCGTGGCCCATCGCGGAGCGGGTGCCACCCTCAACGGGCAGCCGATCGGCGTCTCCAACGTTTCCGCGCTGGCGCACGGACTCATCGCGACGGGCTTCCCGTACGATCGGCGCCAGCACGCTGACTACTACCTCGGGTTTTTCGGTGAGTTCGTGCGGACCGCGCAAGGCGTCCGGCGGAACGGTTCGGCGGCCCTCGATCTCTGCTACGTCGCATGCGGCCGTCTCGATGGCTTCTGGGAATGGAAGCTGCGCCCCTGGGATGTCGCGGCGGGCGTGCTGCTGGTTCGGGAAGCCGGAGGTCGGGTCAGTGACTTTCGCGATACCCCGTTCGATCTCCACGGGGATCAAACGCTGGCCTCGAACGGACGGCTGCACTCCGACATGGCCGCCCTGCTGACGGCAAGGCTCGAGACGGTCTCGGCCGAGGCGGCCTCATGAAGCCGGCGGAGCGGTTTTCGCTTGCTGGGAAGCGGGCGGTCGTAACCGGCGCGAGTCGCGGCATCGGGTGGTCCATCGCGCGCGGGTTTGCCGAGGCCGGTGCTGACGTCGCACTGGTGGGCCGCCGACAGGAGACGCTCGAACCGTTGGCGCGCGATCTCGTTGAGCAAACGGGCCAACGCGCGCTGGCCACGGCATGCCACATGGGCAAGGCCGCGGACATTGAGGCGATGATCGCGGGTGTTCTCGATGCGTGGGGCGGGATCGACATTCTGGTGAACAACGCCGGGACGAATCCGGTCATGGCCCCACTGGCGACATTGGAGCCGAGTGCGTGGGACAAGATCATGGACGTCAACGTCAAAGGGCCCTTTCTCGCGAGTGCGGCAGTGGTCCGTTCGATGCAGGCCCAGGGGGGCGGTGGATCTATCGTCAATATGGCCTCGATCGGGGGTTTGGACGCTTCACCCTTGTTGGGAGCGTACAGCGTCAGCAAGGCCGCCCTGCTCCACCTGACCCGCGCTCTTGCCAAGGAATGTGGGTCGAGCGGGATTCGCGTGAACGCCATCGCGCCGGGGTTGATCGAGACCAAGTTCGCGGCGGCGTTGATCGAGACGACCGCAATCCACGAGGCGCTGCTCCGCCAGACCCCGCTCGGGCGGCACGGCCAGCCCGATGAGATCGTGGGTGCCGCCCTCTTTCTGGCGTCCGAGGCCTCGGCGTTCGTGACCGGTCAGGTCATCGTCGTCGATGGCGGGTCCCGGATGTGAGCTCCGAGACCCACACGACGCTGGCCTCGTGGTTGCCAACTGTGTTCATTCTGGCAACCGCCTTGGCCACAGCGCTTGGTGGCCTGATTCTGACGGCGCGCGCACGCTGGGATACCGCTCGGCTGCACTACTTCGTGGCCCTCGGTGCGGGATTCATGCTCGCGGCCGCTATTCTACGGATGATTCCCGTGAGTGCCCAGATGGTGTCGTCGGCGCCGATCCTCATCCTCGCCGGGTATCTCCTCATTCACTTCGTCGAACATACCGCGGTCCGGCACTTTCATTTCGGTGAGGAGACGCACCCAGAGCGGACCGGGCTTGGCGTCGGGGTGGCGGCGCTCATCGGGTTGAGTATCCATAGCTTCTTCGATGGCATTTCGATCGCAGCCGGGTTCCTGATCGATCCGACACTCGGAGTACTGCTCTTCGTCGCCATCGTTCTCCACAAAGCCCCGGAGGGGTTCACGATCGCTTCCATCATGCTGGCCGCCGGCCGCTCACGTCTCGAGGCACAACTGGCAGCGATCATCGTAGGTGCGGCGACGATCCTGGGTGCGCTCGCGGTGGTCCCCTTCGAGGGGCACGCCGGAGAGGCCCTCGCCTTTGGCGCGGGCGTCACCCTGTACGTCGCGGCCTCCGACCTGATTCCCGAGGTCAACCGGAGTGAGGGCGCGGCTGTCGCGATCATGGTGTTCGCGGGTGTGGTTCTCTACTACGTCACCGAGGCCACTCTTGGGTTCCTCGGCATGTGAGCGGCCGATCACAGTAGAACAACGACCGAGTGCGAATTGGCCCTTTCGAGCGCCGCATGCTACGCAGCGCCTCTCGCCCCCGTAGTGAAATGGATATCACGAGGGTTTCCGGAACCCTAAGTCCAGGTTCGATTCCTGGCGGGGGCACTCACCACGGCCGACTTTCGCTATCCACAGAAGGGTCGGCGCATCCGGCCGTGCCGGCGCTTCGCGAAGGCCATGGCGTTTGAGGGGCCGTCGCGAGCCGGCGTCTGTAGCGCCAGCCGCCGAAGGCCCCTACTGATTCCAGGGGTTTAGGGAGTGTGTGAACGGCCCGTTACGGACTTTTCCGTACACCGGGGCGTTTCAATCCCCCCCGTGAGCCCCGAGCCCGTGCCTAGTGGTCCACAGGTTATCCACAGGGGGCTGTGGGCTCGGAAGAGCGCTATCTACGGGGCGTAGAGACGCGCCGTACGCGATTCACGGGCGCTCTGGAACGGCTCAGATGAATCGAGCCGGGGTGAGACTTGCCTGGGACGCGCCGACGGCCGCCCTACCCGACCGCGGCGAGTTCCTTCTCGTTGCGAGCGACCAGCACGGTGAACAGCGAGCGCGGGTTGGTCTTGTACTGCTGCTCGATCTCGACCGCGGTGTTGTTGAGCAACTCGTCTATGCCGAGCGTCGTTCGCCAACCGAGGTGTCTGGTGACGGGATCGACGAGATCAACGAGCGAACGTAGCCACCGGCGGGGGCTGCGGAAGTGATTGATGATGACAAGCTTGCCACCCGGGCGACAGACGCGGCGCGCCTCGTCCATCAGCTGATTGGCGTTCGGAACGACGCTCACGACGTGGAAGGCCATCACAAAGTCGAAGCTGTCGTCGGGATAGTCGAGATGGAGGGCATCCATTTGCCGCAACGTGATGTGAGTCCAGCCGTTCTCGGCAATCTTGTCCCCCGCCTGATCGAGCATGTCCTGCGCCAGATCGATGCCGGTCACGTCGGCATGGGGTGGGTACGCGCACAGAGACAGGCCTGTTCCGACGCCGAGCTCGAGGACACGAGCGCCTCGCGGAATACGGAGAGAATCGATGACGCGGAGGATCCGCGGGAAGAACACCCTCTCGAAAATCTTGTCGTAGAGGTGGGAGAACTCCGAATAGATCTTGCTCTGGTGCGGGTTGTTATCCGGCATGCTCCCCCCCAATTTGCTCGCAAGGAACCCGTCCCCTCCGAGCTGACGACCCGCAAGGGCCAGTGCTTGACCCGTGAGGGCCCCTGCCTATGCGGCCGTCGTCCCTCGAAGCTGCCGCTTGAAGGATGTGATGTCCCGCTTCCTGAACCGCCACTGCCGCCCCTGCTTGAAGGCCGGAAGAAGATGCTTACGAGCAAGCTCGTTCACGGTGTCCGGGCTTACGTCGAGGATCTGCGCCACTTCTTTGCTGTTCATGTAGCTGTCGTCCAGGCCGAGCATCGGGCGCGATCACTCCTCATCCACTGGAATTGGATGAGTGAATATCACGCCCCCAAAAAAACCGTCAAGCCAGGGTTCTCTGCAGCACGCGGGCGCAATAAGTGACGCAATTTCAATGTGTTACCAGGCGGGCGTCTGTTGGTCAGGGGCCGTTCAGGGACGCGAGCCCCTGGCGCCAGCGCGCTCGAAGGCCAGCACGATCGGGCTCGCGACGAAAATCGAAGAGTACGTTCCGACGGTGATCCCGACCAAAAGTGCCAGCGCGAAGCCGTGAATGACGCTTCCGCCGAAGAGGAAGAGCGCCGCCACGACCAACAGGGTCGTTCCAGCGGTGAGAACGCTGCGCGAGAGCGTCTCGTTGATGCTCTGGTTGATGATCGCCGCGAGCGGCTGGCGACGAATCTTGCGCATGTTCTCCCGAATACGATCCGAGATGATGACCGTGTCGTTGACCGAGAATCCGACGATCGTCAGCAGGGCCGCTACCATGTTGAGGTCGAATTCGTAGTTCAACAGAATCAGCACTCCGACGGTCAAAAGCACATCGTGCGCCAGTGCGACCGCGGCTCCGACGCCGAACCGCAACTCGAACCTCAGCGCGATGTAGACGCCCATCATCAGCGTCGCCACCAGTACCGCCAGAATACCTTGGCGCCGTAATTCCTTGCCGACCCGCGGCCCGACGGCTTCGGTGCGGAGGACCTCGTAGGACTCCTGCCCGAACGCCGCCTCCAGCTCCTTCTCGATCAGGGAGCCGAAGCCGGCGAGATCGGCGCCGGATTCTGGGACGCGCAGGAGGTACTCTCCCTTGCCCCCGCCGAAATCCTGCACCGAGACATCGCCTTCGACCTTCGCAACCGCGTCCCGAATGGCCGCGATATCGACCGGTGCCGGGAAGCGCACGTGGACGAGCGTTCCCCCGACGAAGTCGATCCCATAGCGAGGGCCGGCCAGCAGGAGAGCTCCTAGACTGAGCAGGACGAGAAAACCAGACACCATAAAGGCGTAGCGGCGTCGTCCGACGAAGTCGATCTTCGTTCCAGGCTTGATGAGCGTGAACATGAGTCGTCCTCTCGCTAGATGCTGATGCTCTTCATGGGGCGAGCCCCGAGCATGTAGTCGTAGACCATGCGGGTGCAGACGACGGCGGTGAACACCGAGGTCGCAAGCCCGATGCAGAGCGTAACCGCAAAGCCCTTCACGGGGCCGGAGCCGAACTGAAATAGGATGATGCCCGCCAGGAACGTTGTGATGTTCGAGTCCAGGATCGCAGGGAGGGCACGTTCGTAGCCCGCCTCAATGGCGGCACGCACGGATTTGCCGAGCCGCAATTCTTCGCGAATTCGCTCGTTGATCAGCACGTTGGCGTCGACCGCCATGCCGAGGGTCAGGACGAGGCCCGCGATGCCTGGCAGCGTCAGGGTCGCACCGAACGCGCCGAGTGCGGCGAGGATGAAAAAGACGTTCAAGGCCAGCGCGAAATTCGCGATCACGCCGGCGCCTCGGTAGTAGATGAGGATGAAGAGGACGACGATCGCGCCCCCGACGAGGAACGATCGCACGCCCTGTGCGACCGAGTCGCGGCCCAGCGTGGGCCCGACAGTGCGCTCCTCCGCCAACGTGACCGGCGCTGGCAGCGCGCCGGCTCGTAGCACGATGGCGAGATCGCGGGCCTCCTTGACGTCGAAGTTACCGGTAATCGAGGCCCGGCCACCGCCGATCCGCTCGCGGATCACCGGCGCCGAGTACACGGTGCCATCGAGGACGATCGCCAGCTGGCGCCCGACATTGGCGCCGGTCAACTCCTCGAACAACTTGCCCCCCCGGCTATTAAGCGAGAGCTCGACATACGGACCTTCGAGCTGCGTCGCCGGGCGAACCCGCGCGTCGGCGATGACCTCGCCCGTCATCAGGGTCTTCTTCTCCAGGGTGTACGGGATCCGACGCGTGACATCCCCGGTGATGGCGTCCCGCTCCTGCCCGTAGAGGATTTCCGTGCCCGGGGGAGGCGGTTGGTCGGGGTCGGCGGCGGTTTGCGACACGATCTTGAAGTCGAGGACCGCGGTTTTGCCAATCAGCTCCTTCGCACGGTTCGGGTCTTGAATTCCGGGGAGTTGGATCAGGATACCGTCAGAGCCGCTGCGCTGGATGACCGGCTCACGAACGCCGAACTGGTCCACACGGTTGCGGATGGTTTCGAGCGACTGATCGACGGCAAACTCGCGGATGCGCCGCTCCTCGCGGTCGTCGAGAGTCAGCGCGAACGTGCCGGCGCTCGAGCTGTCGATGACCAGGCTCGGGAAGCCCTCGACGAGGACCTTGCTGACGGCGTCGCTGCGCTCCGGGTTGCCGAGCACGAGTGTGAGGGCCATGCCTTCCCGCGTCAGTTGCTGCGGCACGATCTGTTCCGCGCTCAACTCTCGTCGCAGATCGTTGGCAATACCGTCGAGTGCGGTCTCGACAGCTTTGTCGACCTCGACCTGCAAGATGAGATGGATGCCTCCCTGAAGGTCGAGACCCAGTTGGATGGGCTCCTGGGGGAAGAAGGAGGGCCATCCGGCGGGCAGCGGACGCACCAACGTCGGGGTGAGGTAGACGATGCTCCCCACCATCAACGCCGCCAACAAGATCAGACGGTAGCCGAGCTTCATGCCTTCTCCTTCTCGTCTTTCTGATTGTCCCGCCCGCCGCCAGCGACGCTCGCCACCTGCGCACGCTCCACGCGGACCCGCACGTTCGGCGCGATTTCGACGGTAATGATCTTCTCCGCGAGGTTCTGGATCCGGCCGTGGAGGCCGCCGGTCGTGACGATTTCGTCGTTGCGCTTCAGATTCTCGACCATGCTTTCATGCTCGCGTGCCCGCTTCTGCTGAGGGCGGATCAAGAGGAAGTACAGGATCACGAACATCAATACGATCGGCATCATTCCAACGAGCGGCCCGGGGCCGCTCGTGGCGCCTGAACTCTGTGCGTACGCTAGACCGGGCATGGAGCCCTCCCCTCTTCAGCGCTCGTGGTGTCACTGAGCGCGGCGTGCAGTGCGGCGAACGTATCCGAGGCGATGGCCTCTCGCATTCGACGCATGAGCCGTTGGTAGTAGGTGACGTTGTGCATTGTGTTCAGCGTGACCGCCAGCGGCTCGCGGGCCATGGACAGGTGCCGCAGATACGCGCGGCTGAAGTGGGTGCAAGTATAGCAATCGCAGTCCGAATCGACAGGACGTGGATCGTCGGTGTGGCAGGCGTTCCGAATGACCACCGCGCCGGTGGACGTAAAGAGGGTTCCGTTCCGGGCGTGTCGGGTCGGGAGGACACAATCGAACATATCGATGCCACAGGCGACCAGATCGACGAGATCGGCCGGGGTGCCGGCGCCCATGAAGTACCGGGGCCGATCCTGGGGCAGCATCTCCGCCGTGGCGGCCGCCACCGAGCGGGTCTCGGCCCGTGGCTCGCCGACCGAGAGGCCCCCGATGGCGTACCCTTCGAAGGGGAGATCCACGAGCGCGTGTACACTCTCCGCTCGGAGCGCCAGATCTGTCCCGCCCTGTACGATTCCGAACAGCGCCTGGTCGCTGCGCTGGCGGCACTCCACCGCTCGGCGGGCCCAGGCGGTCGTGCGCTCCATTGCCGCTCGCGCCACGTCGAGGGTGGCCTGTCCGGGCGGGCACTCGTCGAGCACCATGGCGATATCGCTCCCGAGGTCCTCCTGGATGCCGATGACGTCCTCGGGGGTGAGGAAGTGCGCGGAGCCGTCGAGGTAGGAGCGGAACGAGACGCCGTCGTCCGTCACCCGTACCAATGGGCCGAGCGAGAAGATTTGGTAGCCACCGCTATCGGTCAGGATCGGGCGCTCCCAGCCCATGAAGTGGTGCAGACCTCCCAGTGTGGCGATCAGCTTGCTGCCTGGCCGTACCCACAGATGATACGCATTGGCGAGGATCATCTCCGCCCCGGTTTCGTCGATCTCGCGCGGCGTAAGCCCCTTCAGACTGCCGTGGGTGGCCACAGGCATGAATGCGGGTGTCGCCACTTCTCCATGAGGCAACGAGAGCCGGCCCGTGCGGGCGGCCGATCCGCGTTCCTCGTGCAGGACCTGGAAGCTGATCACAAGATCAACATCGCATCGCCGTAGCTGTAGAAGCGATATCCGGCATCCGCCGCCGCGCCGTAGGCCGCCAAGGTAGGCTCGGTGCCAGCGAATGCGGCGACTAGGGCCAACAAGCTGGATCGTGGGAGATGCAGGTTCGTCAGGAGCGCGTCCACCACGCGAAAGCGATGACCGGGTGCGATCACGAGCGCGGTGCGATCCGCGCCGGCTACGACCGTTCCATCGTCGGTGGCTGCGCTTTCGAGCGCCCGCACCGTGGTCGTGCCGATGGCAACGATCCGTCCGTTGCGCGCTCGCGTTGCGGCGATCGCAGCGGCGGCGTCTTCCGAAATCGCGTATCGTTCCGCGGGCACCTGGTGAGCGCCGATCGTGTCGGTCCGGATCGGCAGAAACGTGCCGGCGCCGACGAGGAGCGTGACCGTCACGTGCGCGACGCCGCGACGTCCCAGATCGGCCAAGATCTCTTCGGTGAAGTGTAGGCCGGCCGTTGGGGCAGCGACCGCGCCCGGAACCCGGGCGTAGACCGTCTGGTAGCGTGCCGCGTCCTCGGCGCATGGGCCGTCGGGCCGGCGGATATACGGTGGGAGCGGGACGTGCCCGTGGGTTCGAAGGAGGCCCGCAAGATCGCCGGAGGTTTGGAGCCGAAGGCGCCCAAACGGGGCATCCGTAAGGCCGCCCCACACCCCTTCGAGATCCTCGCCGAAGACCAGCCGTTCCCCGACCCGCAAACGACCGCTCTTCGTCGCCAGGCAGAGCCAGGTCGCGCCCTCCCCCGATGCCGCCTCCGGCTCGTCGTCCGGACCGAGCGGTTCCGTGAGGAGGACCTCGACGCGTCCCCCACTGGCGCGCTGCGCCGTCAGCCGAGCCGGAATGACCTCGGCGTCGTTCATGACCAGAAGGTCGCCCGGGCGGAGCCAGGTGCCGAACTCCCGGAAGGCCGTATGCGCACGAACGCCCTGCCCGCGTTCGAGAACGAGCAATCTCCCGGCGTCGCGCGATGGAAGGGGATGCTGCGCGATCAGTGCGGGGTCGAGGGCGTAGTCGAGCGCCGCAGGATCCATAGCAAACCCGGTCGTCTAGCCTGGTGCTCCCAGGCAGTCAAATTGCGGTCAGCCCTTGGATTCGCCAGCGCGGAGGAACTGGCCGATCATGTCGATCGGCACGGGGAAGATCGTGGTCGTGTTGTTACCGGTCGAGACCTCGACCAGGGTCTGGAGGTACCGCAGCTGAATGGCCGACGGATGCGTCTCGATGATCGCCGCGGCGTCCGCCATCTTCTGTGCGGCCTGAAACTCGCCCTCGGCCGCGATCACCTTGGCGCGCCGCTCGCGCTCGGCCTCGGCCTGACGGGCCATGGCCCGTTGCATCGACTCCGGGAGATCGATGTGTTTCAGCTCCACGAGGACGACCTTGACGCCCCACGGGTCTGTCTGGGTGTCGAGGATCTCCTGGATCTGCATGTTGATCTTTTCCCGCTCGGCGAGGAGCTCGTCCAACTCGCCCTGTCCGCAAATGCTGCGGAGCGTGGTTTGTGCCAGCTGCGAGGTGGCGAACAGAAAGTTCTCGACCTCAACGACCGCCTTGCTGGGATCCATGACGCGAAAGTAGAGGACCGCGTTCACTTTGACCGAGACGTTGTCTTTGGTGATCACGTCCTGCGGTGGGATGTCCATCGTGATTGTCCGCATGTCGATCTTCATCATCTTCTCGATCATGGGAATGACGTAGATGATGCCCGGACCACGATGATTCACGAGCCGACCGAGGCGGAAGATCACGGCACGATCGTACTCGCGCAATACCTTGAGCCCACTTGCCAGCAGGACGCCCCCGAACAACAGCGCCGTTATGAACGGACCAAGATCAAACATGCGAGCCCCTTTCCAATTGCAATCCCTTTACGGTGAAGGCGGCGTGGCAACGCGCCCCGCAGCCTAGCCTCGTCCCGTCGGTGCACGTCGGACACGAATGCGTAGCCCTGGCTCGAGGCCCTGCACCTCGACCCGTTCTCCTTCTTCGAGCGTCTCGTCGCTGATCGCCGTCCACGTTTCGCCATGAACGAAGACCTTGCCGGTGCCGGCGATGCGCTCGCGCACCTCGCCGCGCTCGCCGAGCAGGCCCTCACTCCCTGTTGTCGCGTGACTCCACTGCGTGCGAATCACGAGAAAGCCGATCGCGAGCATGAAGCCACTGATCGTCAGGGCGGCGGTGGCGACGATGGGTCGGTTGACGATCAGGCCAGGGTCGGCGGTGTCGAAGAGGAGGAGCGAGCCAAGGACGAAGGCAATCATGCCGCCGATACCGAGCACGCCAAAGCTCGGGATGAAGATCTCCGCCAGGAGGAGCGCGATGCCGAACAGGATCAACAGAATTCCCGTGGCGTTGATCGGCAGGACCTGAAATGCGGTCAACGCTAGCAGCAGGCAGATGCCGCCAGCGACTCCCGGAAAGATCGTACCAGGACTGGAAAACTCAAAATAGAGCCCGAGCAGCCCAGCCATGAAGAGCAGGTAGGCGATGTTCGGATCGGCGACGATGTTCAGCACCTTCTGCTTCAGGCTCATTTCTAGGGTGATGACCTCGACATCCGCGCCGAGTTCGAGCGTGACGGTGCTCTCGTCGTCGAGCGTGACCTCGCGACCGGCGGCCTGTGCGAAGAGTGACGGGAGATCGGCCGCCACCAGGTCGATGACGTTTTTCTCCAGGGCCTCGGTCTCGGTGATCGATACGCTATTGCGGACCGCGTCCTCCGCCCACTCGACGTTGCGCCCACGTTGCTGCGCAATCGACTGGACGAACGAGACCGTGAAGTTCTCGACCTTGGCGGCCATGTCGCTGCCGCCCTCTTTCTTGTCGCCGCCGCCGATGTCCCCGCCCCCCGCGGTCACGGGATGAGCCGCGCCGATGGTCGTGCCCGGTGCCATCACCGCGATATGGGCGGCCAGCGTGACGAAGACCCCCGCGGACGTGGCGCTGGCCCCGCCCGGCCCGACGTACACGATGACCGGGATCCGTGCGCCCAGGAGGTCTTTGACGATCGTTTTCGTCGACGTCAGCAGCCCACCCGGCGTGTCGAGCTGAATCACCAGGGCCTCGGCGCCGTCGCCCTCGGTCGTCCGTAGGCTCTCGCGAATGAAGTCGTCGACCGCCGGATTGATGCTGCCATCGATTGTGATGAGGTTCACCCGTGCCTGTGCCGTCGTCGACGTCGCAAGGATCAGGACCATCATCATCGCGAGGCTCAGGGCCGTTGCGAGTAGGCCTGCCGGTATCTTCGAACTCGGCTGCAGGATCACGGTCCGATTCCTAGCACACCCATGACCTGTTGGATGTCCGCCCACACCTTTCGTTTTTCACTCGGGCTCCGCAACAGATAGGCCGGGTGAAACGTCGGCATGAGGGGAATCCCATGGTAATCCGCCCAGGTCCCTCGGAGACGGGTGATCGACGTCCGCGTTCGAAGCAGTGCCTGCGCGGCGAAGGTTCCGAGGGCGACAATGGCGCGCGGTTGAATGATCGCGAGCTGGCGCACGAGGAACGGCTCGCAGGCCGCGATCTCATCCGCCT
>JAJCZP010000047.1 GCA_029262315.1 Deltaproteobacteria bacterium | reverse complement strand
GGCGGCGGAGGTGCGTCGCTGCCTTCGCCCTGGCCTTCGGCCGGTCTGCTTCGGCTGCGACGCACCTCCGCCGCCGCCCCCCGCGCTTCAACCGTTTGATGGTCGAACTCGGTGGGCTGGGCTTCCTTTTTGGGAGGCCTTTTTCTACTTGCCCATGAAGCGGCGGGTCCACCATTGTAGGGCGGACTTGCCGGCGGGGCGGCCGTGGGCGTGCCAGTGGTCGGGGATCTGGCGGCGGACTTGGTCGATGGCCCAGTCGTCGAAGCGGGCGAGCGCGGCGCGTTCGAGCATTGCTTTCATGTGCGCGAGGTCGGTTGGTGGGGGATCGGTTCCGTGATGTTTCCAGACGACCATGGGGACGTCGCAGACTTCGCAATCCGCGACCCAGCAGATGTCGTCTTCGTGGTGCCAGGTGGTGAGACGGGCGGCTTGGCAGAGGTCGCAGATCGGGTCTGTTGCGCTCATGGGTTGCATCCTTTGGGCGGCCGGCTGAGACTCGTCGCGTGAACTCGGACACGGTACGACGTGCCATCGAGGCCATCGACGCGGCGCACGCGGTTGACGAGAAGCGCGTCGATGGTCGGCCCGCGGAGATCGTGTACGTGGAGCGTGTTGGACGGTGGGTCGAGACACTGGTCGGTGATCCGAGTGCGGCGCTTCTTCTTGCGGCGCGTGCGCAGCACCTCGAACGCTGGGCGATTCCCCGCACCGACTATCCGACGGGGCGTGGCGGGTATTTTCGCTGGCGAAAAGCCGTCCAGAGGCGACAGGGCGAGCGTGCAGCCGAGATTCTCAGCGCGGTCGGGTGTGACGACGCACTCGGACGACGGGTGGCGACCCTCGTTGCCAAGGCGGCGGCCGCCGATGATGCGGAAGGACAGGCCCTGGAAGACGCGGCGTGTCTGGTGTTTCTGGAGAGCGAGCTCGCGACGTTCGCGCACGATCACCGAGACTATACCGAGGAGAAGTTCGTGGACATCGTCCGGAAGACGTGGAAGCGTATGAGCCCCGCGGGGCGGGCGCAGGCGCGAACGATTCCGCTCGCGCCCGAACTGGCTCGACTCGTCGATCGTGCCACCACCGACGTGGTGCCCCCTACGGTTCGAGGATGATCTTGCCGGTCGTCTTCCTTCCCTCGAGCGCGCGGTGAGCATCGGCGGCGTTCGCCAACGGGAAGACGTGCTCGACCCGCAGTGACAGGCTGCCGTCGTTGATCCAGCCGAGCACGTCCCCGGCACGCTCCAGAAGCTCGTCGCGGGTTGCGACGTAGGCGATGAGACTTGGACGCGTGACGAAGAGCGAGCCCTTCCAGTTCAGGATCGAAAGATCGAACGGCGGTACGGGACCGCTCGACTGCCCGAAGAGTGCCATCGTGCCACGCGGGCGTAGACAATCGAGGCCGCCCTCGAAAGTGGTGGCGCCGACACCGTCGTAGACGACATCGACTCCGCGCCCTTCGGTGATGCGCTTCACCTCTGCGACGAAATCCTGTTGCGTGTAGAGGATGACATGGTCCGCGCCCGCGGCGCGTGCGAGGGCCGCCTTTGCCTCGGTCGAGACCGTGCCGATCACCATCGCGCCGCGCTTCTTCGCGATCTGACAGAGAAGGAGTCCAACGCCGCCAGCGGCGGCGTGTACGAGGCAATGGTCGCCCTTCTGCAGCGGGTAGGTGGCGCAGGCAAGATAGTGCGCCGTCGTGCCCTGCAGCATGGCGGCGGCCCCGTCGCGTGACGAGAGCCCGGACGGCAGCGCGACCAGGCTATCCGCGGCAACGACGTTCATGGTCGCGTACGATCCTGGCTGGCCGGTGTAGGCAACGCGGTCGCCGACGCGCACCTGGCGCACGCCTTCACCGATGGCGCTGACCGTGCCGGCTGCTTCGAGTCCGAGGCCGAACGGCATCGGCGCGGGGTAGAGCCCAGTGCGGAAGTAGACGTCGATGAAATTGACGCCTGCTGCTTCAATGGAAATCGCGGCCTGGCCCGGCCCGGGTGTCGGATCGGGCAGCTCCTCGAGTTGCATGGCGTCGGGGCCGCCGGTCTCGTGTACGCGGATCGCTTTCATGAATCCTCCGTGACGTTGCGTGGCAACTGTGCGTCGGAGATATATGTACCGTTCATGGATGCGGTGCCACAGCGGCTCGATGCGGAGCTCGAGCGTCGGGTGCAGCGACATCTCGGTGCCCACGCCCGTATTGGCGTGCCGCTCGAGGGGCGCCGCGCGGCGGCCGTCGCGGTGACGTTGCTTGCCGATGCGGAGGAGCGACCCTGTTTTCTTCTGACGCGACGGGCGGCCAAGCTGCGCGCCCACCCCGGCCAGTGGGCGCTCCCGGGTGGGCGTGTCGAGCCCGGCGAGAGTGCGACCGAGACCGCGCTTCGCGAGCTAGCCGAGGAGGTCGGACTGCACCTTGGCCCGGAGCACGTCCTCGGTGTGCTCGACGACTACCCGACGCGCTCGGGCTATGTGATCACACCGGTGCTGGTCTGGGCCGCGGACCCGCCCGATCTCGTTCCCGACCCGCACGAGGTTGCGGGCATCTATCACGTTCCTCTCGCGGTGCTCGAGCGTCCCGGCGTCCCGCATCTGCGAACGATTCCGGAGAGCGACCGACCGGTGATCTCCATTCATATGCTCGACACCCATGTGCACGCGCCGACCGCCGCCATCCTGTACCAATTGCGCGAAGTTGCCCTGCACGGGCGCGACACCCGCGTCGCCCACTACGAGCAACCCGTCTTCGCCTGGAAGTAGGCGCCTCACGACGATGCGGTTGCAGCGCGTTGCCTCGCTCGAACAGGACGTCGACGCGCGGGGACGGACGGCGATCGTGACTGGCGGCACCGACGGCATTGGCCGCTGTCTCGCGCATCGACTGGCGTCGCGTGGTGCGCGGGTCGTCATTGCCGCCCGCGACCTCCGCAAATGCGAGACGGTCGCGCGCGAACTGCAAAGAGAGACCGGGAGCGCGACCATCGAGTGCGTTCGCCTCGATCTGTCGGACCTGTCGTCGGTTCGAGCTGCGATCGCGGAGATCAACGCTCGCCTCGTGCGTCTAGATCTTTTGGTTTGTAACGCTGGAGCCAACTTCAGCGGGACCGGATCGTCACGGACGGAGACCGCGGACGGATTTGAGTCGACGGCGGGCGTGAATCATTTCGGACACGCGGCCCTCACCCTCGGTGTAGCGCCGATGCTTCGCCTCGACGGCGGGGCCCGGGTGGTCATGGTGGCCTCGGATGTGCACAAGTGGGCACGCGCCGGAGATCTCGAGGATCTCGATTTCCGACACGGGTACTCACCTGGTCGCGCGTACGGGGCTTCCAAGTTGGCGAACGTCCTGTTCGCCCGTGCGCTCGCGAAACGTGAGCCGGTGCTCGAGGTGTACGCTGCGCATCCCGGAGCGGTCGATACGAAGATGCTGCGGCGCTACTTCGACCGGCCCGCCTTGCGGTGGTTTCTGCCACTCGCGCGGCGTTTCGCGCTGCTGACACCCGACGAAGCCGCTGCCGGCCTGGAACGGGTCGCGTTGATGCCAGATCTCGGCGTTCCATCGGGGAGATACTTCGAGCGCGGTGTCCCGGCGAAGGCCAGCCGCGTCGGACGCGACGACCAGCGGGCGGATCGGCTCTGGTCGGCGACGCTTGCGCGTATCAGCGCCGAGGTTGCGTGAGGCATGGGAGAGTCCTTCGGAGTTCTGGTGTGACGATCAAGAGGAGAAACGACATGAAGGTACGGCGCATCGTGACGGGGCACTCTGCTGAGGGGAAGGCGATCTTTGCCAGCGACGCGACGGTCGACCCTATTGTCCTGGAGCAGCTGCAGGGCAACCAGTTCCATCGCCTCTGGGGCGGGGACACGGTCTCGACGTTTCCCGACGACGGTTCGCCGCCAGCGAATCCCCGCTACTTTCCTGAAGTCGGCGGCTTCCGTTTCGTGATGTTCACGGTCCCGCCGTCCGCCACCGTTTTGCCCAGCGGCGTCACGCCGGCAGCGGTGGCGGCCGAAATGGAAGAAAAACTTCCCGGTCTCGCGGAGCACATGGAGCCCGAGGCGCCCGGCATGCACACGACCGACACGATCGATTTCGAGTACGTGGTCTCGGGTCGTGTCGTGCTCGAACTGGACAACGGCGCTACCCGAGAACTCGGCCCGGGTGACACGGTCGTCCAAAACGGGACGCGCCATGCGTGGCGCAATCCCTTTGCGGAGCCCTGCCGTATGGTGGGCTTCTTGGTGGGCGCCGAACGAAAGATCTAACTCGGCTTGACCGTGATGCCGCCATCGACGGGGATGACCTGGCCCGTGACGTAGGCGCCGGCGCGAGAGGCGAGGTAGATGGCGACGCCGGCCATGTCTTCGGGTTCGCCGATGCGGCCGAGCGGGCACGAAGCGATGATGCTGTCTTTGAATTGCTCGAGGGTGACGGCCATCATCTTGCTCTCGAACGGGCCGGGGGCGACGGCGTTTACGGTGATCTTCGGGGCGAGGCGCATCGCGAGGGCGCGCGTCATGTGAATGACCGCGGCCTTGCTTGCCGAGTAGGCGTAGGTTTCGAGGACGGGCACGCGAATACCGTCGATGGATGCGGTGTTGATGACCCGCGCCGGATCGCCGTCCTTCGCGGCGCGCTCGAGCATCGGTACGAGCGCGCGTGTGAGGTGAAAGATGCCCTTGACGTTCAGGGCGAGGACTTTGTCCCAGGCGCTGTCGGGATACTCGGCGAGCGGCGCGCCCCAATTCGCCCCGGCGTTGTTCACGAGAATGTCGAGGGATTGCTCGTGCTCTCCGAGGGCCTTGGCGAGTCCGTTCGCGCCGGCTTCGGTCGAGAGGTCGGCGGGGAGCGGGATGCAGGTGCCCTCCTTGGATAACTCTGTGGCGAGGCGTTCGCAGTCGGCGCCCTTCCGCGAGGAGATGTACACTTTGGCGCCGGCATCAACGAAGCCGCGGGCGATCATCTCGCCGATACCCCGTGAACCGCCGGTGACGACGGCCACCTTTCCCTCGATCGAGAACAAGTTCTTCACTCGAATTCCCCCTTTGTGGTCCCCGAACATTCGACCCGGGACACAGGTCGTTCGGGACGGCGGACCCTAGCTTGCCCTGTCAGGCAGCGCGAGTCAGGTGGGCGGCGGGTCCGACTCTCGCGCTACGCTCTGGGCCAGATCGGTGCCTTCCACTCGGGTAGTATCCCTTATGAATCAGGCCGAATTCGCGTTTCCGGGCCGTGACCGGAGCACTCGCCGATGCTGCGACAACGCATGCGATTTTAGTTGACCCGTTTTTCGGCCTGGCGTAAGTTGCCGATATATTAGTGCCGTACATTCCAGCGGCCCCATCTCTCGAAGTATTCGCACCAAGGAGGATTCATGAAGAGGCTATCGTTTACCCTGGCAATCGTGTGGGCGGTTACCGCCCTTGCGCCACTTCCCGCAGCCGACGCCGCGACCTTCGAGGCCAATAAGTGCGTGAGCTCGAAGCTGAAAGAAGCGGGCAAGACCTGTAAGGGGCTGCTCAAGGCCTGGTCCAAATGGGACAAGACCCAAGATGCCGTCAAGCGCGACGCGGCGATTCTCAAGACCACGACCAAGTTTGCCGAGAAGTGGGACAAGATCGATGGCAAGGCGCTCGCCAAGGGTACCGATTGCGCGGATACGACGATCAGTCTCGCTGGTGCTCAGGCGTTGATCGACGCGGCGGTTGCCGCGATCGTGGCCGACGTCAATGGTGGCCTGACGCTTACGCCGGCCGGGAGTGATGACGGCAAGTGCGGTGCCAAGCTCCTCGGCGAAACCACAAAGAAGTGCGATGGGCTCATCAAGAACTTCAGCAAGTACATCAAGGCTCCAGGTAAGGATCCGAGCAAGGTCAAGCTCGATGCCGCCAACCTGAAGGTGACGGACAAGTTCGAGGGCAAATTCGACTCTGCGTTGGCTGCCTGCCCGAATAGCACCGCAACGACAGCGGGCGTCGAGCTCCTGATTGACGGCCTCCGTGACGACATGGTCGCCAACACCACGATCTCGCCGAACGTTTCCGACACCGAGTTCGATATCTTTACCTTTGCGGCACACGCCGACCCGAATATTCAAGAGACGGTCGAGTACGAGGGCCGCACGCATTCGCCAAGCTGCCTCTCCGCCCCGCTCGCCGACCCGGACAACTTCGACGACTTCTCGTTCTTCGTGAAGCGTGGTGAGAACGGCAACGAGAACAAGGTCTTCGTCCATCTCGAGGGTGGTGGCGCGTGCTGGGACTTCAACTCCTGCTACCTGGCTGGCACCACCGACCCCGACGTCCAGGTTTACGGTGAGTGTAACTCCAACATCTGTGAGAATGGTTCGGCTGCCTCGAACGGCAATGCGTGTGTCGACGAGACCGACTGCATCGGTAACGACAACGCCAACCAGCTGCTCGACCCAGGCGCGCCTGGATTCTTCGACTTCAGTGATCCGAACAATCCGTGGCACGACTGGACCATTGTTTGGGTGCCGACGTGCGCTGGAGACGTTTTCAGCGGCGACGCCGCAGACCAGAGCTACTCGGGTGGTATCCCGAATTCTATCCGTGCGGCTCGCCACCGAGGTTTCCAGAACGCCAAGGTCGCGGAGAAGTTCGTTCGCGAGCACTTCCTCGATCCTGACGAACTCGTTGTGACGGGTCTCAGCGCAGGGTCGGCGGGTCTCCCACTGCACCAGTACTTCTACAATCTGGCGTATCCAGCGGCGGAGAAGACGGTCATCTACGACTCGTTCGTGCTCGTCGTCACCCAGGTGTTCCTCGACACGGTCTTCGCCAACTGGGACGCACTCAAGAATTTTCCGGCTGGTATCACGCTCCAGGGGCCGACCAACGAGGCCGCCCACATCTTCAGCGCCAATCTCTTCCCGGATACGAACTACGCGCACGTGACCAACGCGTTCGACGGTCCGAACGGGCAGGGCGGTTTCTACCACGTGATGAAGAACCTCAATAACATCCTGGTATGGGCCAGCTGGTGGGACAGCATCTGCGAGTGGAACGGGCATCTCACCGATCAGCTTGCGGCGACCTCGGCTGGTGTAGCGAACGACAACTACCGCTACTACGTGTCGTCGGGCAGCGTGCACGGCACGTTCCCGACGGATCGGGCCTACACCAGTACGCTTGGTGGAGTGCCGACCCTCGTCAGCTGGGTCAACGACCTGCTGGACCGAACCGATCCACTGCCGGCCAACGTGGAGGCAAGCCCGTCTAACGTGCTGGTCGATCCCGGCGATCCGCAGCCGAGTCCGTTCGGTTGCCCGTTTGAGATGAGCGGGCCAGACGTTGTGATCAACTGCACGGATTGCACGCCGTAACGCGGCGCTGAACTCGATTTTGGGCGCGGGTCCGCTACGGCGGGTCCGCGCCCTTTTTCGTGGGGCGGAGGAATTCGCCGCCATGACGCGCCGCGGCGCCAGATTCCCATTGACCCTTCGTCGGCGGCTGCGCTAGAGGTCAGGGAGGTGCCGTAACCTGAAGATCTTGCCGTCCAGTGTGGACCCAACGGAGGAGTTCGAATGCCCAACCGTGCCTTTCTCGCCGTCTCCCTGACCTTCGCGTTCGCGCTGGTCGCGACCATTCCAGTGCACGACGCCGCCGCGGGCGTGTACGAGGGCAACAAGTGCGTCAGTGGGAAGATCAAGGAGGCCGGTAAACTGTGCCAGGCCTACCTGAAGGCCCACTCCAACTGGGACAAGGGCCAGGATACGGCCAAGCGCGACACCGCGATTGGCAAAGCCGAGAGCAAGTTCTTGGCGAAGTGGACCAAGGCCGACACCAAGGCGCTCGGCAAGGGTGTCGATTGCGCCGACACGACGATCGACAATCTGACGGCCGAAGGGCTCGTCGAGAGCGGCGTCGATGCTGTCGTGGCCGCGATCAACGCCGGGCTGACGCTCACACCAGCCGGGAGCGACGACGGGAAGTGCGGCGCCAAACTGCTGAAGGAAGCCAGCAAGAAGTGCTCTGGTCTTCACAAGGCCTATTCCAAGTTCATCAAGAATCCCGGCAAGGATCCGAAGCGCGTCAAGTTGAACGAGGGAGTCGCGAAGATCAGCGGCAAGTTCGAAGAGAAGTTCGACGCCGGTCTGGCTGCCTGCCCCAATTCCACTGCAACGACCGTGGGGGTCGAGGCGCTGATCGATGCGTTGCGTGACGACATCAAGACCGGGACGACGGTGTCGCCGAATGTGTCCGACAACATGTTCGACACCATCACGCATCCGACCCTTGGACAGCCGGGCCACGAAGTCGAATACGAGGGCGACACCCTGATCCCGCGCTGTCAGGACTTCTCGGAGTATTCGTACTTCGTGAAGCGCGGCACCGAGAACAAGCTTCTCATGTATTACCAGGGTGGCGGCGTCTGCTGGAGTGGCGCGACGTGCTGTCTGAATACGTGCGACCAGGATGTCGACGTCGGCGGCTCCGACAATCCGAACAATGGGTTCGCTACCGGTTTCGGTGACATCACGAATCCGAACAACCCGTTCCGGGATTGGAACATCGTCTTCGTGTCGTACTGCAGCTGTGACATCCATACCGGTGACGAGAGCCAGAGCTACAACGTGCTCCCGGGGTTGTGTGCGGGCAGTAAGAAGGTCGTCGAGCATCGCGGTTTCCACAACGCCAGGCTGGCCGAGAAGTTCGCGCGCGAGCACTTCCTCGATCCGGAGGTGGTGTTCGTGACGGGCTCGAGTGCCGGTGCGTTCGGCTCCCTGACGCACGTGACGCCGCTCGCACGCATCTACTCGCACTCCGAAGTGAATCAGCTGGCGGACGCGGGAACCTTCGAGCCGACGCAGGAGTTCGCGGACACGGTCTTCGATCGCTGGGGGCTGACCAAGAACTTCGAGTCACTGGACGTCGACGCCATCGACCTGGCGCTGATCAAGTCGCCACAGTTTCTCGAGGGCTCGGTCGAGGCCATTACGACCGAGTTCCCCGACTTGCAGATGTCTCAGTATTTGGCGGCGCACGATGGCGGCAGCGGTGGTCTCGGTGGGTTCCACCACGTGATGGTGAATCACCCCTATCCGGGTGAGCCGACTATTACACAGGTTGCGACATCGTGGCCGCGCTGGTGGGATTCCACGTGTGCCTACAACGCGATCGCGGAAGCGCAAATGTCGTCGCTCGAAGCCACGATTTCGGCTCAGAACGACAACTACCGCTACTACCTGTCTTCGGGGTCGCGCCACACGATGTTCGGCAGCAACAAGGTCTACGACTCCACACTCGGTGGCGTCGACACGATCGTCGACTTCATCGATGCCGAGATCGCTCGGGATCCGAACAATCCGTGGACAACGCAGATCGCGAGCCCACGAAACGTGTTGATCAAGCTCTGCTCCGGCGGCACGAACAACGGTGAGTCGTGTCCGACCGGCATCACGGATTGTCCCGACCAAGGTGCTGGCACGGCCTGCAACTCAACGGCGAGCAGCGGCGACCCGCAGCCGAGCCCGCTCGAGTGTCCCTTCAAGACGGTGGGGTCCGATACAGTCATCGACTGCGTGAGCTGCCCGTAAGCGCAGCGGTCGTTCCATAGGTAGCGCCGAAGGGCGCGGGTTCGCGAGTCGGACCCGCGCCCTTCACGCGTCAGCGTTGCGGTGTGTGCGGGTCGCTCTCCTACGGACATCTCCCTCTCGGCTTTTCGGGCCCACCCGCGCCGGCTCCCGAGCCTGGCGCGAGTCTCTGCGGTTGCAGTTGACAGCCGCACGGTGTTCAACACGCCCCTGGGGGTACGGGTGAGGGTTTTCGTCACCGGAGGAACGGGCACACTTGGGAAGCCGACCGTCCGGGCGCTCGTCGCGGCGGGGCACGAGGTGCGAGCCGTGGCGCGAAGCGATGGCAGCGCCGTCGCGTTGCGCGCGCTCGGTGCGACGCCCGCGTTGGTCGAGGACTTCTTCGACAAGGGTGAAATGGAGCGCGCTGTCGAGGGGTGTGACGCGATCGCGCATCTCGCGTCCCGAGTGCCGCCCCTGCGACACATGCGCAAACGCGCCTCGTGGCGTGACAACGACCGGCTGCGAAGCCAGGGCGCGAGCATCCTGGTCAATGCGGCGCTCGCGAGCGGGATTCGCATCTACGTGCAGCCGTCGGTGACGTTCGTGTATCAAGACCTGGGAGACACGGCGCTCTACGAGAGCGCGCCGGTCGACGCACCGTGGCCGCTCAGCTCGGCGCGGGATGCGGAGCGCGAGGCCTCTCGGATCACGGCGCGCGGGGGGGAGGGTGTCGTGCTGCGTTGCGCCTCGTTCTACGGCGCCGCCGCGGCCTCGACACACGAGATGATCCGGTTGGCTCGCTGGCGGCTGCTTCCTCTGGTGGGGACGGGCGAGCAGTACGTGTCTTCCATCCACGTCGACGACGCGGCCACGGCGGTGGTGGCGGCGCTGAGCGTGCGAGCGGGGATCTACAACGTGTCCGATGACGAGTCGTTGCCGGCACGGGTGCACCTCCAGGCGTTTACGGAGGCTTTCGGCTTCAAACCGCCACGCCGAGTATCGCTCCGGACCGCGCGGTTGCTGCTCGGGCCCGCGGCGGAGATCCTCGGTCGCTCGCAGCGCGTCGCCAATACGATGTTCCGCTCGGCGTCGGGGTGGGCTCCTCGCTATGCCAGCGTGCGCGAAGGCTGGCCCGCGGTCGCTGCGATGCTGCGCTAGGGGGAGGTGCGAGTCAGCGCTTCGAGTTCGGGTTGGAGCGCCGCCAGCTCGCGTTGCAGATCGTGAAGCACGGTGTCCGCGCCATCGAGACTCCCCGAACGACCCAGACGCTCGAGTTCGCGCGCGACTTCCGCCGCTGGGTTGGCGCCGAGGGTTAGGAGTGCGCCTTTCAAGCGGTGCGCGCCGCGTTGGATGGCATCGTTGTCGTTCTTCGTGAGCCCTTCGAGGAGATCGGCGAGCACCGTACGGCTATCGTCGAGAAACAGCCCGACGATTCTCAGCAGAAGTTCGGGGTCGTCGCCGACTTGGTCGTAGAGCGCCTCACGGTCGAGGACCGCAGTTGGGGTCGCGTTCGATGTGGGAACGGGCGCGTCATCCGGGGCGCCGGCCGTGGTGATTGGCACGAGCTTCTCGATGGCCGCGGTAAGCTCTGCCGCCTGAATCGGTTTCGAGGCGAACCCGTCCATCCCGACGGCCAGACATCGCTCGCGGTCGCCCTGCATGGCATGGGCGGTCAGAGCGACGATGGGCAGGTGCTGGTCGGTACCACGCTCGCGTTCCCGGATGGCGGTGGTCGCTTCGAAGCCGTCCATTCCGGGCATTTGCAGATCCATCAGCACGAGGTCGAAGCTCCCATTGACGACGGCCTCTACAGTTTTCCGGCCGTCCTCGGCCCCGACCACGTCGTATCCGAGCTTGGAGAGCATGCGGAGCCCCAGTGTTCGATTCACGGGATTGTCCTCGGCCAGCAGCACACGCAGCTTCGTCTCGCGATCGACCCGCTCCACGGGAGGTGCGATGCCGGGGCGCTTCTTGGCGGGCTCGCCTCCGGAGGCCAGCGCCGTGTGGAGCGTGCGCAGGAGGTCGGCAGCGGCGACAGGCTTCATGAGGTACCCGGCGACGCCGAGTTCCTTGCATCGGGCCGCGCCGCCATGCTCGCCTGCCGAGGTCAGCATGATCAGTGTGGCGGAGGCAAGATCTGGGTCTTGCTGGACGCGGGCGGCGACGGCGAAGCCGTCGAGTCCCGGCATGTTGCAATCGAGCAGTACCAGATCGAAGGGCCGGCCCTGGTCGACCGCGCGGCGCAGGGCGGCAATCGCACCCGGTCCATCCTCGGCGGCCTGGGGCTCCATCCACCAGCCACGTATCCGCTCCGTCAGAATACGACGGTTGGTCGCGTTGTCGTCGACGATCAGAACGTTCAGACCTCGAAGATCCTCGAGATTCGCGCGCAAACCAGCCTCCTCGCTCATGTTGAGCCTCGTGGTGAATTGGAACGTACTGCCCTTCCCGACATCGCTTTCGACCCAGATGCGGCCGCCCATCATCTGCACGAGCTGTGAGCAGATCGCGAGGCCGAGCCCGGTGCCGCCGTGGCGGCGGCTGGTCGACCCATCGGCTTGGGTGAACGCCCCGAAGATGAGTCGTTGCTTGTCGGGCGGAATGCCGATTCCCGTGTCGGAGACGCTGAAGTGCAACTGCACGCTGGTGTCGTCGGCCTCGGTGACGTCGAGATGCAGCGCGACCTCGCCACGCTCCGTAAATTTGATGGCGTTGCCGACGAGGTTGATGACGATCTGGCGAAGCCGCCCCGGATCTCCGACGAGTCCATCGGGAACCTCCGGCGAGATGTGGCACACGAGCTCCAGCCGCTTCTGGTGGGCACGCAGCGCCAGCGTCTTCATGCTGCTTTCGAGGGTCTCGCGCAGCCCGAAGGGCACGGCTTCGAGGTCGAGTTTGCCCGCCTCGATCTTCGAGAAGTCGAGAATGTCGTTCAAAAGTGCGAGCAGTGCATCGGCCGACGATTTGGTGAGCTCGAGATACTCGCGCTGTTCGTTCGACAGGTCGGTCTCGAGCGCGAGCTCGGTTGCTCCGATGACGCCGTTCATCGGCGTTCGGATCTCGTGGCTCATGTTGGCGAGAAACTCCGACTTCAGGCGCGAGGCCTCGAGCGCGGATTCCTTGGCCTGCACGAGTTCGTCGAGATGATGTCGCCGTTCCTCCATGGCGAGTTTCGCCTGGTGCATGAGCCGGCCGCCATACAAGAGTGCGGCGAGGATCATGCACGCGACGAAGAACGCGAGAATGTACTCCGTCTGCTGGATCGAGGCGGCCGATGCCGCTTGTCGAGCCAGCAACTCGGTTTGCATCGCGCGCACATCGCGCTCGAGCTGTCCGAACGCTGCGCCGACGTCGTTGTACTTGCGCTGCATGGTCGCCATCCACTCGCCCGCTTGGATCGGTGCGCCGATGGAGAAGTACGAGAACGTCATGTTGGCCTCTGCGACCATGACGTTCATTGCGCGGTGAATGTCGGTGAAGTCGTGTTGGAGTTGCCCCAACTCCTCGGGGCTCAGGTCCCCGGCCGTGCGTTCGAGATCGGCGCTTGCTGCGGCGAGCGCGGCATCGAACACGCGGCGGGCCGCACGGAGTTTGGCCTTCTCGGCGATGAAGTCTTTCGAAAACAGGACGTCGTTCACGGGGGCGTTCACCGCGGCGGCCTGCTCGTGGAGCTCGTCGTAGGTGGCCAAACGGGTGGCCCAGACCTGGTCGAGGTCGAGATTCTCGCGGTGGATGTTGACGAGGGTGTGGTTCAGCCCGATGCTGGCGAGGACGATCAGGACGTCGAACGCCGCGAGGAGGAAATAGACGAACGGCCAGCGATGGTGTGGCTGGCGCGACGATTCCTCGTCCGGCAGGTTGTGCTCGGAGGCATCCACGATAGTTTTGCTACGCGGATGGGTGAGCAAGGCCTATGCCGCTCGGTACCGTGCAGGCGCCGCGTTCGGGCAGGGTAACCTACTGTTCTTCCAAGGGACCGGTCCCGCTGTCGGCCCGCCTCGAGGCTGCGATCGCCACCTGAGTAACTCCTCGCCATCGTTGCGCCGCTGTCAGGTCTCTGACTCCGACGCGAGCGTCCGTGGCGTGGTCCGCTATGGCGCTTGCGCCGCCCGATCCCCCGATCAGCGGCGCAAGCACCACCTCGTCATCCCCCCGCCGACACGGTGCGCCTCACATCGTTCCCCAGAAAGCTTCGTCCCCCCACACGGCGCCCCGTGCAGTGCCGGTCGTATCGCCATAGCGGCTCGGCAACTGAGACTCCGAAAGAGCATATGGCGTGCCGTTGGGGCCCGAGATCGCGAGTGCGCCAGACGTCGCTAGTGCGCTCGCGCAGGCGTTTGCCGGTGCGCTGGCCTTGACGATGCGTACGGCGCTACGCCAACCCCGTGTCGAGACGGCGTTCGTAGGGCCGGGTGATCGATGAGCCCGTCGACTACGGCCGACCAGATGCTTCAGGTCCCGCTAGAGCGCACCCGTTCCCAATGTGCGGCGCGTTTCGTCGAGCGTCTGCACACCCATTCGCGTGGCGGCGGTACGTTTCTGTTCGATCCGTCGCACGAATGACGGTTGCGGAGGTGTGCCGAGTTACGACGTGCCGCTGAGAAAGTTCAATACTGCGTGATTGAATGCGTCGGGTGTTTCGAAGTTGAAGCCGTGGCTGCCGCCCTCGAGCTTCAGCAGCTGCGCGTTGGGAATCTTTTCGGCGAGCACGTCGGAGTGCTCGGGCGCGATCAGCCGATCCGCATCACCCGTCAATACCAGGGTTGGTGCGGCGATCTGATGCAGCCGGTCGGTGGTGCGGTGTCCCATGCACGCCTGCACTTGGGCGAGGATGCCTTCGACGCTGAAGCCCCACTGGAGCGAGCCCGTCATGAGCTGCATCAGCTTCGGTAGCTCCTGAGCGAGAAACGTGGGCGTGAAGACGAGCGGCATCAGGTGCTGGAAGAGTGTCATCGGGTCGAACGTCGATGTGTCGACCGCTATCGTGCCCGTGGCGTTGATCGAGCCACCGAACTGGGCGAGCGATTCCTCTTGTTGGCGCGCCATCGATGCCATGGGCTCCGCATACGTGCATGCGAGTACCAGTCGGTCGACACGCTCCGGGTGTTGGAGGGTGAGCTCCTGCGCGATCATGCCGCCCATGGAGATACCGACGACATGGGCGCGTTCGATGTCGAGCGCGTCCATGACACCGATAGCATCTGTGGCCATCTCGCTGATCGTGTACGGCCCGGCCGGCTTCGAGCTGCGGCCGACACCGCGATTGTCGAAGACCGTCGTTTGGTAGTGCTCCGCGAACTCCGGCGTTTGCAGGGCCCAGCCGGTCGAGTCGACGGCAAGGCCCATGATCAGGAGCAGCGGCGTGCCGCTGCCGTGCGTTTCGTGAAAGAGCTCGAGCGATCCAACGGGTACGGTGGGCATGCCCCCGTCCTATACGGCCGCCTGGGGTTACGAAAGCTTCGGGGGCGCGGGCACGCCACCGAGTGCGTCCAGCAAGGGCCGAGCGGCGGCCAGAATCGTCGGCTCGTCCCACATGCGGCCGACGATCTGCACGCCGATCGGCATTCCATCGCTCAAGCCGGTCGGGATCGCCAGGCTTGGATTGCCGGTTACGTTGACCAGGAAGGAGTAGACGAGTGTCGAGACGAGCGGGACCGTTGCGCCATCGAGGTCGACCTCGTTCCAGGTCGTGCCGATCGGAAACGCCGGGATCGTGACCTGGGGGCAGATGAGCAGGTCGTGGCGCGCGAAGCACGCCATCATGCGAGCGCGCAGCTCTTCGCGGAGCCGGTAGGACTCTTCCACTTCCCGCGCGGTGGGCGCGCCGAAGAGCTCCTCCAGCTGCGTGAGATACGGGTGGTAGCGCTCCGGGTTGTGTCGGACGTTACGGCAGAGCGCTGAGAGCGCCACACCGTAGATACGCGACAGGCACGGGAGCACGTCCTCCACGCCTGGAATGTCGGCCGGTTCGACGTGGTGCCCCGCATCGACAGCCGCCAGAGCGGTGCGTGCGAGGCCGTCGTCGACGGCGTGCGAGATCGGTGTCGTGCCATTCCCATTGATGATTCCGATGCGGAGTTCCTTCGCGCGTACTTCGCTGCTGGGCGGGAGCGGTACCGGTGGAATCAGTGATTGTTTGCCATCGGGGCCAGCGATGATGCGGAGGGCGAGTTCGAGGTCGTCGATCGAGCGCGCCAACGGGCCGATTTGCAGGTAGTCCGAGAGCACGAGCGGAACGTGGCCTGCGATGGAGACGCGATTTTGCGTCGGTTTCAGTCCGAGGATTCCGCAAAAGGAGGCTGGAATGCGGATCGAGCCCGCGACGTCCGAGCCAAGGCCGAGCGGAGACATTCCGGAGGCGATTGCCGCTGCCTCGCCGCCGCTCGATCCTCCGCAGGTGAGCGCATGATTCCACGGATTGCGGGTCGTGCCCCAGACCAGGTTGTGCGTCTGCGCGTCCATACCCATATCGGGCACGTTGGTGCGTCCGATCGGAATCGCGCCGGCGGCGCGGAGCCGAGCCACAGCCGTGGCGCTCTCCGGCGTCACGTTCTGCTGTAGCAGTTGGGAGCCGCAGCTGGTGACCTTGCCTGCCATCGAGAGCGATTCTTTCAGCGTCACCGGCACGCCGTGTAGCGGGCCGCGCCGCTTTCCACTGGTCAGCTCGTCGTCCGCGCGTTGGGCATCCGCAAGCGCCTCGTCGTCGAGTCGCGCTACGACCGCATTCAGGGCCGGATTGGCCACATCGATCCGGTGTAGATGTTCGCGCACGACCTCCTCTGAAGACACCTTCCGGGAAGCGATTGCCTCAGCGAGCTCGGTCGCGGAACGAAAGATCCACCCCATGTTCGTCATCCCCCGCCTGCCAAGGTACCGAAGGAGTTGCGTGCGTGCAGCACCGAAAACGACAGCGGCAGGACCTCGGAGCGCAAAGGTCCAGAAAAGCTCGCATGTCGTGCCTGCGACCGTGCGAGCCTGCACGGTGGGGAGAACGACGGTGCGGTGTCAGTGGGAGCGGGGTTGGAGTAGTGCGTGATCGAGCGCCGCGATCAGGGTCGGCAGATCGGGCGTCGCGTCGAGTGCCTGAGTGAGTTCTGCGTTCAGCCCGTGCGTTTCCGACGCGAGCAGCGTGCGGGCGAGGTCGGTGGCGATCCCCGCATGGGTGCTGACCGCGATCGCGACGCTGACCGGCGCTGCGCCATCGAAGTCGGCGAGGACGAGATGCGCCGGGTCGTCGCCTGTTTGCAGGAAACGGGCGAGGTCGGCGTCGGGCAGCGCCACGCCGGCCAGCGCGAGGGCGTGGAGGATACGCCCGATCGCGGCCACGGTGCCAAGGGCGCGCGCGTCGGACAGTTCGACACGGCGCGCCGCGATATTCAGTGCGACATACGCTGCGTCGCCCGACACGCCGTGATCGATGACCGCGGCCACGCCCGGCAATGCGACGCGTGCTTGCAGGGCGGTCTCGTCGGTGAGTCGCTTGTCGAGCGCGGCGTCGGCCGTACGCACCCAGACCGCACGCTGGCCATCGAGCCAGAAGGCGCGGCGCAGGCGTCCGCCGTCTGCCTCGTCCATCAGCGCGAATCGAGCCACTCGTGGGGCGGCGAGTGCTGTGCGCCAGCGGCCCGCAATGCGGTAGTCGGGCTGCGCTCGCAGGAGTTCGTCGAGTGTGCCGAGCGCTTGCTCGTCCGCGTGGCGGGCGAGCAGCAGGGACGCACGTCGGAGGGCGATGCGTGCATACATGCGTCCGCCCTTGTCGATGCTCGAGAGCAGGACGGTCGCGGCCCGATCCGTCAACTCGGCCGGCATCTCGGGACGCAGGGTCATCTCGAGCATGCGTCCGCGCAGTGGTTCCGCGTAGGCGCGCAGAATGGGATCCGGTGCCGAGAGCACTTGCTCCAGGCCGTGCGCGAGCAGTGTCGGCGAGGCTTGATCCGCCTCGTCGTGCAGACGTCTGTGCACCGCACGGAGCGGGGCGAACACGTCCGCGATGGCGGGCGGCAAGCTCGATTCGGCGCCGTCGAACGCGCTTCGGAAGGCTGACTGCGCGAGCAGCCCGAAGAGTACCTGGACGCGGTCGTGTCCCGTGAACGTCTCGGTCAGGACCTGTAACAGACGGGTGAGTCTCGCCGCCGAGAGGCTTGCAAACTCGATTCGAGCCGCGACCTCGGCGAACGCCTGAGCCGCTTCGGAATGCGACCGCAGTTGTGCCAGCGTTTCCAGGTAGTCGAGCAGAACGCCGATATCGGCGGTCAACCGTATGGCGCCGGCAAGCATGCGTGCTCGCGCGGCGGGATCGGACGCGAGTGGTTCCCGAGCCACCGCCCGCTCGATGACGGCCCGGTCGATCTTGCCGAGCAGATGCCGGCAGATGCCGCGCTCTTTTGGCTCGCGGCGGCCGTTGATCAAGAGGTCTTCGGTGGCGTTCAACTTCAGGCGGAGGGCTTCTTTGTAGGTTCGGATGTAGTCGAGATGCTCTCGCATCTCGACGATCTCCTCCGGGCTGAGCGGTGCATCGCCGGAGGCTGGTGGCGCCGTGAGCGGACTGACCTCGGGTACGACTTTGACGGTTTCGGTGGCGGGGCGATTCGGCTCCCGCCGCCTCCGGCGGCGTCGCCGGGGCTGCTGACCGTCCCGCACAGGGGGGCGCCCGGATCCGGCGTGGGCTCTGCCGGCGCCGGACTCAGAGCCGCGGGGTCCGGCTGTCGGGCCGTCGGTCTGCGCTTGTCCTGGAGCGGGTTTCGGGCGTGTACGGCCGCGGCGACGACGGGGGCGCGGCGGCCGTGGATTTTCGGGTTGGTCGCTCATGCGTCGCGCTAGCGCTAGCACATTCGCGTCGCGTGACCGAACGATGAAATCCCGCGATCGCTCGCGCCTCACCCCGGTGCTCGTGCTAGAGGACGCTGATGCTTCCTCCCTACGATCAGCGGGTCGCGACCGAGCATCGCTTGCTCGTACGCGCGACGGCATTGCCCGTTGTGCCCACCAATGTGGTGGCCGCGCTGCTCGTCTATGCGTACTTCAACTACATCAATCCGCTGATCGGGCCGGCGCAGCCCGAGATCCAGCAGTTTCTCCTTTTCGCGGCTGTGGCGACGACGCTCATCACCGCCAACGTCTTCCTGTCCGCCCGCTGGCACGGGTCGCTCCGTCGCTGGGCGCGATGGTTGCGCGAAGGTCTCGAAGCCAGCCAGGTGCCGGCCGATGTGCGGCGGCGGGCGCTGAACGCGCCGCTGGTCAACGCCGTGCTCACGATGGCGAGCTGGCTCGTGGCGGCGATCTTCTACTTCCCGTATTTGATTCTCGTCGCCGATGTCGACATCGGCGAGGCGAGTCGTAGTTTCCTCGGACTCGTGATCGTCGCGGGGCCGGTCACGTCCGCTATGTCCTTTCTGGTCAGCGAGTTCTACTGGCGTCGCCAGATTCCGCTGTTCTTCCCCGACGGCCGTGTCGACCGCCGCGGTGTGCTCCGCATTCCCATTCGGGTGCGGATGGGAGCCACCTTTCTCGTGACGGCGGTGTTTCCGCTGATGCTCATGCTGACCGTCGATCTGAGTGTCGCCCAGCGGCTCTGGGGAGAGCTACCGCCAGAGCTTGCGGTGCTTTGGGGGAAATTCATGCGTACGCAGACGTTCATTGTGAGCGTCTCGCTGGTCGCGTCGATGGCGATGGCGCTGCTTGCCGCGCGCTTCATCAATCGCCCGGTACAGGCATTGCGCGCCGCCATGGCTCGCGTCAGTACGGGCGATCTCGATGTCGCGGTGCCGGTGCGGAGCACCGATGAGCTCGGGGAACTGAACGAGCATTTCAACGTCATGCTGGGCGATCTTCGCCGCGCCCGCGTGGTGGGTGAACTCTTCGGTCGCTACGTGAGTCCGCAGGTCGCACACGCGGCGCTCGAGCGGGGTGTGGCATTCGGGGGAGAGGTCGTGCGAGCCACGGCTCTCTTCGCCGATCTCCGTGGCTTTACGGCGCTCACCGAACGCTTGTCGCCAGCTCACGTCGTCGGGTTGTTGAATCAGTACTACCAGATCGTCGAGCAGGTCTGCGGACGGGAGAGCGGGATCATCACGCAGTTTCTGGGCGATGGCGTCGTCGTCGTGTTCGGCGGGCCCTTGGTTCCCGTCGAAGACCACGCGCGCCGTGCCGTGCGTGCGGGCGTCGCGTTGCAACGAGAGCTCGCCAAGCACAATCAGGGCGAAGAAGAGGAATCGCTCGAGGCAGGTATCGGCATCTGTACCGGGGACATAATCGCCGGAAACCTCGGCTCGTCGTCGCGGGTGACGTACACGGTTGTCGGTGACGCGGTGAACCAAGCGGCACGCTTGCAGGTGAAGACGCGCGAGTTTCCGGAGTCGATCCTCGTTACCGCCAGCACGTTCGAAGCTTTCGGCGACCACGACGGCCTGCGGTTCAAGTCGTGTGGCAGCGTGCCGCTGAAGGGGATCGCGGCGCCCGTCGAGATCTACGCGGTCGAAGTGTGAGACCGGCTAGGTCGGAGGCTGGTGCCGCGCGCGATCGTGCGTTGGGGCGGTGTCAGCGCTCGTTCAGCCGATGGGTACGCATTCGGCGCGTGTCGGCGGGGTGCGTCCGCATGCCATGCTATCGGTGACGCCGGACGAGAGGAACGCGCAGACGTTTGTCGTCGCCGCCATCCGTGCTTCCTCTTCGCTCACCCCATCGACCGTCCGGCATTGCGCGCGCCCGTTGTAGGTGATGCATACCTCGCAGCGGACGCCAGCGATGTTCAGACTTCCGTACACGACGACTCCCATGAACACGAGGAGCGCCAGCAGGCCCAACATGCCGGCTCGTCCGCGCCGTCGCGCCACTAGAACCGTCCGTCGCCGATGTTCCAGGTGATGTCGTTGTCTCGGAGTGGAGCGATGACTTCCTTCGCGAACGCGCCGTCAGCCCAACGATAGCGGCGCAGCTCGTTCTGATCCTCAGCCGCAACGTAGAGTTCGAGCGTGCCATCGTCATCGAGGTCGGCGAGGTGCACGGGATGTTCGTACCCACCCGAGGCGCTGTCGATCTGCGTCTTCGTCCACCCGGTCGCGCCCTGTTCGAAGAGCCAGAGTCCGGAGGCCAGCGCTCCGGCCACGAGATCAGTCTTGCCGTCGCCGTTCACGTCCCCCGCGGCGATCGCGCGCATCTGGCGATCGGGGACGGTGGCGATGACGGTCCCCGTGAACGCGCCGTTGGCAAAGCGATACTGCTTGATCGTCACTGGACGTACGACGGCACCGCCCTTCGCGATCGCACCCTCCCACACGACGAACACCTCGCTCGTGCCGTCACCGTCGGTGTCGGCCGCGAGGATCTCTTTGGCGTGGGTGTCGCCGGGTGCATCCACAGTCGTCTTGACCCAGCCGTCACCCTCGTGCCGATACATCGTCACTTCGCCGGGTTGTTCCTGGTCGAGCTTGTTCGGGCGGCTCGGTGTCGCGAAGAACTCCTGCGTGCCGTCGCCGTCGATGTCGCCGATCTCGATCTCGTGGACGAAGGTTCGCGCCGTGCGGTCGACCTCGTCGACCTTCCATCCCTCGTCGGGGTGGATCACTGCGATCACACCTTCGTCGTGTGTCGCGATGACGAGCTCGTCCTTGCCGTCACCGTCGACATCGCCGGACTCGATGTCCCGGAGCCGATCGAATTTGCCGCCGAAGGTCGGATTCCAATGGGTCTCGTGGGTCCACGCGCCGTTTGCGAATTTCCACACGCTCAGCTTGGCTTGGGTGGCGGCGATCGTGAGTATGCCGCCGTCCCATGGGATCGCCTTGTGGAACACGGCACTGTCGCCGTCCTCCAGGGTTGCGACTTTCCAACCGGCGTCCGTCTCGCGGACGATCAGCAGGCGTGCAGGCCCGGGCACCGGGATGCGCTTCCCGTCGCGGACGATATCCGTGAACTGGGCTTGGGCGACCAGGAGTGACGGATAGGGGCCGCCGACGAGTGCATCCTGGACCGCCTTCGGACGCTCAGCCGGCGCGGGTGGCGTGTCCCCACCGCTGCGCGTAGGGGTCGGCCCCGAGTCGCTCTGGCACGCGGCTAGTGGGAGGAGGAGCGCGAGCATGAGTGCCACACGGGGCGCGATCGAGGGATTCCTGACGGGCAGCATCGGCCCCACGTAGGATGGATCGGGCTCCGTTGCAAAGGGGTCCCCGGTGTCATGCCGTTGACGGGTGACGGCGGCGTCTCTGTCCGTGCCGGGCTGCTCCCCCGGAGACTCGAGCGTGAAATCCTGAGCGAGGTTCAGGGGTTGTATCGGATCATGGTCCGCTCGGCACGGTCGTTGCTGCATCTGGACGAGCGGCGAATCGACGGCGCTCGCTGGTTCGATTCGACAGTGCGTGGAGGTGGGTATGTCCGATGCGATGGTGGAATCCGAGGCCACCGAGCCGCATGCGCGCGACCGCATGCGCGCGCTGGTGCGGCGCGTGGCCGATACCTGTGATCTTCCGACGCTCCCGGCCGTCGCGGCGCGGGCGCTGACGTTGGCGCGCAGTCCCGACGCGAAGGCCAACGATCTCGCCAAGCTCGTTTTGACCGACGGCCCGTTGGCCGCGCGGGTGCTGAAGATCTCCCGGTCGGTGTTGTACACGCGTCGCTATCCGCCGAACTCGCTGCAGGACGCCATCGTGACGGTCGGTTTCGGCGCGCTCCGGAAGATCCTGATCGCGGCATCGGCGCGCTCGGCGTACCGCGCCGATGATGCTGTGGCGCAGAAGCTGTGGGAGCATGCTCTTGCCACCGCGTTGGCCGCCGACGAGATCGCCGTGGCGTCAGGTCGTCCTCGTGGCGGTGACGGGTTCATCGCCGGCCTCTTGCACGATATCGGCAAGCTCGTGTTCCATCTCTCCGATCCTGACGGATATCGCACCGTGGCTGGAAAGGATGAGGCCGCCGAAGAGGCGCTTTTCGGCGTTAGCCATGCGGCCGTCGGCGCGTGTCTTGCTGAGCAGTGGGGCCTCGATACGGAGATCAGCGAGGCCATCCTCCTGCATCACTCCGGCGATTCCGCGGCGCTCGCGGTGCAGCTTGCGACCGCCGACCGGATCGCGCACGAGATTGGTTACGCTTCGGCTGCTGAGTGTGCGACTGGTGAAGCGGAGGAGGTTCCTGACGGCGACTTCGACGTCGATGCGAGCCACGTCGCGCTCGTCGAGCGCGTCATGTCCTCGTTTGAAAGCGAGCGTAGCTCGTTCGAGTGATCGCCGGATCGGGCGCTCTTCGTCGGGCGGCGTCGCGCACCGGTGAGTCGGGGAGCGCCGTGTCCATCTCGCCCTATTCGAAGCGTCGTGGCGACCACCACGGATAGAAGTCCGGCATCTCCGTACTCGGTTTCAGCGTAAATTTCGCGGGGCGTTTCTCGAGAAACGAGTTGACTCCCTCTGCGGCATCGGCAGACCGGCCCATGGCGTAGATGGCGCGTGAGTCGACCTTGTGCGCCTCCATCGGATGATCGGCGCCGAGCATGCGCCACAGCATCTGGCGCGAGAGTGCGACCGACATGGCCGATCCCTCGGACATCTCGCGTGCGAGGGCGCGGGCTGCGTCGAGGAGTTGATCGCCGGGGAGTACCCGGCTCACCAAGCCGCCGCGCTCGGCTTCGGCGGCGTCGAAGATGCGTCCCGTGTAGACCCACTCAGTTGCTTGCGCGATCCCGACCAGGCGCGGCAGGAACCAGCTGCTGCACGCTTCGGGGACGATCCCCCGTTTGACGAACACCAAACCCATGCGGGCCGAGTCTGATGCGAGGCGGACGTCCATCGGCAAGGTCATGGTCACACCGACACCCACCGCTGGCCCGTTGATGGCGGCGATCACTGGCTTCTTGCACTTGAAGATACGAAGCGTCAGCAGTCCACCGCCGTCGCGGTGCGTCCTCGGCGTGTCCTGCGTCGCGTCATCCGAGTAGTTGAAGGTGCCCTTGCCACTCGAGAGATCGGCGCCGGCGCAGAAGGCTCGGCCCGCCCCGGTAACGATCACGGCACGGACCGCGTCGTCGGTGTCGGCGCGATCGAAGGCATCGAGCAACTCGCGGAGCATCCGTTCGGTAAAGGCGTTCAGCTTCTCGGGGCGATCGAGTGTGATCGTGAGAATGCCGTCGGCGACGTCGTACTTGATCTGCTCGTAGGTCATGCGGGTTTCCTCCGGGCGTAGTTGCGTATCTCGGGCCGGGCGCGTCTCGACCTCCGAGCCGCGGCGGCACGATTTGTAACGGGTTGGGGATCGGTCTACGTTCTGGCCGCCGCTGAGACAAACGGCGTATCGTGTGGCGCGGCTCGCGCGTCGCTCGTGCGCTTCCTTGGAGAGTGCCCATGGCCGATCTCGAGAGTTTTCGCGAAGAAACTCGACGCTGGCTCGTCGCCAACGCCCCCGACCTCATGTCCACACCGCCTGGTGAGGACGACCTCTGCTGGGGAGGGCGGAAGGCGCAGTATCCGGCGGATGTGAAGCGCTGGCTCGATGTTTGCGCTGAGCGCGGGTTCACGGCGCCGCTGTGGCCGACGGAGTACGGTGGGGGCGGGCTGTCGAATGCCGAGGCCAAGGTGTTGTCGGAAGAGATGCGGACGCTTCGTCTCCGCCCGCCGCTGGTGGGGTTCGGGCTGGCCATGATCGGGCCACTTCTGCTGCAGGAAGGCAGCGCGGAGCTCAAGAAGGCGCATCTGCCAAGGATCACGCGTGGCGAGATCCGATGGTGTCAGGGCTACTCGGAGCCGGGTTCAGGTTCCGATCTGGCGAGCCTGCAGACCAAGGCCGTTCGCGACGGTGATGTGTACGTCCTGAATGGTCAGAAGGTGTGGACGTCATACGCCGACCGGGCCGACTGGATGTTCGTCCTGGTGCGCACTGATTCGGAGGCACCGAAGCATCAAGGCATCACGTTTCTTCTGATGGACATGGAGTCGCCCGGTGTTTCCGTGCAGCCCATCAAGCTCATCAGCGGTACGTCGCCGTTCTGCGAGACGTTCCTTTCGGATGTGCGCGTCCCCGTCGGGAACGTCGTCGGCGAGGTGAACAAAGGTTGGGGCGTCGCCAAGGCGCTCCTTGGCCACGAGCGCACCATGATCGCCGACGTCTTCAAGGAACGGGACGATAAGAAGCGTACGCTCGACCTTGCGCGCAAGTACCTGCCTTCGGACGATGGCCGTCTCGGCGACGCCGCGATTCGCGAGCGGCTGACGCGGCTCGAGGCTGATCAGGCGTGTTTCGACCTGACGCTGCAACGATCGCGCGAGAGTATGAAGGCTGGCCACAAGCCCGGACCCGAGACATCGATCTTCAAGTACTATGGTACCGAACTGAACAAGCGTCGCCGCGACCTGTTGATGTCGATCGCGGGTCCGGAGAGCCTCGGATGGGAAGGGCCCGGGTTCGAAGACGATGAGATCAAGCGCACACGCGACTGGCTCCGTTCGCGCGGCAACTCCATCGAGGGTGGGACGTCGGAGATCCAGCTGAACATTATCGCCAAGCGCGTGCTTGGGCTGCCGGACTGAATGCCATGAGCCTTGTACTGACCGAAGAGCAGCAGCAGTTGGCCGGAACCGCACGTGATTTCGTGACCGGCAAGTCGTCGATGAAGCGCCTTCGTGGCCTCCGCGACGGTGACGATGCCGACGGATTTTCGCGCGATCTCTGGCGCGAGATGGCGGGTCTCGGTTGGCTCGGTATCGTCATCCCCGAGGAGCACGGTGGCGTCGGCCTGGGGTACATGGATTTGCTGGGCGTCATGGAAGCCCTTGGCCATGGGCTGATGCCCGAGCCGATGCTCTCGACCGTGTTGTTGGGGGCGAACACGCTCCTGCTCGGCGGGAGTGACGCCCAGCGGACGGCGCACCTGTCAGCCGTGGCGGCGGGTGAACGGCTCTTGGCCCTGGCGTACCAAGAGCCGCGCAGTCGATACCGGCTGGACCACGTCGAGACGCGTGCCGAGAAGCATGGGGCGGGCTGGACGCTCGTCGGAGCGAAGGCGCACGTGCTCGACGGGCACACCGCGGATCAGCTGATCGTATCGGCGCGGACCAGTGGCGCGGCGGGTGACGCGAGTGGTGTGACGCTCTTTCTCGTGCCGTCCGATACGCCCGGATTGGTGATCGAGCGCCAGCATAGGCTCGACGCGCGAGGTGCTGCGCTCGTGCACCTTGGGGAGATCAGCGTCGCTGCCGACGCTGTCGTTGGTGAAGTCGGTGAGGGGAGCGCCCTGTTGGCCCGCGTCGTCGATCGCGCGACGGTCGCGCTCACCGCCGAGATGCTCGGCGGTATGCAGGCCGCGTTCGACATGACGCTCGAGTACCTGAAGACCCGGACCCAATTCGGGGTGCTCATCGGCACGTTTCAGGCGTTGAAGCATCGCACTGCCGAGATGTTCGTCGAGCTCGAGCTCGCCCGTTCGGCTGTCATGGACGCGCACCGCGCCCTCGACGACGGTCGCGACGATACGGGCATCGCGCGTGCGACGTCTCTCGCCAAGGCCCGCTGCTCCGACACGTACATGCACGTCGTGCACGAGGCCGTCCAGATGCTCGGTGGCATCGGCATGACCGACGAGCACGACATCGGTTTCTACGTGAAGCGGGCCCGCGTCGCGGAGCTGACGTTCGGTGACGGCGCCTGGCACCGGGATCGTCTCGCGAGTCTCGACGGATACTGATTCGGCCGGCAGGGTTGCGGCCTCACGAGGCTACGACATCCGCTCCAGCCACCACTGGTTGAATTGCCAGATGGGCTTTTCGAGGCGAGAGAGTCGCCCTTGGGTGAAGGAGCGTGAGTTGAGGCCGGCCCAGGTAGTCTCGCACGCCTGTATGTCCTGATGGTGGACCACCTTTGTGAATTCCTGCAGCATCCGCACCGAATCCTCGAACTCGGCGTTCTCCAATGCGGCGCGCGGAAAACAGCTGAAGATGCGAAGCGTAAATCGATCGAAGGTCTGTGGGAGGATCTGATACCAGGCCAAGGAGTCGCCCGACGGCGCGAAGAGGTGGAAGGGAAAGACGGCGGCCGCCACGAGCGTTCCGATCTCGTCTTCGGCAAGTGAGCCATGTCGAGGAAGGTTGCCCAGCGGGTTGTCCGCTCCCGGAACAGGCGTTTGTGTCGGAGGCATGAAGAGCAGCGCGTACGGCCCCTCGTTGTCGGGGCTATGCGAGAGTGCCGCCGGGTGGATGGGCTCGAACGTATCGTGATGGATGGCGATATGGTGGTAGGCCTCCATGAAGTTGTCGACGAGCACCTTCCAGTTGAATGGTGAGTCGAACGTTGCCGTCTCCACCGCGATCATTTCCGACATGCGATAGTTGGCGAGCGTCCTGGAGAGTGGTGTCAGCCGTGGGCCGAGCGGGGTCGCGTCCGGGTCGAAGTTGACGAAGATCCAGCCCTCCCAGAGTTCGCTTCGGAGTTCTGGGAGGCGGCAGGTCTTTCGATCGAAGCCTGCGGCACCATCCATGTAGGGCGCTCCAGCCAGACTGCCGTCGAGATGATAGGTCCACGCGTGGTACGGGCATCGAAAGGAACGTGTGTTGCCGGCGCCGCGTACGACCTCGGCGGCCCGGTGTCGGCAGACGCGCGACAACACCCGAATCTGTTCGTCGGTGCCCCGAACGACTACCAGCTTGTCGCCGAGCAGGTCGAGCGTGAAGTAGTCACCCGCATCGGGGATCTGGTCGATGCGGCCCGCGCAGAGCCACTCCCGCAAGAAGATGCGCTCGATCTCGCCTTCGTAGACCGACTGGGACGTGAACGCCTCGGCGGGTAGTGTCGTTGCTCTTTCCAACGGCTGACGAGTTTGGGCGAGGTGGTGCGGTGAGAGAACTTGCGAGAGAACTTGATGGGGCATGGCGATCTCCTCTCTGCTCAAGCCGGGCGATGCGTGTGGTGGTGCCGAGGCAGCCGCGCGAGTGCCGCCAACGCCACCAGGCCCCACACGCCTTCGAGGACCACGAAAGGGAAGAAGCCGATCTGGAACGAGGCGAGGCAGGCCAGCGCGGCGCCGATCGCGTTCAGGCCGTGGTAGCGCCGCGTCTCGGTCGGAAGGTATCCGAACGCGTTGGCGAAGAAGCCAAGCAGGAGCAATGCGACGCCGATCGATCCAATCCATTCGTCGAGCGTCATTCGCCGACTTCCGCGTGGTATCCTCGTCGTGATTCTGCCAGTACTCCGATGCCGCGGCTCGCGCCGGTGACGATTACAGCACTCATAGAAAACTCCTCGCGTTACTGCATGCATCTGGTGGAGTTGCTCGACGAGGTTCCGTCTTCGCGTCGACGAACTGTGCGTCATCGCTGGCCCGCGGGGGCGTTGGTTGGTGGCTCGGCAACGCTATCGGGCTACGACCAGAATTCGTCGACGTGAAACAGATCCCACACGAACTCCCAGAGTTCGGTGACCTGGCCGTTCGCGATGCGCATGCGTAGACAGGTCGGATTCTGGAGTGTGCGGCCGTTGCGCTCGCCATGGCCTTCGAAGAGTGCGACGGCGTGTCGGTCGTTGGCGATGACGTCGACGAGGTCGAGGTGAAAGGTGCCGTTGGTGAGCGCGCCGACATTCAACAGAAAGCGCAGAATTGCGTCGCGGCCGGCATGATCCCCGGCAAGCTTTCCGTCGTGCCCGGGGAAATGCCAGACGGCGTCCTCAGGGACGACTCGCTCGATGGCGGGGAGATCGGCGTTCTTGAACGCCGCAAAGAGATTGCGGACCAGCGTCGCGTTCGGATGTTCGTCCATGGGGTCTCCCCGTCGTGGGAACCATGGCACGTCGCCGGCGCTCATTTCCAGGGCGGCCAAGCGACGCTCCCGTTGACCTTGGAGATAACAGCAGTTATATAACCGGTGTTATTTCACTCAGGAAGAGCACATGCCGAAAGCAGTCGATCCGATTCAAAAGCGTTCCGAGTTCGTCGCGGCGAGCTGGGACGTCATCGCCGCCGACGGCCTGAAAGCGGCGACCCTGCGAAGAGTAGCCGCCGAGGCGGGTTGCACTACGGGCGCACTGACACACTACTATACCGACCGGCGGTCCTTGCTGGTCGATGCGTTGCGAGCCGCCCACTATCAAGCCGGCGCCCGCATGATGGACGCGGCCAAGGGTACCTCGTCTCATGGGGCACGTTTGCAGGCGGTGTTGCTGGAGGCGCTCCCGCTCGACGCCGCGAGGATGCGAGAGTGGCGCGTCTGGCTGGCATTTTGGGCCGAGTCCATGACCGACGCCGAACTCGCCAAGGAGAACGCCCGGCGATATGCCGAGTGGCGGCAACTGCTCGAGGACCTGATCCGCCCACTGATGCGGACGCGGGCCGAAGCGAAGCGGGAGCTGGCGTACGTCGTCGCCCTCGTCGACGGGTTGGGGTTGCGTCTGGCGCGCCACGTGTCGAACGATCGAATGCTTGGCGACGAGCAGCGCGAGTGTGCCGCGACGCTCGTCCGTCACCTGGCGCGTTTCGAGGCCGCATGAGGCGCGCACACGAATCGAGTATGCCGAAGTCGCTGGCGATCGCGCTGACGGTGACCGACGTGGCATTCATCCTCTATTGGAGCGTTGCCGCGCTTTCGCAGGTCGGGCTCGTGCACCTGCCGCCAGAGTGGATGTACGCGAACTACGACCAGCCCGATGTCATCGCATGGAACTGGTCGTTCTTGCCGATGGATCTCGCCTTCTCCTTCTTCGGCTTGAAGGCAGTAGCGGCGGCGCGGCGGGGTGATCCGCTGTGGCGCTCGTCCGCCATCGTATCGTTGACGTTGACGATGGCAGCGGGCGGGATGGCCGTGAGCTATTGGGTGCTGCTGCAAGAGTTCAACCCAGGCTGGTTTCTGCCGAATCTGGCGCTGGTGATCTGGCCGTTGTTCTTTATGCGCGCGGTCATGTCAGGTGGCGCGGCGAGCGCCTCGCCTGCGCTGCGGTCCGAGTGAGGGCAGCGCGCAACAAGAACGCGACCCTCGCATCAGCCTGCGGGCGGCATGCCACGGTCCGGCGTTGGACCTGGGCGCCGCGATGCTTGGCGGCGGTCTCCGGCCTACGTGAGACCCACGGCGTTGGGTGAGGGGCTAGGCCGCGCGGCGTTCCACGACGACCGGCATGCCGGCTGACGGTGCGAAGGCGATGCCGCGGCGGATGACACGTGCTCGGTATCCCGGAGCCGCGCGGAGCTCGAGACGCGTCAGGATCTGGGACATGACGATCTTCATCTCGTAGGAAGCAAAGGCCGCCCCGATACAGTGGCGTGTGCCGCCGCCGAACGGAAAGAACTCGTACGGCCCAGGCTTGGTCTCCAAGAAACGTTCTGGCCTGAACGCTTGCGGATCTCCCCAGATGTCAGTGCGGTGGTGCGTGAGATAGATGCAGGGGGCTGCGACCACACCGACGGGAAGCTCGATGTCACCGATAGCTGTCGGTGTGTGCACTGCTCGTCCGACCATCGGGATGATCGGCATCGTACGCATGGTTTCCTTAATGGTAGCATCGAGGAGCGTGAGCTCGCCGAGGCGTTCGGAGGCGATCGGCTCGCCATGCCCGACGTGCTGGACCTCGTCGCGGAGGCCATCGAGGACCGACGGGTTCGCCAGCACGCGATGAAGGAGCCATGCAAGCGTCGTCGCCGTCGTTTCGTGACCGGCGATCAAGAGCGTCATCATCTCGTCCCGGAGTTCGATGTCCGACATCGGCTGACCGTGCTCGTCGCGCGCCTCGAGCAGCATGCTGAGGATGTCGTCGCGTCCGGCCGTGCTCGCGCTGCGTCGGCGTGCGAATTCAGCAAAGAGGATGCGATCAGCTTCCTCACGTAGGCGCATCGCACGTCCCCAGGCGGTGAGGCGGCCGAAATCCCGTTGGAAGAACTCCACCATCAACAGAGGGTGATCGGTGATGAGGGCGGCTGCCTCGGTCAGCAGGTCGCGAAGGCGGGTGAGCTGCGGTCCCTCGTCGAGGCCGAATACGGTACGCAGGATGACCTCGAGCGTTATGCGCTGCATCTCGGGGTGAATCGGGAATGGCCGCCCGAGAGGCCAGGAGTCGATGGCGTCGTCGGCGAGCGTGCGCATCACGTCGCCGTAGAGGCGCATGCGCTCACCATGGAAGGGGGGCATGAGGAGCTTCCGCTCGCGTTTGTGGCGCTGGCCGTCCATCAGCAGCAGCGAGTTCGTGCCGAGGAAGGGCTCGAGAATCGCATTCGCTTCACCTGCGCGGAGGGCGTCGGGGCTAGCGGTAAAGATCTCCTTCACCGCCGCGGGATCGCTGAACAGCACCATCGGCGGCATGGCAGGAAACCGAATCGTGAACGTGTCGCCGTAGCGCGTCCGGCAATCCTCCAGCATGGGGATGGGACGGCGGATCCAGCGCAGCATCTGCACGACGGATGGCGAGCGCGGCCCAATCGGAAGTGTGCTGCTCATACTTCCGTTATGGGCCGCGCTCGGTGGTGAGGCTAGTGGGGTTTCTGAATCTCGTGCGAGATTCTATCTCAACATCCGTGCGTATTGATCCAGGACCGGCAGTACTTTCTCGGTCGGCTCGGGTGGAACCCAGAAGTTGACACGGTCGACGCCGAGATCCGCGTACTGCTTCATCGTGTCGGGGTCGGGCGCGGCCCCGAAAATACTGACGGGAAAGTCCTCCGGCTTCTTGCCGGCTGCCTGCGCGCGCTCGGCCAGATCTTTCATGCCGGCGGCGACATCATGCGCCAGGCCGATCGGGAGCCATCCGTCGCAGAAGTCGACGACCCGTTGGCGCGCGCTATTGGTGCCGCCACCCATTAGGATGGGCGGGTGCGGTTTCTGGACTGGCTTCGGCCACGACCAGATCGGATCGAAGTCGACGAACTCGCCGTGGAACTCCGCTTCGTCCTTCGCCCAGATCTCTTTCATGGCGAGGATGCGCTCGCGGAGGAGTTTCCAGCGAGTTTTGAAGTTGGTGCCGTGATTCCCCATTTCTTCGGCGTTCCATCCGCCGCCGATGCCGAAGATGAAGCGGCCGTTCGACAACTGATCGACGGTCGCGACCTCTTTGGCGGTGGTGATCGGATCTCGCTCGACGACCAGGCAGATCCCAGCGCCGATCTTGATCGTCTTCGTTGCGGCGGCGGCCGCGCCGAGCGCCACGAAGAGGTCGTGCGTGTGCGAGTACTCCTTCGGCAGCTCGCCGCCGCCCGGATAAGGGCTGAGGCGACTCGTCGGGATGTGGGTGTGTTCCGGGAAGAACAGTGATTCGAAGCCCCGCTCCTCGGCCGCGACTGCGAGCTCGTGCGGTGGCATGGCGTAGTCGGCGGGAAACATCAGAACGCCGTATTTCATCGAATCCTCCTGCTGGGTTCAGGCACGCGCGGGCGCGATCGCCGCGCGTGTGGGTGGGGGTGTGCTGGCCTCGAGCTCTTGGATGACGCGCTCGAGGTGTCGGTCGAGCGCGCGCATGTACTCGTACAAGCCTTTGTGCACGATGGCGAAGCTGACGGCGTCGGCTAGACGGCCGGGCTTCCTGAGCAGGGTGGCGCCGATGAGCGACAGCGTGAACCAGGCCCGGCGTGGGTTGGTAATGAGGATCGTGTCGCGGAGCACCCGCATCAGTAGGCGCAGCTCGCCTTTCCGGACTTGGAGATCCTGCCCGACTTGCCGACCGCGATGCAGGATGAAGTCGAGCGTGCGGCGCCTGAAGTTCCGGAAGTCGTAGAGGTTGGCGATGAGCTCACGGTAGCCCTTGTAGAGCTCGAGGCGGCTCATCGCCTTGGGCAGGATGTTCGAGAACACGAACTGGTCGCCCTTCGAGTCGGCATCGAGCCGCCCTTCCTTTGCCATGCGCGCGTGCAGCGGAGTCTTTGGCATCGCCTGCAACATCCCCGTCATGGAGACCGGGATCCTGGCATCCTGGATGAAGCGCAATTGCTCCTCAAAGATGGAGAGATCGTCGTTGTCGAAGCCAACGATCATTCCCGCTTGCACTTGCATCCCGTAGGACTGAATCTTGCGCACGTTCTCGACGAGGTCGCCGCGCATGTTCTGTGTCTTGTTTGTCTCTTTGAGGGAGGCCTTTCGTGGGCTCTCGATGCCGATGAAAATGGTCGTGAAGTGTGCCGCCTGCAGGAGTTCGAGCAGCTCGTCGTCCTGGGCAACGTTCAGCGAGACCTCGGTGTTGAAATAGATGGGGTAGTCGCGCGCCGCGCTCCACACGGCGATTTCCCGCAGGAGATCCTTGGCGAGCTTCTTGTTGCCGATGAAGTTGTCGTCGACCAGAAACACCTGCGTTGCGCCGAGGCGATGGCATTCTTCGATCTCCGCCATCACCTGCGGCACGCTCTTCACGCGGGGGCGGCGTCCGTAGACCACGATGATGTCGCAGAACTCGCAGTTGAACGGGCAGCCGCGCGCGAATTGGATGGTCATGGCGTGGTAGCGGTCGACGGGGAGTAGATCGAAGCGGGGCGTCGGCGAGTCGGTGAGCGCGGGCTTCTCCTCCGGGCGGTACTCGGCCTGCCAGGTGCCCGTTGCGAGATCTCGGAGGAACAGCGGCCAGGTCTCCTCGGCCTCGTCGACGAAGAGGACGTCGCACAGGCCGCGCAGATCCTCGGGGCAGAGCGAGGCGTACGGGCCACCTACGACCACGAAGCGTCCACGTGCTCGGAACGCGGTGATGATCTCGAGCATGCGTTGCTTGTGGACGATGTAGCCGGTGACACCGACGATGTCTGCCTCGACGTCGAAGTCGATGTCTTCGACGTTCTCGTCGCAGAGGATGATCTCGTTCTCGGGCGGGGTCAGGCCCGCGACTGTCGGCATCGAGAGGTTGGGAAAGATGCAGTCCTTGCCGAGACTCGGCAGGATGCGATCGTACGTCCAGAAGCTCTCTGGATTCTTCGGCGTGACCAGATAGATCTTCATACCAGCCCTCCCGCGTGGCCAGCGCGTGGCCACTCAACCCTTCGGTCGTTCTGGCGGGTGCAATGAGCGGAGTCAACGGGGTCCGTGACGCATTGCGCCGCCAGCCTCGTCCTTGCCGTACACCGTGTCGCGTGGGAGGTTCGGCGCATGCGTGAAGCTTTGCCGTCGGGAACTCCCATCGAGATCGTTCGTCCCCCCGGGACCCCTCGGCGCGGGCTGGTGCTCGTGCCGGACATCATGGGGCTCCGGCCCCTTTTCGATGAACATGTCGCACGGCTCGCGCGCGAGCACGACTGGGCCGTAGTGGCCATCGAGCCGTGGCCCGGTCGCGAGGCGCTCCCGTTGGAAGAACGTCTGAAGATGGTCGGGACGATTCGTGACGACGATCTGCTCGGCGACGTTCGCGCCGCGGTGGATCTCCTTGCGGTGACGCCGGTTGCCGTGCTTGGATTTTGTATGGGCGGCATGTACGCGCTCAAGGCGGCCGGGTTCGAGTGTTTCGATCGTGCCGTGTCGTTCTACGGAATGGTGCGGGTTCCAAAGGCATGGCGGGCGCCCGATCAAGGAGAGCCGCTTGCCGCGATCGGCAGCTCCCGGGGTGCGCGGGTGATGGCCATCGTCGGGGAGCGTGATCCCTGGACTCCGCCCGAGGACGTGGCGGCGCTCGAGGCGACGGGCGCTACCCTGGTGCGGTACGAGGAGGCGGAGCACGGTTTCGTGCACGATCCGGCGCGACCCGCACACCGGGCTGACGACGCCGCGGACGCGTGGCGCCGGGTCGTCGCCTTTCTCAGCTGAAACGGAGGACGTCGGATGGAAGAGAAGACGCTCGGTGATGTCGCCAACCGCCTCCTGTTCGAGAATGAGCACGTGAAGGTTTGGGAGATGAACCTCCAGCCGGGTGAGGCCTCCGACTTTCACGAGCACACGCGGCCATACCTGATGTGCGTCGTGCAAGGCAGTAGCATCGACGCGGATTTCGAGGGCGGCGAGTCGCTGAAGATTCCGGTCGAGCCCGGGACCGTATTCTACGTCCAGCCCGGTGCTCGAGAAACGGCCGTCAATAGAAGCGACGTCCAGTTTCGGGAGATCTTGATCGAGCTGAAGAAGGACTAAGAGGCGCGACCCGCGCTACCAGTTGTCGGCGGGGCGGCGCTCACGCGGACCTCCCGAGCGCCAACTCCACCATGGCCAGGCGATCGTTGCCGAAGAACATTTCGTTCCCCACGAAGAAAGTCGGAGCGCCGAAGACACCGCGCTCGATCGCCTCGTCGGTGGTGTCGCGGAGCGACTGCTTGGTCGTGGATTCGGCGGCGGATGCGCCGAGCGCTTCGGCATCGAGATTGGCGCCGCGTAGGACAGATGTGATGACGTCGAGATCGCCGAGGTCCTGCCCCTCTGCCCAGAACGCCGGATACACGGCCGCATGAAAGGCAGGGAAGACGCCTGCGCGCTGCGCCGCGTGCGCCAGTCGCATCAGCGGCAGCGTGTTGATCGGGAAGGCGGGGCTCATCTGGAGGGGAACGCCGTAGTGGGCGATCCATCTCCGGAGCTCCACCGCTCCGTACTCACGCTTGGCCTCGACCGGCTCGAAGAACGGCGAGCGATTCCCCGTGGCCTTGAACACGCCGCCGAGAAGCATCGGTCGATAGCGCACGATACATCCGGTGCGAGTAGACAGTTCGGGCAGCCTGGTATCAGCAAGGTAGCTGTACGGGCTCCCGTAGTCGAAGAAGAACTCGAGCTCGGCGGCCATGACCGCACTTGTAGCGGCGGTGCGGCGTCAACGGAAACGTTGCGGGACGGTGCGGGATGCCGCTCAGCTCCACGGGAGCGACCCGCGTGTCGCCCAGTATTGCTCGGGGGCCTCCGCAGCTGCCGCGATTGCGCGTCGGGCGCCGTCGTCGAGAGCCAGTTTCGTTGCTGCGACATGGGAGGCGAGGTGCTCAGTCGTGGCGGCGCCCGACAGGGCGACGTCCACGAACGGATGCGTGAGGGCGAAGGCGATTGCCAGTCCGGCAAGATCGGTGCCCAGCTCTCCGGCGATTTCGCCCAGTCGCCCGCGCATTTCCGAATCCTCCGGGCGTGTGTTCGCTGGCGTCAACCGGCCGTTGGCGTGCACCTCCTTGACGATGACCCCGAGTCCCGCCGCGTGCGCTTCAGCGAGGAGCGGCGCCAGCGACGGCTCGAGGCAGTTGAAGGTGGCTTGGACGGTATCGAATACCGGCTCGCGGTCGACACGAGCGGCCAGTGCCTGCTCGAGTGCCTGACACGCTGACGCTCCGCTTAGGGTGAGACCGAGCGCACGATACGAGCCGTTGCGACGGCCTGCGACCAGTGCGGTTAGCAATGCGGTATCGGCGAGACAGCCGGACTCTGCCGTGGCGCTGTGGATCTGGTAGAGCGCGAGATGGTCGCCGAGGAGGGCACGACTCTCGACGAGTTGCTGTTCGAAGCGCGCGCGGCTGAGTTCTTTCTGTTCGTGTACTTCGGCGTCGATCTGCCAGTCGGCCGTGTACCGGTATCCCCACTTGCTGCCGACCACGAGCGTGCCCGGAGTGATGCGTCGGGTCTCGAGCCACCGCGCCAGGAACTCCTCGGCACGTCCGTAGCTGCGCGCGGTATCGATGTAGCCGATTCCGGCATCAAGGGCGGCGTCCAGTACGGTGGTCGTCCGCTCGTACATGCCATCGGGC
>JAJCZP010000046.1 GCA_029262315.1 Deltaproteobacteria bacterium | reverse complement strand
CACACGATGAACCGCTACTCCCGCAATCCCCTGGGCTCGATCTACGGCTTCGCTTTCACGCCGCACAGCCATAGTATCCATCGTCCACAGCCGCGGACGTCCGTCCCTGGCCTCTACTTGGCCGGCGCGTGGACTTTTCCGGGGGCCGGGTTCACCGGCACCATGATGTCGGGGCACAACACGGCCGGTCTCATCTTTCAGGACATCGAAGGACGCCCGGCGGGCGTCGCCTAGGCCTACGAGAATCAGCCCGGAGCGGCCCGATCGCGCCTCGGGATGCCCTCCTCGCTTCGTGTTCAACCAGAGTCGATGTCTCCCCGCTGCGCCAGGCGCAGCAGCTTCTCCACATCGCTGACGATGATCTGGCGACCCTCCAATGCAATCACGCCACGCCGCTTGAGGGCACTGAGCAGCCGTATGGCTGTCTCGGGAGACACGCCGATCATCTCGGCGAGGTCCCGACGCGAATAGGAGAGCGTGATCTGCGCGCCCCCATTCACGCCCGCACCCTCTCCGCGCACCAGGCGCATGAGCAGATCCGCCAGCCGGCCCTCGGCACCCTTCAAAGCAAGGTCGCGCGCCTTCCGACGCGCGGAAGCCAACGCTTTACTGAGCGCGGCAACCAACCGGACGCCCGTCATCGGGTGAATCTGGATGAACTCGAGCAGCCGCGCACGCGGGAGATAGCAGAGTTGCGACTCCGTAAGCGCCTCCGCGGAGACCGAATACGGCTCGCCCGGCTCCAGCGGCAGCTCGCCAAGCACGTCGCCCGGCGACGCTACATCGAGAATATACTCGCGACCGAATCGATCGGACTGATAGAGCTTCACCGCGCCGACGCACAAAATGTACAGCCCGTCCGCCGGTTCGCCCTCATGAAACACAACCTGGCGCCCTCGATAAATCGCGGTGGCGCCGCACTCGTGAAACGCGTCGAGTTTGTCCGTCGGCAGGTCGACGATACACGCCGCGTCACGGATTGCGCAGTTCTCGCACGGGACCTTTCTCATACGAACCTCTGACCTACGTCACCCCCTAAGCGAGAGCCGTGCCATAGGATGAGGCCCAGCAGAGCTGAACCGTGCGCCCCCCTTTTCCGACCAACGCGAAGAAGCGGGGCTCGATCCTCCCAGGGATGGGAATCGCTCACGAGAGGACTGGGCTTCCGGGGGGCACACCCCTTGCTTTGTTTGAACGATGCTCAAAGGAGGCGTACTCGATGGCTGACTTTCTATCGGCGTATTCGATCCAGAGATGGTTGGAATCCTGCCCGCAGGGCTACCTCGTGAACACCGAGTACGGACACGAAACCGGTGAGGAGGAACCAGAACTTCTCTACAGCAACGAGGTGATTCACGAGGACGCGATCCGCACCACCGTGCAGCTCGTGGTCGGCGAGCGCTGCGCTCTGGCGGCCTCGTCCGGGCTCATCAACGCCGCGCCCGACGAGGCGAGCAAGCGGTTCCTCGCGACGCAGACGCTCGACGAGGCACGCCACGTCGAGGTCTTCACCCAACGCCTCTACGACCTCGGCGTCCGGAAGGACGAGCTGACCGACGTCATCAATCGCTACGCCAATCCCAATCTCGTCAAGTTCGCCGAGATCCTCCTCGAGAAGGTCGACAAGAAGGATTTCATCGCCGGCGTCGTCGGGCAGAATATCGTCCTCGAAGGCCTGGCGTTCAGCGTCTTCGAGATGATGCATGCAATGAATGCCGACATGAACGCGAAGTTCGCGCACACCTTGTCGGGGACGATCGCCGACGAACGTCGGCACGTCGGCTTCGGCGAGAATCGCATCGGCTCTCTCATCAAGACGCATCCCGAGAAGAAGTCCGAGGTCGAGCGCATGCAGAAGGACATGTCCTACTTCATGCTGGCGACCTTCGCCGATGGGTTCAGGAACAACGAAACCGCAGCAGAGCTGGATCGCATCGGTGAGGGACGGGCGCACGCGGATTTCCATGGCAAGGATCTCGGCGTCATGAGCCCCGAGGAAATGGAAGGCTTACTCGCCGACACGGTCTTGAAGGAGTTCAAAGTACGGCTCGAACGCGTGGGGATCGAGTACCAGACCCCAAGTCGGCCGTAGGGGGGCAGCCGGTGCCCGTACGTGCTCCGGAACCTTCCTCCGGCGACATCCACGATCTCGAGCCGCAACAGTTCCTCGAGGAGGTGCATTCCTTCGAGTTCTGGTTCCAGGCGGTCGAGGGCTATCTGTCCGGCCTGACGTGGGGACATCGCCCGGACACGCCTGACGAGCCGCTCGTCCCGGCCGACCGCGAGCGTCTCATCAGCGTGCTCTGCAACTACTGCGTCGGCGAAACAGCCGCGCTCGAAGGATCGAGCGGTCTCATCGCCATCGCGCCGAACCGCCTTTCCAAGATCTTCCTGTCGACACAGGTCGCCGACGAAGGGCGCCACCTGGAGGTGTTCGTACGGCGCCTGCGCGATCTCGGCGTCGCTGACCCCGAGGCCGAGATCGAGCGTCGCGCCAGCCGGAGCCTCCTCTTGTTCAAACGGCGACTCCTCGAGCTGGTCGCGAGCAAGGATTGGGAAGCGGCGATATTCGCCCAGAACGTCATCCTCGAATCCCTGGAGTTCGTCGTCTTCACGAGCCACGCGGAGGATGCCGATCCGGTCACCGCCGAGGTCCTGAAGGCGGTCATCAAAGACGAGCGCCGCCACATCGGCTTCGGTGAAAACGAGCTCGGACGGCGCCTTGCCGACTCGCCCCACAGCCGGGCGCGCATCGCGCAGATTCGCAAGGAACTCGATCACCTGGTGCTCGATACTTTGGAAGAGACCAGCGGCAACATCGGCCTCGACCGGAGCGAGCACGACCGTCTCGGGCGGGTGTACCTGGAGTCGGTCGAGCGCCTCGGACTGCTCCGATGACCAAGCCCGTCCAATCCGACACGACCAGCACCGAGGACGAGCGGGCGCGGCAACGGTTCATCCTCGAGGACACCGGCTTCGACGAGGTCCCGAAGAAATATCGGAAGTTCTACCGCAAGTGGAAGGCGACGGGCGATGCCCTGGCGCCCAACGAGGTCATCTGCCCGGTGTGCAAGGTGGTCATCCGGTCCAGCCGAGAACTACGTCCTGGGGATCGCGTCTACTGCATGCCATGCATGTCACGCCTGATCGTCGTCCGCACCGACGCCGGCACGCTCGAAGCGCACGTCGCGTACTGAGGCGTACGCGGCGGTCTAGGCGTCTCGGCGGGCCCAGAAGAACTGTCTGATCTCCTCCGCCCGGTTTGCCACGTCCTCTCGCCCCACCTCCATGAGCTTTCGACAGTACGCCGCGTCGAAGAGCAAGTAACTCGCCAGCTCCGTCGTCGACTCGTCGTCCCCAAGGCCGCGGAGCAGGTAGCGGACCACCGCCGGAATACGGTCGGCAAGCTCGGCGGCGATTGCCGCAAGGGAACGTGAGGGATGCAGCCAGAGGACGTCGACCAACCGAAATGGGTTCCTCGGGTCATCCGTCCCGCATTGGAGGACGCTCGTGTTGACACGCGCGGCGTGCTCAACGTCGGTCTCGATCGCGTCGAGGAGCACGGCATCCAGCAACACGCCCGCAATTTGCGCCACCGTGGGGGCCGTACGAGGTGCCGCTCGACCGGTCGTGGGCAGGACCCGGTTGGGCCCGCGCACGCCCACGGCAATGATCCGCTCGGCCCCAAGACTGATCGCCGGCCTGAGCGGCGCGGTATTGCGCACACTCCCGTCCACGAAATGGCGGCCGTCGATCTCGACCGCGGGAAAAAATATGGGGATCGCGCTCGATGCCATGAGGTGAGCCACCGTCAAACGTGTTCGTTCCACGTGCCATCGACTGCGCTCCCAAACCGGCGCCTCAGGCACCGCTTGCAAGAACACCGCTCCACTCGACGTGGAAAGATCGGTCGCGGGTACCGCGATCGCGTCGAAAGCCCCACGCTTCAGTTGATCGTCAATGCGCCCCAGCGGCACGGATCGATCGAGCAACTCCCAAAGTGGCGCGGTGTCCAAGAGCGCTTTCGGCGCCACGTGCCGAAGCGCGCCGCCGAAGGTGAGGTCGCGTACCCATTGCATCCCGATGTTGCCGAGCGACCACAGATCGGTACGGAACACGTGCCGCGGCTCCATCTCGCCCCAGACGTGTTCGAGCCTGTCGATTCCCTCCTCCATTGCGTCGGCATACGCGGCGAGCGCCGCCGCGTTGATGGCGCCGGCGCTCGATCCCACCAGGACATCGAATGAACTGCGCCCTTGCCGCACGAGACCGAGGTCGGCGAGGCCGCGTAAGATCCCTACTTGGTACGCACCACGAGCGCCGCCGCCCGACAGCACGAGCGCTGTGCGTGGTGGGCTCTTCGGTGCGGTCACTCCGTCGTGTTCTTCGAGCATCGTACGCAATGTCAGGCGCTTCGCCGTTTCAGTGAGGGATATGAAGCCCCCCTACCACTTGATGGTCGACTCGAGAAAAGCGTAATCCAGCTGTTTGCTCCCCGCGAACTGCCGACTGACCACGCTCTGGCCAAAGGCATGGCCGTAGTACGCCCAGAACTGGAGATGGCGATTCACGTTCCAGATCAGGGTCAGATCGACGAAGTGCGCCATCGAGTGCGCACCGCGCGCCGGAAACCCCCCATAGCCGAAGATACGATCTTGCTGCGTTGCGCCACCGCCGGCGTACACCAGGTCATCGTCCGAGGCGACCTCGAGGTAGTGATAGTCGGTACGAACCACCAGGCTGGGATGCGGCTTCAGGATCATCTGCCAGAACACGTCCTGATTGTTCATGAGGTTGAAGAACGGTGTCAGTGCGTACAGCCGCGCTGTCGGCAGGATCTGGAAGAAGCTCTCGTGATCGCCGTCGTCGGGGTCGCCATCGCCCGAACTCCGGAAGTAGCCGACTCGCATCCACGGTGTCCACGGAACGCTTGCGAAGCGATAGCCGGCCTCCGCCGCCACCGCCCATGCGCCGTGATCCTGGGATTGCCAATCACCGGTCTGTCCCGCGACCCACCACATGACGTCCATGGCGCCGGGGCCGAGAGGGTAGATGCGTTCGAAGTTTGCCCCGATCGTGTGGATCTGGATGTCACGCCCCTGATCCGCCTGCCGTAGCGGCAGCGGGCGATTGTCGGTCGCGACGAGGTCACGCCCATCCTCGTAGTAGACGTGGAACAATCGCATGTCCGAGCGCGGCAACCACTCGGGCTCGGTCACCGTCGCCGCGAGGTAGGTCAGAAAGATGCCGTCGATATGCGGGTTCGCGCTGACATTGAATCCGCCGGCGGTCGGCTGCCCCCCCATGAACGTCAGGTTGTACGGACCGCGATCATAGGAGACCGCGCCACCATCGAAACTCCGACCGCTGTGCGTATAGTCGAACGCGCCAATCAGCCGCTGTGAGATCCGCATCTTCTTCACCCACTGCAGCATCGGGTCTTCGGTCTTGGCGATGGTCTCGAGCCCGTCGTTGAACTTGAAACGCCCTCCTCGATCGAGCGCGAGCCCTTCCACGCCGAGGTTGGGTACTGTCAGATAGCCCTCGCGCAGAAACACCTCGCCGGGATTGTCACGCCGGTTGTTCGCGAAATAGACCGCCCCAGGGCCGAGGCCCCTCGCGTGGTTTGGGAGGTTCGCTAGCGCGACGTACTGCCCATCGACGAAAAGCCCGAACCGCTGGTGCTTGAGACGGACGCCGAAATGCATGACGTTGGCGAAGAACTGATAGGAACTGTCGTCGTTGGGCGCGGCCCCGGGGCCCGGATCGAACCAGTCGGCGAACTCGCCACGCATGCGATTGGAAAAGTGCGGCGTCAAGGTCGCGTCCCCGACAGCGATCTCTGGCGGCGCGTCGAGCGAGAGTTCTCCAGCCATCGCCGACGCGGACGGCATGGACACGCCGAGAGCCAATACACATGATCCCACCAAGTGAAGCATCGTGACGATACGCATCATCTTCTCCCCCTGGGGCTACACGTACGCCGCCAGGCGACGACGAGCAGCACTCTTCTCACGGCAATACCTGACCTCGCGATCACGCGTACCTCGCGGCCGGTCAGCCACACGCGGCGACTGCCACCCGACCGCTGATACTCGACAGGAGATTGAATCCCGCCTCCTCGAGCAATTGCTCGGGCGAGGAACCAACCGCCATCCGCAGTCTGAGGGCGATGATCTGCCGGCCCCTGCCATCAGGAGCCCCCGAGATCCAGGGCACCCAGCCACCGTGCTTCTCGATGACACTGCGCACGCGCTCGACCTCGTCGCCACCCTCAGCACTCTCGACTTCGATCAGGGTCGTGGGCTCGAGCACTCCGCACAGCTCGACCAACGCGTTCAGCAAGTCGCTCTCGCTGACGATCCCGAGAAGGACACCGTCCTCCACCACCGGCAACGCACCGATCCTGTGCTGGCGAATCAGCGCCGCGGCCTCCTCCACCAGCATGCCCGGCTTTGCCGTGACGGGATCGGGTGTCATCACGGCCGCAACGGCCGTGTCCGGGGCGCTCGCCGTGCGCACGTCCCGGTCGGTAATGATGCCCACGAGCTGCCCGGCCTCGAGGACAGGAAACTGTCGAACACGCCGCTGGCGAAAGCGCCGACGTACCTCCGCGATATCTTCGTCGGGGCGCACCGACTCGACCTGCTCCGTCATCCAGCTCCGTACTTGCATGACTCCCCCTACCCCGGTCCCTCCAATTTTCCTGCCAAGGTCGAGACACGCGATCCCGCCGTAAAATGACGATTCTCCCACACTCCGTTTGCATTCCTGGGAACGGCTGGCCCTCAGTGCGCAGGTTTGGGAATCGCCGCGCTCACGAAGGCGTGGCTGGTCTGACGCTGCAGATGGCACTGGCGGCACCGGACACGCTCCGGGTGCGAAGTGCGAATTTCCTCGCGGGCCGCCGGACCGGAGTGACACGCCACACAGGTCTCTCGCATGAACACGGCGTGAGGGATCACGGGCGGCGCCGTGACGTTCAATCGCTGGCCATGCCGGAGATCCTGTTGCAGCCCCGCAAAGGTATTCGAGCGCCACACGGCCTCGGTCCGACGATAGACGTGGCACTGCACGCAGCGTGCAGCAGCCTGCATCCCGCTCGTCGCCGCGTGCGGCGCTGGCGGTGCGAATCCAACGTCCTCGACCGCCATCCCTGCCGTGGTATGGCAGGAGACGCACGCGCCCCCGAACGGTCGATGCGGGATCACCGCGGGCGCACCATCATACGCCCGCCGGAGCGCGCGCACCTCGGCCGCCACTTTGACCGCTCCCGAACGTTCGGGAACCGCAACGACGTCCGGATTGTCGCTCGCGCAGCCTACTGCCCCACACAAGGCCGTGAGCACCAGCACGATTCCGCAAGACTTGGCGATCACCAGCGACCTCACACGCGCTCGACGCGGACGGC
>JAJCZP010000045.1 GCA_029262315.1 Deltaproteobacteria bacterium | reverse complement strand
CGGCGGCACCCGAGGATTTTGCGCTGCTTTCCGGCGTCATCGCACAGCTCGACATTCAACGCCCGCAAGTGAGCGTCGAGGCCATCCTCCTCGAGATCACCATAGATCGAATGCGTGAGCTCGGTATCGAATTGCAGGGGGCGACGAGCATCGGCGGCGGCATCGGCCTCGCGCGCAGCAACCTGAGCAATCTCAATCAAGCACTCGCGAGCCCCGGCAGTCTCCCGGGCCTGATCGCGGCGGCGGTCTCCGAAAAGACAATAGAGCTGCCGGATGGCTCGGTCGTTCCCGCCAACGTCGCACTGCTCACCGCCCTCGAGGACGAGCAGGACATCAACGTGCTCTCCGCCCCCAGCATCCTGACCACCGACAACGAGGAAGCCGAGATCGTTGTCGGCCAGAACGTCCCATTCGTCGCCAGCCGTTCGACGGATTCCACCAATCTGGCGAACACCTTTTCCACGATCGAGCGTGAAGACGTCGGCATCACGCTACGACTCACGCCCCAGATCTCCGAGGGGTCGATGGTGCGCCTCAGCATCTTCGAAGAGGTCTCGCGACTCGTCCCGAATCCCCTCCTCGACGCGAACGAGGTTGGTCCGACCACGACCGTTCGCAGCGCAAGCACGACGGTCACGGTCCGCGATGGCCAGACCGTCGTCATCGGCGGATTGATCTCCGATGCGACCACATCCACCGAGAGTCGCGTCCCGTTCGTCGCCGACATTCCGGTCATCGGCAATTTCTTCAAGTCGAACAGCACCGAGGTGGAAAAGATCAACCTGCTCATCTTTCTCACGCCGCGAATTGTCAAAGACGAGGTGGACGCGGCCGCGCTTTCGATCGCGGAGCGTGACCGCTTCCGGGCCCTGTCCGGTTCGCTGAGCACGCCCAAGCGTCCGCTCGATCCTTTGGAGCGGCCTTCGTTCGAGCTGCAGCGTCGGGGTGAGATCACACCGCCCCGCGGCACAACGCGTACGACCATCCCTACGACCGAGGTCGACGACGCCGATGTGATCGCGCTCCGCGGCGCGCGCATCGACCGGGGGGCGGGAGCGCCGATCATCGAACTCGACGTCGGGCTCCCACCGGTCCGCGTTACCCACTTCGCACTCGAAAATCCCGCGCGGCTCGTGCTCGATGTCTATGGACGCAGCCATCCGAACCCGGACGTCGATGCCGTCCCGGTCGACGATCCGTTGTTCCGGCGGCTACGCATTGCGCACCATTCCGGGAGGGTCCGCATCGTCCTGGATCTCCACGCGGCCATGCCCCCGCGCTATCGACTCGAAACCCGCGGTGCTACGCTACGCCTGGTCGTCGCCGAGGCGCCACCGCCAGGCGGGACCGAGGAGCCCTGAGGAGCCATGGTCATGGCATCGCGCCACCCGGAAACGCTCGAAGACCAGGCCCGGGCCATCGAGGCCGCTGACGACACGAGTCTCGATTCGCGCGCGCTCGCCAGCGCGTGCGGCCTCCCGTACGCCGACACGATCGCCGCCGAGGATCTAGACGCGGCGCTCCTCGAGCGCCTGCCGATGCAGTTCGCCAAGCGCAACGTCATTCTCCCCATCCGCCAGACAGACGACGGCCTGCTCGTGGCGATCGCGGATCCGCATGCCATCGGTCCGCTCGACGACCTGCGCGTCCTGTACGCACAGCCCATCCGCCCCACCGTGCTGCCGGCACAGGCCATCACCGAGGCGATCAACCGTGCCTACGACCGCGCCTCGGGCAGCGCGGCCGATCTCATGGGAGATCTCGACGAGGAGCGTCTCGATCTGATCGCCACCGAGCTGGAAGAGCCCCGCGACCTCCTCGAAGCGGACGACGAGGCACCGATCATTCGCCTGGTGAACTCCCTCTTGTTCCAGGCCGTCAAAGACCGGGCGAGCGACATTCACATCGAGCCGTTCGAACGCGCGCTCACCGTGCGCTTTCGCGTCGATGGCATTCTCTACGACGTCATCTCCCCCCCGAAGCGTTTCCAGCCGATCATCGTCTCGCGCGTCAAAATCATGGCGGGTCTCGATATCGCCGAGAAACGCCTACCTCAAGACGGCCGCCTGCGGACGCGTGTCGCCGGCAAGAATATCGATGTCCGCGTCTCGGTCATCCCGACCGCGTACGGGGAACGTGTCGTCCTCCGTATTCTCGATCAGGGCACGACCGTGCTCGGGCTCGACGACATCGGGCTCGACGGCCACAAGCTAGCGGTCGTGGGCAAGCTGATTCGGCAGAATCACGGCGTACTCCTCGTGACGGGACCCACCGGGAGCGGCAAGACGACCACGCTGTACGCAGCCCTCTCCACGATCAACTCGTCGGAGCGCAACATCATCACGATCGAAGATCCGATCGAGTACCAGCTCGAAGGCGTCGGTCAGATGCAGGTGAATCCGAAGATCGATCTGACGTTCGCCAATGGGCTCCGCTCGATCCTGCGCCAGGATCCCGACGTCATCATGGTCGGCGAGATTCGCGATGGAAAGACCGCCGAAATCGCGATCCAAGCGGCCCTTACCGGCCATCTCGTATTCTCGACCCTGCACACCAACGACGCCGCCAGTGCCGTCACGCGCCTGGTCGAAATGGGGACCGAGCCCTTCCTGGTCTCCTCGTCGGTCATCGGTGTCATCGCACAACGTTTGGTTCGCCGGCTCTGCTCGGGCTGTCAGCTGGCCGTACACCCGAGCGCCGAGACCCTTGCCGAACTCGGCCTCAGCGTCGAGGCAATCGCCGATCGGACGATTTTCGCCAGTGGACCCGGCTGCGATGCATGCAAGGGCACGGGGTACCGCGGGCGCACGGCCATTCATGAGCTGCTCGTCGTCGACGATGAGATCCGCGCCCTCATCATGCAGACGACCGACGCTGCGGCCATCCGTCGGGCGGCGATCGCAAGCGGCATGCCCGTGCTGCGCGCCGACGGCGCCGCCAAGGTCCTCGCTGGCGAAACGAGTGTCGAGGAAGTGCTGCGGGTCACTCAAGAGGACCTGGCGTAAGCATCCGTCGATCGTGCCGCTGTACGCGTATACGGCCCTCGATGGCCACGGAAAGACGGTTGGCGGTGTCGTCGACGCGGAAAGCCAACGCGGCGCCAGACACAAGCTCCGCCTGACGGGCGTCTATCCCGTCACGTTGACCGAGGACCGAACGGCTACGAGCGCGCCGGGTGCGGCCCGCGCACTCCCGGCCTTCGGCCTCACGCTACCGGGGGACCGGGTCCCCGCACACGAGCTCGCGGCGATGACACGCCAGTTCTCCACACTGGTGGCAGCGGGTCTTCCTCTCGTCGAGGCACTCGGCGCGCTCTCCGAGCAGACCGAGCGTGACCGCCTGCGGCGGACGCTCGCGCGAGTCCGGCAGCAGGTTCTGGAAGGTCGAAGCCTCGCCGATGCCCTGGCGGAGCACCCGAACATCTTCGCGCCCTTGTATGTCAACATGGTGCGGGCCGGCGAGGCGAGTGGCGCACTCGACATCGTCCTCGGACGATTGGCCGACTACACCGAGAACCAGTCGCAGCTTCTGAGCAAGGTGCGCGGCGCATTGACCTATCCGGCGATCATGCTGGTGCTCGGCGGCGGCATCCTCTTCTTCCTGGTGTCCTATGTCGTACCGAAGGTCACCAAGATCTTCGAAGAGACGCAACAGGAACTTCCGCTGCTGACCCGGATCATGCTCGGGATTTCCGGCTTCTCCGCGCGCTGGTGGTGGCTCGGCCTCCTGCTCGCGATCGCCGGCGTATTCGGTCTCCGCGCCTACGCCCGGACGGCACCGGGACGAGAGCGCCTCGACGGCCTGGTCCTGCGGATCCCCTACGTTGGACGGCTTCTCCAAAAGCTCGCCGTCGCGCGCTTTGCCCGCACGCTCTCGACGCTGCTCGCGAGCGGCATCGGGCTGCTCCCCGCCCTCGATATCGTCAAGAACATCGTCAACAACGTCGTCATCGCCAGCGCGATAGAGCGCGCCCGTGATGCCATTCGCGAGGGCCAGAGCATCGCGCCACCGCTCCGCGAGAGCGGCCTCTTCCCACCACTGGTCGTCCACATGGTCGCGGTCGGGGAGAAAAGCGGCGAGCTCGAAGGCATGCTCGCCAAGGCCGCCGATGCGTACGACACGGAGGTCGATAACGCGGTCACCGGACTCACCACCATCATGGAGCCGATCATGATAGTGTTCATGGGACTTGTCGTGCTGTTCATCGTGCTATCCATCTTGATGCCAATCTTCGACCTCAACCGCGTCGTGCGGTGACGGGGTTATTGCGGGTCTGGACGGCATTGCTACAGTACGCAGCGGGGGAGGGAATGTGATGCGGGTCGATCGCTCGAATCATCGCACGCAAGCAGGCTTCACTCTGATCGAGATCATGGTCGTGGTGTTCATCCTCGGCTTGCTCGTCACGATGGTCGCACCACGGATCGTCGGTCGTACGGACGAGGCCCGGCGCGTCAAGGCAGCTGCCGACGTCAAAGGGATCGAAGAGGCGCTGCACCTCTACAAGCTCGACAGCGGCTTCTATCCGACGACCGACCAGGGGCTGGAGGCGCTCGTTACGCTCCCGGAGACCGGCAACATCCCGCATCGCTGGAACCAGGATGGCTACCTCGAAGCGGTGCCGCTCGATCCATGGGGCAACCAGTACGCGTTCCTGAGCGACGGAGACACCTACGACGTCCGCTCGTACGGCGCCGACGGAGTGGAGGGTGGCGAGGGGAAGTATGCCGATATCGACGGACGCACTCAGCTCTGACGACGCGTCCGGCTTCACCCTGCTCGAGCTCGCGATCGTGCTTTTCGTCATGGCGGTTGCCCTCTCGTTCGTGATCCCGCGATTTCGCGATACGAACTCGGCGGAGCTTCGGGCCAGCGCCGGTCGTCTCGCCAGCACGACGCGACTACTGTACGACGAAGCCGCGTTCCGCCAACGCCCGATGCGGCTGAATCTCGACCTGGACCACCACCGCTATTGGGCGAGCGAGCTCGATGTGGACAGCCAGAAGTTGGCGTTCATCCCCGATCAGGACCCTTTGGGACGACCGGTCGACCTACCCGCCGGCGTCGCCTTCGAGGATGTCGTGCTCCCGGCCCTCGGCACCATCGATCGCGGCGTGGTCTACGCGCAATTTTCCCCGCAAGGTTTCGCCGACCCGCTGGTCGTCCACCTCCAGAACCGCAATGGAGAACAGGCGACCCTGGCCATCGAGCCGCTCACCGGCAGGGCTCGCATCGCGGAGGGGTACATCGAAGTGACGGCATTGGCCGAGGCGTACGAGGACGAGTTTGCCGATCGTCGGTGACCAGTCACGTGCGCCGGACCACAGCCCCCGCACGGCCGCGGGATTTACGCTGCTGGAGGTCCTGGTCGCGGTCACGATTCTCGGCGTCGGTCTCGTCAGTCTCCTCGGACTGCACGTCGGCAATCTCGCGCGCCTGGACGAGGATCGCCGCATCACGGAAGCAACCCTCCTAGCGCAAGGCCTGATGACCGAAATCGAGTCCGGCACGCCGCTGGCGCTTGGCACCGAAACGGGCGATTTCGAGGAGACCTACCCCGAACGCTACCCACATCTGCGCTGGGAGCGCGAGATCCTGAGGAGTCCGCTGCCTGATCTGCGTGAGATCCGCGTGCGAGTCTACCGGGGTGACGGCGCGACACCGGCCCCAGACGATGTCTCGCTCGTCTACTACGCACGGCTCGGTCGATGATGGGGAGCGCACGCGGATTCACGCTCTTGGAGGTGATGTTGGCGCAGACGATCCAGGCGAAAGTCAGCGCCCCGCTCTACGGTACCATCTCCCCCACGATGCGGTCGCGGGCCCGTGCCGAGGAGCACCTCGACAACACGCGGACGGG
>JAJCZP010000044.1 GCA_029262315.1 Deltaproteobacteria bacterium | reverse complement strand
GAACAGCCGACGTACGCTGTCGAACATCTTGGTGTAAGTGGCGGCGTTCGCGCGCGGCGAGGAGCCGATGGCGCTTTGGTCGACGAAGATCACTTCGGACAGTTTCTCAGCGCCCTCGATGTCGTCGCACTCGCCTGGCGGGGCGGTGGCCGTCCCGCGCCGGCGGAGCAAGCCGCGATGCAGGACTTCCTCCACCAGAGTGCTCTTGCCCGAGCCCGAGACGCCCGTGACGCACACCATCCGCGCCAGGGGAATGCAGACGTCGATGTTCTTCAGGTTGTGCGCGCGGGCGCCGCGGATTGTGATGTCGAGCGTGGGCAACGGCCGGCGCCTCCTGCCCGGCACAGGAACGCGTCGTGCGCCTGAGAGATACTGTCCGGTCAGTGACTCGGACGCTGCGGCGACAGTCTGAACCGTCCCGGCCGCGACGATCTCACCGCCGGCCGAGCCGGCTTCGGGGCCGAGGTCGATCAAATGATCCGCGGCGGCGATGATCTCAGGGTCGTGCTCGACGACGACGACCGTGTTCTGTCTGGCGCACAGGTTGCGCATGATGCGCACCAGGCGGGCGTTGTCGCGGGGATGGAGGCCAATCGACGGCTCGTCGAGCACGTACAGCGTGTTGACCAACGACGAGCCGACCGCGGTCGTCAGATCGACGCGTTCGAGCTCGCCGCCCGAGAGCGTACGCGACTGCCGGTCGAGCGTGAGGTAGCCGAGGCCGACCTCCGCGAGGTAGCCCAGGCGGGATTTGACCTCGTCGAGAATCAGTGCCGACGCTGGGTCGCGCTCGGCGTCGATCGGCAGTTCGGCAAAGAACTCCGCCAGTGCGGCGACGTTGATGTGGTTGACCTCGGGAAGGGTCCGGCCGGCGATGCGAAAGCAGAGTGCGTCGGGCTTCAGGCGCGTGCCCTCGCAACTCGGGCAGGTGCGGTAGGTCCGATAGCGCGACAGCAGGACCCGCACGTGCATCTTGTAGGTTTTGCGTTCGAGCCATTTGAACCAGCCGCGGATGCCGAAGAAGTCATCGTCCCCGTGTTCGATGAGCGCGCGCTGGGTGGGGCTCAGCTCGGCGATCGGTACGCGGGTCGGGATCTTTTTGCGACGGCAGAACTTGAGAAGTTGGCTGCGCTCCCGCGTCGTCGAGGGTGTCGACCATGGCTTGATGGCCCCGTCGTCCAGGCTACGGGCGGCGTCGGGGATGACGAGATCCAGATCAAGATCGATCACTCGGCCGAAACCTCGGCATTCATCGCAGGCTCCGAGCGGGCTGTTGAATGAGAAGAGGTTCGGCGTCGGCTCCCGGTAGGTGATGTCGCAATCCGTGCAGGACAGGGCCCCGCTGTAGCTCCGCTGGGCGCCCGTCGCCGGGTCGAGAATCCAGCACTGCTCTTTGCCATACCGGTAGGCTTGCTCGATGGAGCCGACGAGTCGCGAGCGTGCGCTCGGCTTGATGGCGATGCGGTCGACGAGGATCTGCAGGGTGTCGCCGGGCGCGGGTGCGCACGCTTCGATACGCGCGACGTCGGCGCCGGCCAGCGCGCGAATGAAGCCCTCGCGTGAGAGGCTGGTGACGACCTCCTCCCACGGGAGAGCGGGCACCGGAAAATCGAATCCGAGGTAGATGGTGGTGTCGGCGAGCGTGTCGGACAGCTCGTCAGCGATCGAGACGGCGGTCGCCCGTGTCACCGGCCGGTCGCACGAGCGACAGTGGAGGACAGCCAGATTCGCGTAGAGCAGCTTCAGGTGATCGTGGATCTCGGTCATGGTGCCGACCGTAGACCGGGAGGTCGTCACTGGGCGGCGCTGGTCGATGGCGACCGCCGGCGGGATTCCGCCGATGTAGTCGACCTCCGGTTTCTCCATGCGATCGAGGAACTGCCGGGTGTAGGTCGAGAAGCTCTCGACGTAGCGCCGCTGCCCCTCCGCGTACAGAATGTCGAACGCCAGGGTCGATTTGCCCGATCCGCTCACGCCGGTCACGACAGTGAGTTGATTCATGGGGATGTCGACGTCGATACCCTTCAGGTTGTGCTGACGGGCACCGCGGATCTGGATATGGTTATCCGGCATGAGATGCTGGGTGAACGGGCCACTATAATGAGAAACCAGACCTCATGCACATCCCGGCTGGCGGGATTCCCGGCGGTACAGGAGCGTATCGAGCTGGGTGGGGGGAGTCTCATCCTCTACGTCGTTCCAGAGCTCGAAACATTGGTCGATCGGGGCGCGCTGTTGCGTGGCGAGGCGGAGCCACCGTACTGGGCCTACCTCTGGACTGGGGCGCGGGTCCTAGCTGCGTACGCTACCCGGCGCCTGTCGCTCGCCGGCGTTCGGGTGCTCGAAATCGGCTGCGGCCTCGGCTTGCCCGGCGTGGCGGCGTCGGTCGCGGGTGCCGCGGTCACCTTCGTCGACATGGCGGAACCTGCGTTGGCGTTCGTGCAGGCTAGCCTGGATGCCAATGGCGTGTCGGGAGACCTGCGCGGTATGGACTATCGTGGGCTCTCCACGGACGAACGCTTCGACCTGATCCTGGCGGCCGAGGTGGCCTATGAACGCGAGGGTTTCGCCGAGTTGGCGGCGTTCTTCGAACGTCAGCTCGCCCCAGGCGGACGCGTCATCATGGCCGACGGATTTCGGACTGATACCCTTCCACTGTACCAGGCATGTGGGCGGCAGCGCCTACGGTCGGCGGCCGTCGACTGTCGAGTCCTCGAGGAAGGGCGAGCTGCGCCGATCCGGCTGGTGGTGCTGCAGCGCGCTCAGTCGTGAGCGTCCCGCAGGCGTTGCGCCGTGATCAAGCGGCCGTGATGGACTCGGCAACGACGTGCTTCAAACGATCGACGTTCAGCGGCAGCGAGAGGCAGCGCACGGCCTCCATCCCGCTCATGACCCAGCGCGCTCGCTCGGTCTGACACTCGGTCAGGAGCACGAACGGAACCTCCCGGCCTTCTTGCCGACTCTTGCAGAGGACGGTCAGGCCGCAGATGCCGGGTAGGGCCATCTCCGCGAGGACGAGATCGTACGGGCGCTCCCCTAGCGCCTGGACGGCATCCTCGCCCGAGGCGACCGTATGGGTCTGGTATCCACAGCGGCAGAGAATTCGACGCAGGGTCGTCCGGAAGTTCTCATTGCTGGCAACGACCAGAATATGGGCGGAGGTGTCCATAGGATCCGTAGGAATCAGAGCGAGATTCGTGCCAGCACTGCCCGCTTGGAGCCAGCGCAGGTGCGTGCGGTCCATTGAGGAATAGGGGTGCGTTTCACCACCATCCCTGGTCGCAAAGCGCGACACCTGGGTCGTCGTCCGCGGAAGGCCGGACGGTGCCGCCCCCGCAACAGGTGGCTAGGCGAGATCGTACTTTTCGAGTTTCCGGTAGAGGCGCTGTCGATCGATGCCCAGCGCGCGTGCCGCCTGGTTCTTGTTGCCGGCGCTTTTCCGCAGGGCGGCCACGATCAACTCCCGCTCCATGGCGGCGAGCGACGGCACTTCCTCCCCGAAATCCATCCCGCTCGTGGGACGGGGGCCGGACCGGACACTCGCCGGCAGGCTTGCCAGATCGATGTGGGCGGCCGGTGCCAGGGCGAAGCATCGCTCGATGACGTTTTGGAGTTCGCGGACGTTCCCGGGCCAGTCGTAGCCGGTCAGTCGGTCGAGGGCCTCCGGATCGATGATTTTGGGCTCGACGTTGAAGGCGTCGGCGTAGCGCGCGACATAGTGCTGGGCCAGCGCGGGAACGTCTTCCCGGCGCTCCCGGAGTGGCGGGAGTTCGAGGTGCACGACATTGAGGCGGTAGAAGAGATCCGATCGGAAGCGTCCGGCGCTGACTTCCTGTTCGAGGTCTCGGTTCGTCACGGCGATCAATCGGATGTCGACGCTGACGGGCCTATGCGTGCCGAGGGGCACGACCTCGCGCTCCTGAATCGCGCGCAGGAATTTCGGTTGCAGCGCGAGCGGGATCTCGGCGATCTCGTCGAGGAAAAGGGAGCCGCCGTTGGCGGCTTGGAAGACGCCGTCGTGCTCGGCGATCGCACCTGTGAACGCGCCTCGTTTGTGACCGAAGAGTTGACTGTCGAGCAAGGTATCGGAGACGGCACCGCAGTTCATGGCGACGAAGGGCTGCTCGGCGCGGGCGCTGCGGTCGTGAATGGTCCGGGCCACGAGTTCTTTGCCCGTGCCGCTCTCGCCGGTGATGAGGATGGACGAGTCGTTGCCAGCGACGGCCGCGATCATCGTGTAGACCTCGCGCATCGCGGCGCTGTGGCCGATGATCTCGCCGAAGCCCTGGTGCCGGGCAACCTCGGCGCGCAGGCGCTCGTTCTCCCGTTCGAGCTGACTGACGCGTAGGATTTGGTCGAGGGTCATCAGGAGCTCATCGGGGTTGCACGGCTTGACGAGATAGTCGTACGCACCCATCTTCATGGCCTCGACGGCGGCGTGCGTGCTGCCGTGGCCGGTCAGTACGACTGTTGGTGGGGTGAGGAGGCGGCGCGTGCCGTCGTCCGAATCGTCCGGGCCGCGCAGGTGTCGGAGGAGCGCCATGCCGTCCATGACGGGCATGTTGAGGTCGGTGACGATGACGTCGGGGCGTTCCGTTTTCAGGTGTGCGACGGCCTCTTCTCCGTTGCTGGCCGTCGCGACGCGATAGCCCTTGCGCTCGAGGATTTTGGCGAGCGTCCGCGCCATGTTGATCTCATCCTCGACGAGCAGGATGCGTGCGTGCTGCACGGGAGAGCTCACGGGTCGTCGCACCCGCACGGCAGGTCGATCGTGAAGGTCGTGCCGACGTTCGGTGTGCTGTGGACCCGGATGTCGCCGTGATAGCGGCGGACGACCGAGTGAACCACCGAGAGGCCGAGACCGGTCCCTTGCCCGGACGACTTGGTCGTGAAGAATGGATTGAAGATGTCTTTCAGCTGATGATCAGGAATGCCGATGCCGGTGTCGCTGAACTCGAGCCGCATGCGGTCGGCCGTGGCACGGGAGGTGCGGACACGGAGCTCGCCGCCGTGCGGCATGGCCTGCACGGCGTTGGTGATCAGGTTGAGAAAGATCTGCCGGAGTGCGTTCTCGTTGGCCTGGCAGGGGTCGAGTTGCGGAAGGTCGGTCACGACATGCACGTCGTTGTTCTGCAGGTATTTCTGCATCAGCTGCAACGTTTTGCGTACCAGGTCGTTGACGTCGACGAGCTCACGTTCGGACCGGGACTCGCGGGAGAACTCGAGCAGGCTGTTGATGATCGCCTGGACGCGGTCCATCTCCTCGGTGGCGATCCGTAGATCCTCTTTGACCTCGCCGTTGGTGGTATCGACGATCTCGGAAAGATCGTAGAGCGCGTTGGTGATGATCGCGAGCGGATTGCGGATCTCGTGGGCGATGCCGGCCGCGAGCTGGCCGATCGCGGCCATTTTCTCCGATTGGATCAGCTGATCCTCGAGGCGTTTGCGGTCCGAGATGTCGACGCAGATCTGCTGGATGAGGCGTTGATCGCCGTATTCGATCGCGCCAGCGTTGATGAAGAGCGGCACCGACCGGCCATCGCGCGTTTGGTGATGGAGGTCGTCGCGGCTGGCGTTTCCCTTGGTGCGTGTCTCGTCGAGCAATCGCATGGCGGCGGCTCGCTCGTGGGGGGGATGGAGGTCCCATGCTTTCATGGTGAGCAGGTGGCCCGGGGCGTAGCCGAGTTGCTGCTCCGCGACGACGTTTGCCGACAGCACCGTCCCCTCGTACCAGTCGATCCGGAGGATGGCCGCGGGCGCGTTGTCGATCGAGCGTCGGTAGGTGGCCTCCTGCTCGCGAAGTTGCTCCTCCCGTGCTTCGACGAAGAAATCCGTGATGTGCAGGAGGCGCTCCTCGAATTCCTGAGCCAGGAGCGACAGAAGCTGCGAGCGGCGGTCGCGGTCATGGGCGTAGCGAGCGCGCACGTGGCTCGACATGAGCTGGAAGACTTTCATCTGTCCCGAGATGAATCGTGACGCCGGGAATTTCGAGATGAAACCGCGACTGGCGTGCTGGCGAAGGACGTCGTAGGTGTCGTAGTTCTGGGGGTCGCGGATATGGGCGATCCAGCGCTTGAGCGCGGCGCCGACGTCTTGGGTCAGGGAGGGGTGCTGGTGCGCGGGAATTGCGAATGCTTCGGCGAATTGAGTCACCCAGGCCGTGATGGCGTCGCCGAGGGTATCCTCGAGCGTGCTCGCGAGTTCATCCCGGAGCGGGCTCCGCTCGCGGGGGAATCGCAGCAACGCGTAGCCGCGCATGTAGCCTTCGATGCGCGTCAGATGTTCGGCGAGACCTTCGTCGGGGTCGACGCCTTGACTCATAAGTCCTCATACCAACTTGGAAAAGCAGTAGCTAGAGAGCGTTGCCCGGTCCGCTGGGCCGGGCCGAGTGGTGCGGGCCGAGGGGCAGGGGGCGTGGTGGCCGGCCGCCGAATATGGTAGCCGCCCGCAACTCTGGCGGGGCGAATGCGTTGAAACCATTGGAACGAGCAAAGGAGCCACCCACAAGCGATCCGGACGTGCAGCTCATGCTGCGCGTCCGCGCGGGAGACGAAACAGCATTTCGTGCGCTGTTCGAGAAACACAGCCGAGCGATCGTGAACTTCGCATATCAATTCGTCGGGAGGCGTGATCGAGCCGAGGAACTCACGCAGGACGTCTTTCTTCAGGTCTATCGGGCCGGGCCCCGCTACGAGCCGCAGGCACGGTTCACGACCTGGTTGTATCGCATCGCACGCAATGCCTGCCTGAACGAGGCACGCCGGCCTGAGCACCGCTTTCCCTCTCGATCGCTGGACGAGCAGCCTGACGACGGCGAGCGTGCCGAGATCCAGCTCCCCGATGCCACGGCACGCGAGGGCGAGCGCACCTTGGCCGGTCGCGAGCTCGAGGCTAGAATGCAAGAGGCGTTGGCGGCGTTGCCCGAGCATCAGCGGACGGCGTTGCTGCTGAGTCGGACGGAAGGGATGTCGTATCGGGATGTGGCGGAAACGCTCGAGTGTAGCGAGAGCGCGGTGAAGAGTCTGGTCTTTCGCGCAACGGCCAGTATGCGAAAGGCCTTGGCGGAGTTCTTATGAGCGAGTCGAAGCGAGAGGCGTGTGCAGCGGTCTCCGAGCACCTCGTCGCGTACGTCGACGATGAGCTTGCAGGAGAATCGCGCGAGGTCGTCGTCACGCACATAGCGACCTGTTTGTCGTGTCGGCGCGAGATCCAGAGCATCGAGCAGGTTGGGGCCTTGCTTACGGCCCTGCCGCGTATCGAGCCCTCGGTCGATCTGGCGGAGCGCTTGCAGGATCGGATGGCCGCAACTTCCGTGATCGATACCGGATCCGCTCGCACGACCGGGCGGCGCCTGCCAGGGACGCCCGGCTGGGCGGTTGCCTTCGCCGCGGCCGCGGCGGTGGCGCTGGCGCTCAGCTCCGTGCTGAATCACGGTACGGTATCGCCGTCGCGCACGGAGAGTGTCGAGGTCGCCGCTCCGAGCGCCGTGTCTGCCCCCATGGCTGTGTCGCCGCCCCGCGCGATTGCGGCGGCACAACGCGCTGCCAGGGTCGCGGTCGCTGACGCACGGGGCGCCGACGAACTCATGCCCGAGGATCTTCCGCCCGATCTTCTGGAGCGCCCCGAACTCTATCTCCGTCTGCCGGTTGTGCATCGCCTGCAGACGTTGGAACACTTCGAGGCAGTGCGAGCTGATGGCGACCAAGATCGGATCGGCCGTGGGCCATGCCTCGACCGGGAACGTGCGGCGTGGGCATGAGGACAGCCCTTGCGGGGGGGCTGAGGCGATGGCTGTTGGCGTTGCTGCTCGCGGTCGCTCCGGCGATCGTTGTCGTTGGGGTGGCGGGCGCGCAGCAGTGGGACGACATGTCTGCCAAGGAGCGAGGCGAGGCGCGTCGGAACTACGAGCGCTTCCAGAAGATGCCTCCTGAGACTCGCCAAAAGGTCGAGCGCAACTACGATCGCTGGCAGAAATTACCTCCCAACGAGAAGGAGCGGCTCCGCTCCAACTATCAGGAGTACCAGGATCTTCCGCGGAACGAGCGCCGCCGTTTGCAGCGTGACGAGTGACGCGGTCCGGGGGCGTGAGGGCTGGCGCCGCCGATCAGTCGTCGAGAACGATCAACTGCCCGCCGACGTGCGCAGGGTGTAGCTGGCAGTAGATCGGAAACACCCCTTCTTTGTCGGCGACGAATTCGACCGACGTTGGCTCGCCCCGGTTGACGACCTTGGCGACCTTGAAGGCGTCGATCGCCCAGCCGTGCTGGGCCGGGTCGGTGGGGATCTTGTTGATCAGGTTCACCTTGACGCGGTCGCCCTCGCTGACCGCGATGGTGGCAGGGACCCAGACTTTGGTGCCCTCGTACTGTACGGCGACGATTGTCACTTCGACATCCGGCTTCGCGCTCGCTTCCTCAGCCCCTGCGAGCCCCGTGCCGAATGCGAGGACCAATCCGATGACGCTCGCCACGACCGCTGCCTGATTCCGCATGCCCATCGATGTTCCCTCCCGCTGCGCGAATGAGCGGCGATCATTCCAGAAAGCCAGGGGGCCGACAACCGATCCTCGCGCGTTGGTCGTCCATGGCGGCGCGAGTATACTCGCCGCGTGGAACGGCGACCCGGCACCTTTCGGCTCGCGGCCGACGTCGAGCCCTGCGGCGACCAGCCCGAGGCGATCCGCCAACTGACGGCGGGCATCCATGACGGGCTCGCCCGCCAGGTGCTTCTCGGCGTCACGGGCTCTGGGAAGACGTTCACCATGGCGCACCTGATCGCGGCAGTGAACCGGCCGGCCCTGATCATCGCCCCCAACAAGACTCTGGCGGCCCAGCTCTACCACGAGTTCCAGCGACTCTTCCCGGACAATGCCGTCCGCTACTTCGTCAGCTACTACGACTACTATCAGCCCGAGGCGTACGTACCGAGTACCGACACTTTCATCGAGAAGGATGCGTCGATCAACGATGAGATCGACAAGATGCGGCACTCGAGTACGAAGGCGCTGCTCGAACGGCGGGATACGATCATCGTCGCGAGCGTGTCTTGTATCTACGGTCTGGGGTCACCGGCCGAATACTTCGAGAACTTGGTCTTTCTCGAGTGTGGGGTCGAGACCGAGCGTGACCAGATGCTGCGCAAGCTGGTCGAGATCCAGTATCAACGGAACGACGTCGACTTTCATCGCGGAACGTTTCGCGTTCGGGGCGACGTCGTCGAGATCTTTCCCGCCTACGAGGAGGCTCGCGCGCTGCGCGTCGAGTTCTTTGGGGATACCATCGAGGCGATCACCGAGATCGATCCCATTCGTGGCAAGGCCCTGCGTGGGTTCGAGCGGGTGGCCATCTATCCGGCCAGCCACTACGTGACGCGGGCTCCCATTTTGAAGAAGGCGGTCGCCGGTATTCGTGCCGAGCTCGCCGAGCGCCTGGTGGAGCTACGGGTCGAGAACAAGCTTCTCGAAGGGCAGCGTCTCGAGCAGCGTACGATGTACGACCTCGAGATGCTCGAGGAGATGGGCTTCTGCCACGGGATCGAGAACTACTCGCGCCACCTCGATGGGCGGAACCCGGGCGACCCTCCCTCGACGCTGATCAGCTACTTTCCGGACGACTTCTTGCTCTTCATCGATGAGAGCCATGTCACCGTCTCGCAGATCGGCGGCATGTATCGTGGCGATCGCTCGCGCAAGGAGACTCTCGTCGACTTCGGCTTCCGTCTGCCGTCGGCCCTCGACAATCGCCCACTGAACTTCGAAGAGTTCGACGGGCGGATCGGGCAGGTCGTCTATGTGTCGGCAACGCCGGGCCCCTACGAGCTCGAGAAGGCGGACAGCCCGCCCGTCGAGCAAATCATTCGGCCCACCGGTTTGCTCGATCCGCAGATCGAGGTGCGCCCGGCCCGTGAGCAGGTCGACGACCTCGTCGAGGAGATCCGCCGTCGGGTCGAGCTCGACGAGCGGGTGCTGGTCACAACGCTGACGAAGAAGATGGCCGAAGACCTGACCGACTATTTTCAGGAGATTGGCGTGAAGGTCCGCTACATCCACTCCGACGTCGAGACGCTCGAGCGCGTCGAGATCATTCGGGACTTGCGTCGCGGCGTCTTCGACGTTCTCGTGGGTATCAATCTGCTTCGCGAGGGCCTGGATCTGCCAGAGGTGTCGCTTGTCGGCATTCTCGATGCCGACAAGGAAGGATTTCTGCGCTCGGCGCGCTCGTTGATCCAGACCATCGGCCGCGCGGCGCGGAATGTGCGCGGGACGGTCATCATGTACGCGGATGTCGTGACGGACTCGATGCGGAAGGCGATGGACGAGACGGCGCGTCGTCGAACGATCCAGGGGCAGTACAATGAGGCGCACGGGATCACCCCGACGACGATCCGCAAGGCCATCAGCGATCCGCTGGTGGCGGTGCTGGACGCGGACTACGTCGAGCTTGCGCCTGGAGAAGAGGTCGCCGGCGACGACTGGCCCGCACCAGCGGAGATTCCCGCGATGGTCGAGCGATTGCGGAAGGATATGCGCCGCGCCTCCGCCGACCTGGAGTTCGAGCGAGCCGCCGAGCTCCGGGATCGCATTCAGGCACTCGAGCGCCACCGGTTGGGTCTCACGGCGGACAGTAGCCGTGCCTGAACCACCGAGCGAATCGTCGACCGAGTCCGATGTGACCGCGGCGCTCGAGGCGAAGCTGAAAAGCCTCCCGACGCGCCCCGGCGTCTACTTGCTACGCGATCGCCACGGCAAGGTGATTTATGTCGGCAAGGCGAAGAATCTACGGAGTCGGGTGCGCTCGTACGTGCGGGGCGGCGACGAGCGCGCGCAGGTACGTTTTCTCGTTACCAGGCTCGCGACCTTCGATACCCTCGTCACCACCAACGACAAGGAAGCACTGATCCTCGAGAACAATCTGATCAAGCAGTACAAGCCCCGCTACAACATTCGTCTGAAGGACGACAAGAGCTACGTGAGCGTCAAAGTCGAGGACAAGCACCCGTGGCCACGTCTGATCGTGACGCGCAAGTTGGTTCGGGACGGTTCACGGTACTTGGGTCCGTTTTCGTCGGCATGGTCGGTGCGCGAGACCGTCGACACCATTCGCAAGGCATTCCCACTGCGCAACTGTAGTGACGCGGTGTTCCGGAACCGCTCGCGACCGTGCATCGAGTATCAGATCAAGCGCTGTCCGGCCCCGTGCTGTCTCGAGACCGATCGGGAAGACTACCTCCGCGACGTCGAGCAAGCGATCGAGCTGCTGCAGGGGAAAAATCGCGATATCGTGCATGGGCTCGAGGCGCGGATGCGCGCTGCTGCCGAGGCAGAGCGGTTCGAGGAGGCGGCGCGGCTGCGCGATCAGCTGCAGGCGATCCAGACGACGGTCGAGCGTCAGGAGGTTGTGGCGCATTGGGGGCGGGACCACGACGTCTTCGGCTTGTATCGCGAGGGCGGCTTCGTCGAGGTCCAGGTGCTCTTCGTCCGGGCCGGCAAGCTCACCGGCAATCAGGCGTATACGTTCGAGGATTTGGAGTTTTCGGACGACGACGTACTGTCAGCGGTGCTGACGCAGTTCTATCAAGGGGAACGGCCGGTGCCCGATGGCATTCTGGTGCCCGTGGTGCTCGAGGACGCGCCCACGCGCGCGGAGTACCTGAGCGAGCGCAAGGGGCGGCAGGTGGAGATCCTCTGCCCGCAGCGCGGCGCCAAGCTGCGCCTCGTGGAGATGGCGGCCGAGAACGCGCGCCACAGCTACACCGAGCGTCGGGACGTCGGCGCGCGGCGCGAGCGAATGCTCGAGGAGCTACGACGACGATTGCATCTGCGCAATGCGCCGAAGCGGGTCGAATGCTTCGACATTTCGAATATTCAGGGGAACCTCTCGGTCGGATCGATGGTCACCTTCGATGAAGGAGAGCCCTGCCGGGCGCGCTATCGGCGTTACCGGATTCGTACCGTGGAGGGGAGCGATGACTTCGCGTCGATGTACGAGGTCCTCGGGCGCCGGTATCGCCGGGCGCGCGCCGAGAACGACTTCCCGGATCTCATTGTCATCGATGGCGGAAAGGGGCAGCTGAACGCCGCCCTCGAGGCGCTCCGGGAACTCGACGTTCAGGATGTCGACATCGTGTCGCTGGCCAAGATGCGGGTCGAGAGTGACGTGCGTGGTGCGGAGATCGTTCGCTCCGAGGAGCGTGTGTTCCTGCCGGGCAGGAAGAACCCGGTGGTGCTCCGTCGGAACTCGACGGCGTTGTTTCTTCTGCAGCGGGTGCGTGACGAGGCGCACCGTTTCGCGATCACCTATCACCGAGAGCTGCGACGTCGGGATCGGCTCCGTTCCCGTTTGGAGGATTTGGACGGCGTGGGACCGGAACGCCGCCGAGTACTGCTGAAGCACTTCGGAAGCCTGAAGCGATTGCGGGCGGCGTCAGAAGGTGAGATCGCCGAGGTTCCGGGGATCTCGGCCCGTCTCGCGGCCAGCATTCGTGCGCAGCTCGGGGCGGTCGACCCCGCCGAGTAGCGCTGCGCGTCGCCGAAACGCCGACTAGAACGGCTGTGCGAGACACGCGCGACCTGGCGCCCTGATCGGGACTGCTCAGGAGCGATGGCCACCCCGTGTGTCGCGAAGGCCCATGGAAGACAACCTCAGTCCCGCTGACGTCACGGTGCCGTTCGCGGCTGGAGTGGTCGCCGCGGGGCTCGTTGGCGAAGCGGTGCCCGCGGCCGGCGGCGCGGGTATCGTCTTGGCGCTGGCGCTTGCCGGACGTTCGCCGGTGCGGGGGCGAATGGCGGCGCTCGCCGCCGGGGCGGCCCTGGCGGCCGTGAGCCTGGCGCTCACGACGTTGCCGTTGCCACCAGTCCACGTGGCTCACCAGGCGTCAGGCACGCGAGCGGTCGTCGAGGGCCGCATCGTTGCCAGCAGCGTACGGGGGGCACGTCGCCGGGTGATCGTCGACGCGGCGCGTGTCCGCCGAGGGCCGTCGTGGGCCGCCGTGAGTGGTCGCGTCGCTGTGACCATCGCACATCCCGCCCGCTCGTGGCCGCCGGGTGCCCTGGTGCGTGTTCGCGCGCGGTTGAAGCGGCCTCGCAACTTCGGGAACCCGAGTGACTACGATCATGTCGGAACCCTCGAGCGCCAAGGGATCTTTGTGACCGCCTTTGCGTGGGACGACCGGGCACTCGAGGAGATCGATGCGGCGCGGCTCGCCGGCCGCGAATTGCAGCACCGCGTGCGCGAGCGGCTACGCGGACGTCTCCTGCGCACGCCCGATGCGGGTGCCAATGCGTATCTACGGACGGTGCTGTTGGGCGAGCGTCACGCGCTCGATCCCTCGCAGCGCCGCGAGCTGGCACGCGCCGGACTCGCGCACGTCGCGGCCGTCTCCGGGCTGCATGTGGCGATCGCCGCGGGCGCGGGGGCCTTGCTCGTGGCGTGGATCGTACGGCGTCGGATCTGGCTGCTGCGACGCTGCGATGTCCGAAAGCTTGCCGTCCTGGGAGGACTCCCCCTGGCGCTTGCGTATTGCGCGATCGCGGGGGGGCAAGTGCCGGCCACGCGCGCGCTCCTGATGTACGTCGTCGGCTGCTCGGCGCTGTGGATGGATCGGCGCGGCGATGCGGTACGGGCGCTTGCCGCGGTAGCCTGCTGTGTGGCGATGCCAGCGCCCGCCCGTGTGATCGAGCCCTCGTTCGCCCTGTCGTTCGCATCGGTCCTGGCGATCGTGCTCGCCGTGCGTCGCGCGGCTCCCGGACCCCGGAAGGGCCGTGTCGGGAAGTGGCTCGGTCTCCTAGTAGTCGAGCCGCTCCGGGTCACGCTGGCGGCCTGGTTGGCAACGGCACCACTGATGGCGCACTACTTTCAAGAGATCTCGTTGGTGGCACCGTTGGCGAACGTGCTGGTGCTTCCCCTGTTGGGTCCCGGCACACTCGTACCCGGACTGCTGGCCCTGCCGTTCGTTCCCGTGGCGGGCGGGCTTGCCGACCTCCTGTTGGCGTGCGCGGCGGCAGCGGCGCGGCTCGGACTCTCCGGGGCAGGGGCGATGGCGCAGCTCCCGTGGGCCGCGATCTCGACGCCGCGGCTGTCCATGTTCGAGCTCGGGCTCTGCTATGCGGTGCTGGCGTGCTACCTGGGGCGCGGGCGCGCGTGGTCTTCGAGTCCTCGCGCGGGCCAGCTCCGCGCGGGCCTGGTACTAGCGGTGCTCCTCCTCGTGATCGGGGATGTTGGGTACTGGGTTCTCGAACGCGTCTACAGCGCACGCGTGCGCGTGACGTTTCTTTCGGTCGGGCAGGGGGACGCCGCGGTGATCGAGCTCCCGCATGGGCGTGTGATGGTCGTCGACGGCGGGGGGTTGCCGGGGCCGTTCGACCCGGGAGCGCGGGTCGTGGGGCCATTTCTCCGGTCGCGGAAAATTCAGCGGCTCGACGTCATGGCACTGTCGCATCCGCAACACGATCACTACGAAGGGCTCGCATATCTCGCGGAGGAGTTTCGGGTGCGCGAGTTCTGGTCGACCGGAGCGCGATCGCCCGCCGCGGGGTTCAGGCGGCTCGAAGAGGCGCTGATGCGCGTCGGCGCGCGCCAGGTGCGGCTTCGCGCCGGTGATGTTCCGCTTGCGTACCGCGCCGTGCACGTCGAAGCCTTGCATCCAGCGGCGCAGGGGCCGCGATTGGGCGCCAACGATGCGTCTCTGGTGCTCCGACTCACGCACGGCGCCGTCTCCATGTTGTTTACCGGGGACATCGAAGCGCGCGGCGAGGCCGCGCTCCTCGCCCGGGGAGGGCTCGCCAGTACCGTACTGAAGGTCGCACATCATGGCAGCGCGACTTCCAGTTCGGACGAATTCCTTCGCGCGGTGTCTCCTCAGGTTGCCGTGGTCTCGGCGGGGTACGGCAATCGTTTCGGCTTTCCGGCCCCAGCTGTCCTGGCTCGGCTTGGGGCCGGTGGGGCCCTTGTATGGCGTACGGATCGCGACGGGGCCGTGCGTGTCGAGTCCGATGGCCTGCATGCTGTGGCGCGTGGGTGGTATCGCTGATTTGAATTCGCGCCACCCCTTTGGTACCTGTGCGGGGTTTCATGAGCAGGCTAAGCGGCGTGAGAGGGTTCCACGACGTCCTGCCGCCGCAGAGCGAACGGTTCCACAGGATCGAACGCAACCTGTGCACGGTCCTGGACTCCTACAACTACGTCGAGATTCGGACCCCGATCGCCGAGCGTGCCGAGCTGTTCGCCCGATCCCTCGGTGAAGCGACCGATATCGTCGAGAAGGAGATGTACACCTTCGAGGATCGGGACGGTACGATGCTCACCCTGCGGCCCGAATGTACGGCATCGGTCGTACGCGCGGCGATCGAGGGTGGACTTGCCGGCCGTGACCGCGTGGCGAAGCTCTACTATCTCGGACCCATGTTCCGCCGCGAGCGACCACAGAAGGGTCGTTTGCGGCAGTTTCACCAGATCGGGGTCGAGGTGCTCGGACGTGAGGACGCGCTGGCCGACGCGGAGGTCGTCGCGCTTCTGATGGATTGCCTGGCGGCGGCGGGGCTGCGCGATGTCAAGCTGCTCCTGAACTCGCTCGGCGATGCCACGTGTCGCCCCGGCTACCGGACCGCACTCGAGGCGTTCGGGCGCGCGCATGAAGCGGAGTTGTGCGAGACCTGCAAGCTCCGGCTCGAGCGCAATCCGCTGCGGCTTCTGGATTGTAAGGAGGAGTCGTGCCGAGCGCTCATGGTCGACGCGCCACGCTTGCGCGAGCACCTGTGCGACGAGTGTCGGACGCATTTCAACGACGTTGAGCGGCTACTGACGGCCGCAGGGATCGAGTTCACCGTCGATCCGACGTTGGTGCGCGGGCTGGACTACTACGTGCGGACCGCATTCGAGGTCATCGCGCCTGGGCTCGGGGCGCAGAACGCCGTGGGTGGCGGTGGGCGGTACGACGGTTTGGTGGCCGCGCTTGGTGGCGCGCCGATAGGCGGTGTCGGCTTTGCGATTGGACTGGAGCGACTCCTGATGTCTGCCGGCTCCACGGGCGAGGATGCGACGCCGGAGATGTGCGTGATTCCGCTGACGGAGGCGGCCGCAGCGTCGGCGCTCCAGTTGGCGCGCGCGTTGCGGGGAGCGGGCGCGCGGTGCGAGTTGGAAACCGCCGGTCGGAGTGTCAAGAGTGCCATGCGGCGCGCGGACAAACTCGGAGTGCGTTTCGCGTTGCTCATCGGGGACGCCGAGATCGAGGCCGGACGCGCGACCGTCCGTGACATGCAGCGCCAGGCGGACCACCCGCTTGCGATCGGGTTCGACGTGGACGGCCTTACGACCGCCGCGGCGATTCGCGCGCTCGGAGAGGGGGAGGCCCGTGGCTGTTGAGATCACCGCACTCGGTGCGTGGACGAGGTCACACTACGGAGGCGAGCTCCGTGCGACCGACATCGGGTCGAAGGTCACGGTCATGGGCTGGGTGCATGGGCGTCGCGATCACGGCGGGGTCGTGTTTCTGGATCTCCGCGATCGCTCGGGTCTCGTGCAGGTTGTGCTCGATCCCGAGTGCAGCAAGGAGGCGCACGCCAGCGGTGCGGATGTTCGGCTCGAGTACGTTGTTGCCGTGCAGGGTGAGGTCGTTGCGCGTACCGCTGACACGGTAAACCCGGAGCTTCCCACGGGGGAGATCGAGATCATCGGCCGAGATGTGCGGGTGCTCAACGTGGCTCGTCCGAGCCCGTTTCCGGTCGAGGACGAGACCGAGGCGTCGGAATCGGTGCGTCTGCGTCATCGCTACCTGGATCTGCGTCGGCCGCGCATGTTCCGGAACCTTTGGCTTCGGCATCGCCTGGCGCAGCGGGCGCGTGGGTATCTGAACGGTGCGGGATTCGTCGAGGTCGAGACACCGATGCTCACCAGGAGCACCCCCGAAGGCGCACGTGATTATCTGGTGCCGAGTCGTGTCAATCCACGGACCTTCTTTGCGTTGCCTCAGTCCCCGCAGTTGTTCAAGCAAATGCTGATGGTGGCCGGTATCGATCGGTACTACCAGTTGGCTCGTTGTTTCCGGGACGAGGATTCGCGTGCCGACCGTCAGCCGGAGTTTACACAGATCGACATCGAGATGTCCTTCATGGGCCAAGCGGCCATCCTGGAGTTGGCCGAGGGGCTCGTTGCCGAGATGTTCGATGAAGCCGGCGTGCCCATGCCGGCCCGTCCCCTTCCGGTGTTGGGGTATGCCGAGGCCATCAGCCGTTTCGGTACGGATCGTCCGGACACCCGGTTCGGATTGGAATTGGTCGACTGCTCCGCGGTCTTCGCCGGTTCCGGGTTCAAGGTCTTTGCTGAGGCGTTGAAGCGCGGTGGCGTCGTGAAGGCGGTCGTCGTTCCCGACGGCACCTCGCTCTCACGAAAGGATCTCGATGACCTGACGGGATTCGTGGGTACGTACGGTGCCAAGGGATTGGCGTGGATTCGCATCGGGGCGGACGATTGGCAGTCCCCGATCGTCAAGTTCTTCTCGGACGAGGAGCGGGCGGCGCTCGCCAGCACCGCGAGTCTCCGCGAGGGCAACGTCATCATGATGGTCGCCGATCAGGCCAAGGTCGCGCACGATGCGTTGGCGAATCTTCGACTGCATCTCGGGGCGAAGCTCGGGCTGATTCCCGAGGGCGAATGGCGTCTGGTCTGGGTCACCGATTTTCCACTGCTAGCGTACGACGAAGAACAGCGACGATACGTGGCCGTGCACCATCCCTTTACCGCGCCCGTCGACGAGGATCTTGCGACGCTCGAAACGGAGCCAGGATCCGTTCGGGCACAGGCGTACGACCTGGTGCTGAACGGTACCGAGCTGGGTGGTGGTAGCGTCCGGCTGCATCAAGCCAGTGTCCAAGAACGGGTATTCGCGCTACTCGGGATCGACGCCGACGAGGCGCGGGCCAAGTTCGGCTTCCTGCTCGACGCCCTCGCGTCGGGGGCCCCGCCACATGGGGGGATCGCCTTCGGATTCGATCGATTGGTGATGCTCCTTGCGGGCGAGCAATCGATCCGCGACGTGATCGCGTTTCCGAAGACGCAGCGTGCCGTCGACCCGCTCACCGAGGCGCCGAACGAGGTAGACGCGAAGCAACTGCGGGAGCTGAGCATCAAGCTGACCCGCTGACGCGGAGAGCGGTATGACGAGAGTCGGACGCTGGCGTTGCACGGGGGGGGTCGTGTGCATCTTGCTTCTGGCGGCGGCGTGCAATCGGACGCCGGTAGCGGTGCGAGCCGAGCGTCTGGCGCCATTGCCGCGCGGCGAGGTGCGATACGTCGCGGTGCTGCCGTTCGAGGCCGCACCGGAAGTCGGGGCGGATCCGTTTGAGCCCGGACAGGAAGTCCGGGGCGAGGCGCCCGCGACCACGATCCATCGCGCGGTGACCGACGCGATGCTCGTCCTCCCCGGGTGGAAGGTGACAGACGACCTCGTCGTCGGGGAGGCGATCCGGAAGCTCTTCGGTACGATTCGACCCGTAGGCCCGGAGGAGGCTGCACAGGTCGGACGTCTGCTGGGCGTGGACGGGGTGCTGTATGGGATCGTGCGAAGGTTCGAGACTCGCGTCGGGGCCGAGTACGCCGCCCAGCGTCCGGCACTGGTCGATTTCGAGGTGGCTCTGACGCTGTTTCCCGCAGGCGAAGCCGTCTGGCGGGCGGAGTTCGTCGAGCAGCAGCGGCCGTTGTCCGAGGATCTGTCGAATCTGTTCGGGTTCGTCCGTGCACGTGGGCGTTGGCTGCGCGCGGGCGAGCTGGCCTCGATCGGGGCGGGGCAGGTGGTGGGAGAGATGCACCACGCGCTGTATGGAGGGGCGGCTACGCCCATCCCAGCGCGCGAGTGGTAGGAAACTTTACAAACTCGAAAGCCCCGATATACAGGGTGTTTCTCCACTCCCATGGGATCAATTCTGGATGGCAAGTTAGTCGCCCGCGCGTTGCGCGCCGACGTGCGCCGACGCGTCGATGCGCGCCGTGAGCCGCATGGTACGCCCGGCCTTGCTGCGGTCTTGGTGGGGGACGATCCGGCGTCGCGCGTATACGTGAACAACAAAGAGAAAGCGTGCGCCGAGGTTGGCATCCGCTCGGTCGGTCGTCGATTGCCGACTGAGACGACGACCGAGGCGCTGCTCGACGTTGTCGGGGAACTCAACGAGGCAGCGGACGTCCATGGCATTCTGGTGCAGCTCCCACTGCCGGCCCATGTCGATGCGGAGGCCGTCGTGCAGAAGATCGTGCCGTCTAAGGATGTCGACGGATTGACGATGGTGAACCAGGGGCGGCTACTCGCAGGCTCGCCTGGGCTGCGGCCGTGTACCCCACTCGGGATCATGCACCTCCTCGCCGAGACCGGAGCGGTGCTCGCGGGCTTGGAGGCGGTGGTTCTCGGGCGGAGTCAGCTCGTCGGGAAACCAGTTGCCATGCTCCTGCTCGAGCAGCACGCCACGGTCACCCTGTGTCATTCGCGGACGCGGGACCTGGCGAGCACCGTGCGCGGGGCCGACATCGTCGTGGCGGCGGTCGGTCGACCCGAGCTCGTGCGTGGCGAGTGGATCAAGGATGGCGCGATCGTCATCGATGTCGGCATCAACCGTACGGCGGAGGGCAAGTTGATCGGCGACGTGCACTTTGACGAGGCCGCTCGCAGGGCCTCTTGGATTACGCCGGTCCCTGGCGGCGTCGGGCCGATGACGGTCGCCATGCTCCTGGCGAACACCGTGTCGGCCGCAGAGATGGCATCGTGACCGCGTTGAAACGCACACCATTGTACGCGGCGCATCAGGCGGCGGGCGCGAAGCTGGTCGAGTTCGGCGGCTGGGAGATGCCCGTGTCGTACGCCGGCATTCTCGAGGAGCATCGTGCCGTGCGTACTGCCGCCGGCTTGTTCGATGTCAGTCACATGGGGGAGTTCGAGGTCGCGGGCCCAGGGGCGGCAGGACTCTGCCAACGACTGACGACCAACGACGTCAACTTACTGGTCGATGGGCAGGTGCAGTACACGTTGCTCTGTCGCGACGACGGTGGTGTCGTGGACGACATTACATTGTACCGGCGTGCCGCTGATCGCTATCTCCTGTGCGTGAACGCCGGCAACATCGCCAAAGACCTGGCGTGGGTACAAGCGCACGCCGAGGGGGTGTCCGTCGACGACCAGAGTGACCGCACTGGGCTCTTGGCGTTGCAGGGGCCCCGCGCGGCCGAGATCCTGGCATCGCTCACAGACGTCGACATCGCTGCGCTCCGTACGTTTCGTTTCGCCGAAGGCGCGGTTGCTGGCAAGCCCGCCATCGTGTCGCGTACCGGGTACACAGGCGAAGACGGATTCGAACTGTACGCCGCCGCCACCGACGTTGCGGCGCTCTGGGGCGCGTTGATCGAGGCCGGGCGCCCGGCAGGTTTGCAGCCCGTGGGGTTGGGGGCGCGCGACACGCTCCGGCTCGAGGCGGCCTTGGCGCTCTATGGGAACGATCTCGACGATGAGACGACACCGCTCTCGGCCGGCCTTGCGCGGTTCGTGAAACTCGACGGCGATGATTTCGTAGGTCGTGACGCCCTGCGCGCGGAGCGCGAGGCGGGCAGTGGTCGCCGTTTGGTGGGATTGGAAGTTCGTGGGGCAGGTATTGCTCGCCATGGCTATCCGATTCTTGGTGCGGGACAGCCCGTCGGCGTCGTTACCAGCGGGACGCGTTCGCCGACGCTCGAGCGTGCGGTGGCACTCGGGTACGTTGAGGCGGCGTGGTCCGAGGCGAGCGAGGGGCTCACGGTCGAGATCCGCGGTCGCCAAGTTGAGGTCGCGATCGTCCCAACACCGTTCTACCGGCGTGCGCGCAAAGGCACGCCGAAAGGAGGCAGCTGATGGAGGCGCCAGACACGCTCCGCTACTCGGAGGAGCACGAGTGGGTACGGGTGACGGACGGCATCGCCGTCATCGGCATCACGGATCACGCGCAGGACGAACTCGGCGACATCGTGTTCGTGGAGCTGCCGGCCAAAGATAGCGTTGTGACGAAGGGCAAGCCGTTCGGTGTGGTCGAGTCGGTCAAGGCCGTGAGTGACGTGTACTCGCCAGTTTCAGGGACGGTCGTCGAGGCCAACGATGGGCTCGCCGATACGCCCGAAGTCGTGAACAGCGACCCGTACGGCGACGGTTGGATGGCCAAAGTGGCCTTGGCGGACCCGGCCGAGGTCGAACAGCTGATGACGGCCGCGCAGTACGAAGAGTTCGTCGCCAAGGAGAAGAGCTGACCCGTGCGTTTTACTCCCCACACCGAGGCGGAGGTCCGCCAGATGCTGGACGTCATCGGCGTCGAGAACGCGGCCGCGATGTTCGCGCACGTCCCCGGGGCGCTTCGCGAGCGCGCGGAGCTGGCGTTGGCCGAGGGGGTCTCAGAGCAGACGGTCCGACGTGAGCTCGCGGATCTGGCGAACGCGAATCGTGCGGACGACCGCACCACCTTCCTCGGTGCGGGAGCGTACCCGCACTTCGTGCCCGCGGCCGTCGACCAGCTTGCGGGGCGCGCCGAGTTTGCGACGGCCTATACGCCGTATCAGCCTGAAGTCAGCCAGGGGACGTTGCAGGCCACATTCGAGTTTCAGTCGTCCATCGCCGCGTTGCTTGGCATGGACGTTGCGAACGCCGGGGTCTACGACGGGGCGACGGCAGCGGCGGAGGCCGTACTGATGGCGCTCCGGTTGCGGCGCGACCGGCGGCTGGTGCTGCTCTCTCGCGCGCTGCACCCGCAGTACCGGCAAGTCATTGCGACCTATCTGGAAGGTGTCGAAGACGTCGAACTCCGCGAGGTGCCTTTCAACGATGATGGCACGACCGTGCTGCCTGCCACCGAGTTGCTCGAACGTGCAGCGTGCTTTCTCGTGGGCTATCCCAATGCATTGGGGATCGTCGAGGATTTGGCGCCGATCGCCGCGGCGGTGCATGCCTGCGATGGACTGCTCGTGAGCGTTACGGCGGAGTCTCTGGCCTTGGCAGTCATCAAGTCGCCGGGTGCCGCGGACGTCGACATCGCGGTTGGTGAGGGGCAGAGTCTCGGGCTGCCGCTCGCATACGGTGGACCCGGACTCGGCTTGTTCGCAAGCCGTGACAAGTTCGTCCGCAGCCTCCCGGGGCGTCTCGTCGGCGAGACGGTCGCTGCCAACGGCGAGCGCGGATTCGTGCTGACGTTGGCCACGCGCGAGCAGCACATCCGTCGCGAGCGCGCGACGTCGAACATCTGTACCAATCACGCCCTCTGCGCGCTCCAAGCCACCGTGTATCTGTCGCTCCTCGGCCGTCACGGACTGCGCACCGTCGCCGAGGACAACCTGCGGATGGCGCACGCTGCGGCGGCGCGGCTCGCAGACGTCGGGCGGCTTCGGTTCGGAGGGCCCTACTTCAACGAGTTCGTGCTCGAGCTTCCCGACGCGCGTCGCCGCTGGGAGCGTGCGCTGGAGCGGGGGGTACTCGCGGGATTGCCCCTGGGCGATTGGTATCCAGAGTTGGAGCAGTCCCTGCTGCTTTGCGCGACTGAAGTGCATGACGAGCAGGCTCTGGGGGTACTGGTCGATGCGCTTGGGGCGTCGTCGTGAAGACGCCGCGCGTTGTGCTTCGGCCTGGGACGTTGCCGGAGCCGTTGATTTTCGAGCGCGGGGCATCGGGCCGTGGCGATCACGTGTCGCCGCGCTCGTCACGGGACGAGGCGGCAGCGGGGATGCTTCCCCCCGAACTTCGCCGTGAGGACGGGCTCGATGGCCTGCCCGAGGTCAGCGAACTCGACGTGGTTCGGCACTTCACGCGTCTTTCGCAGTGGAATCTCTCTGCCGCCACGACGCTTTATCCCCTTGGATCCTGCACGATGAAGTACAACCCGCTGGCCAACGAGGTCGTGGCGCGGCTTTCCGGGTTCGCGGGTCTCCATCCTCTGGTGCCGGATCAGTGGGCTCAGGGGACGCTCGAACTCATGGCGCGGCTGACGCAGTTCTTGCGCGACGTGAGTGGGATGCCGGAGGTGACGCTGCAGCCGGCCGCGGGAGCACATGGCGAGCTGACCGGTCTGAAGATGGTGCGCGCATATCACGTCGACCGGGGGAATCCGCGCCGGCGGGTGCTGATTCCGGAGAGCGCGCATGGGACGAACCCGGCGAGCGCGGCCCTGTGTGGGTACGGTGTTACCGAGGTGCCGGCCGGCCCAGCGGGCATGCTCGAGGTCGAGACCGTCAAGAGGATGCTCGACGACGACGTGGCCGCGATGATGATCACGAATCCGAACACGCTCGGTGTCTTCGAGCAGGAGATTCGTGGCATCGCCCACGCGTTGCACGCGGCGGGCGCGCTCCTCTACTGTGATGGCGCGAACATGAATGCGCTGATGGGTGTCGCCAAACCGGGCGACATGGGCGCCGACGTGTTGCAGTTCAATCTCCACAAGACATTCTCGACTCCACATGGAGGTGGGGGACCTGGCTCGGGGCCGGTCGCGGTGTCGGCGCTGCTCGAACCCTATTTGCCCGCGCCACGGCTCGTTGAGAGCGATGGCGCATGGCGGTGGAGTAGCGATTTCCCGAAGGCCATCGGTCGGGTGCGTTCGTTCCATGGCAACGTCGGCATGCTCGTTCGAGCGTACTGCTACATGCGGATGCTCGGTGGGGACGGATTGACCGACGCCACCGAGAAGGCGGTGCTGAACGCCAACTACCTACGTGCGCATCTTTCGCGCTCGCTTCCGCTCGCGGTCGCGACGCCGTCGATGCACGAGTGCGTTTTCAGTGACAAGGACCTCGGGGAGACCGGCGTCCATACTCTCGACATCGCCAAGCGCCTGCTCGACTATGGATTCTTCGCACCGACGATCTACTTTCCACTGGTCGTACCGGGCGCCATCATGGTCGAGCCCACCGAGACCGAGAGCAAGCAGACGCTCGACGAGTTCGTGGCCGCCGTCGAAGCCATCGTCGCCGAGGCCCACGCCGATCCAGCGCAGGTGACGCAGGCCCCCCACGGCACGTTCATTGGCCGCCTCGATGAAACGCGGGCCGCGCGCCGCCCCGTGCTGCGCTACCGGAAGCCGACCGCGCCCTAGTGGCCCCGCATCTTCCAAGCGTGGGGAGTCGCCTGAGTTCAGAGTAGGGCGACGCTCAGGCGGCTCTCGATTCTACTCGGGCGTCCGCGTGGCGCCTGCTGCACCGCGCGCAGACGCGCCTGGAACAGGAACTCGTAGTCCCCGTTTGTGTTGGCAGCGGCACGCGGTGGGTTGTTGTCGAAGGCGGCGGTATCGAGCGCGTCGGCGAGTGTTCGGTCCATCGTAGCGCTTCCCGATTGGCCTTCGAGTGTGACCGATCGGAGCCGGCCCTGCGGATCGAGCAACACCCGCATCTTGACGTATTCGCGTGCGCTCAAGATCTGCTCGATCTCCAGGCGGCGTTGTCGGATGATGAGGTGCTGAAATACGCGTTCGCCAACGCGTCGCACGAAGGGGGCGAACACGTTGGCCTTGGTGTTGAGCAGGGTGACATCGCCTCGTTGGATGCTGGGAAGGTGGTCGAGGGTCCCGGCCGGCCCAGGGAGTGACCACGTAGGTGCCGCGGGGGCAACCGCGCGCGCGAGTCGGCGCTCGCTTTCGCTCGTCTCGGAGGGTTCCTCAGGGGGGGTGTCGTGGGCGGCCTTGCCCTGTTGTGCGCGGACGAGCTCGTCGGTGGAAGCGAAAAGATCCTCGAGCGCGGGGGCATGTCCGGGGTCCGGCTCGCGCGGCGCGGCCTCGGCAGGGGGCGGTTGGCTCTCGCTCGGCTCCTCGCGCACTTCGGGTTGGGCCTTGCGCTGGGGCTCGGGTGGGGCGGGGTTGGGCACGCCCTTTCGGACCGTCTCTTGTAGGACGACATTGTCGTGGTCGCTCTGGAAGCGGGTCTCGTCAGGTTCTTGCTCGTTTACCTCATCGGGCGGCGAGACGATTTGCGGCTCTGGCTCGGGCTCGACTGGTTCTGGCGGCGGAGGTGGATCGAGGAGGGCGACCTCGATCGGTTGACGTACAGGAACGACCGCGCCTCCCTCGGGGACCGGGAACGTGAATACGGCCAAAGCATGAAATAGCATCGAGACGGCTAGCGCGAGAAACAGAGGATGCCGGCGCCCGCGTGTCATTCCATGCGATCCTACTGCGTGGATGCGAGGTCCTCAATCCACGACGCCCACTTGCGTGCTCCGGAGCGGTTCACTTATAGTCGTGACCGCAGCGGAAGACTTCCGGCTGGCAGACGGGCTGGATGGGGGAGGCGCATGTTCGGTTTCGGAATCGGTGAAATGTTGGTCATCCTGGTGATCGTCCTGATCATCTTTGGAGCCGGCCGACTTCCCGAGCTCGGTGAGGGGCTTGGCCGGGGTATCCGTAACTTTCGCAAGGCGACGAGCGAGCCCGACTCAATCGACGTTACCCCACCGAACCCGGCGAATCCGGCCGATCCTTCGTCGCCGGGCGAGCCAGGCGACGCGTCGGACGGACGTTCAACACCCGAGAGCTGAACTCCAGTACGGTTCCGGGTGGCTCCAGGAACACGATCAGGAACGTACTGCTCTCTCCCGGTTCGACCACGCGTCGCGGGTCCAGTCGCTGTAGGAGTGCGATCTCTTTCTCGGAGAGATCCCGAAGCATCGTGCGGTTCCCGGCACTGACGACCTTCCTGTCGACTCGGCCCTCGCCATTGTAGAGCGTGGCTTCGACCTCGATCCGCTCGACCGAGGCAGGGGAGCGGTTGACCGCTTCGCCGGTGATGACGAATACGCGCCGCGCGTTCCGAAGCTCCTGAAAGGTGCCTGCGACGTTGCGGAGTTCGACGTGTTGCATGAGCGTCGGCTCGCGTGCGAGCAGGCGTCCGGCAAGTGGAATGTGCGAGAGCCACGTGCTGGCGTAGCTCGGCGCGACGCGAATCGACAAGGCGAGCAGCGCATGGAGCGCGACGATCGCCAGCAGCGACCGTGCGATGGTGCCCAATCCGTGCGAATGCGACATGACGTCCTCCACGTGGAGCACACGCGGAGCGTGTACTGGCTTCGGGGTCTCGAGGGCTTCGAGTTCATGCCCCCAATCATCGGTGACTTCCGCGCCAGGGTCGTCGTCGGTCTCGTACTCGAGGTCGGCATCGAGTAGCGCAGCGTCCTCGTCCTCGCTGTCCGCGTCGTCGTCGCTGTCGTCGGCGGCGTCTTCTTCTTCGCTGTCGTCTTCGTCCTCGTCCTCGTCCTCGTCTTCGTCGTCTTCTTCTTCGCTGTCGTCCTCGTCCTCGTCTTCGTCGTCTTCTTCTTCGCTATCGTCCTCGTCCTCGTCTTCGTCGTCTTCTTCTTCGCTGTCGTCCTCGTCCTCGTCTTCGTCGTCTTCTTCGCTGTCGTCTTCGTCTTCGCCTTCGTCGTCCTCGTCTTCGCTGTCGCTTTCGTCCTCTTCTTCTTCTTCTTCTTCGTCTTCGCTGTCGCTTTCGTCCTCGTCCTCGTCCTCATCTTCGTCTTCGCTTTCGTCCTCGTCTTCTTCGCTCTCGCCTTCTTCTTCGCCCTCGGCGTACTCTTCCTCGACATCCTCAGTGTCGTCGTCGGAGGCGTCGACCTCGTCGTCGCACGGTGGGGCCGCTGCGACCTGGACTGGCTGGACGAGGTCGTCGACAGTTGCGTGTTCTACGACGTCGCCTTCTGGTTCGTCGGGAAAGATGAACTCGAGGTTATCCCCGGCTGGCGGTCGAGTCTTGCGCTTTGTGGACACGCTGCGCGCCTCGCCGCCTTGGGGAGCCCCAGGGAAGCGTCGGAAGAGGTGATGACATCTCCCGCACTTGAAGATCGGATTGTCAGTGGACGGTGTGTCGGCGACACGCCACCCGGTCGAACACCGCGGACATTGAATCAGCATCTCCCCACCTGCTTCCCCTCCACCACCGCCGGCCACCCGGCGCCGATTACATCATAACGAGTGCGAAAGGGGGGACTTGAACCCCCACGGGTGTTACCCCACAGGATCCTGAATCCTGCGCGTCTGCCAATTCCGCCACTTTCGCGAGCAGAGATGGCGACGACTCGCCCACCACCGCCTCCGTGCCGAGCAGCATATGTCTCCCCGGCGAGGCTGGCAAGTGAACCGGGGTCTGGGTTCGCGCGTGTATCTGATTGCGGCGATTCCGAGAAACTCCTGTAAGAACAGAAGTTTGACTAGCCCCAAGTCGCGTGGTAGCCGAGCCGATCATGGCGCTCGACAAAGTGTACGATCCCCAGCACGTCGAGCAGCGATGGTACGACGAGTGGCAGTCGCGCGATCTGTTTCGCGCCGCCCCCGAGGCCCCAGGCCCGGCGTTCTCGATGGTGATTCCACCCCCAAACATCACCGGGTCGCTCCATATGGGGCATGCGCTCAACAACACGCTCCAGGATGTGCTCTGTCGTTGGAAGCGGATGCGGGGCGAGAATGTGCTGTGGGTGCCGGGGACCGACCACGCCGGTATCGCCACACAGAACGTCGTTGAGCGGCAGCTGCACGACGAGGGGACCGACCGCCACGCGGTCGGTCGTGAGGCCTTCCTCGAACGTACATGGCAATGGCGCGACAGTTCCGGCGGTACCATCGTCAATCAGCTCAAGCGCCTCGGGGTATCGTGCGACTGGTCGCGGGAGCGTTTCACGATGGACGCGGGGTTGTCGGCCGCGGTCCGCGAGGTGTTTGTTCGGTTGTACGAGGAAGGGCTGATTTACCGCGATCGGTACCTCATCAATTGGTGCCCCCGGTGCAGGACGGCGCTTTCGGATCTCGAAGTCGGTCACGAGGATACGGCCGGCGCGCTGTACCATTTGTCGTATCCGCTGACCGACGGTTCGGGCAGCATCGAGGTCGCAACCACGCGCCCCGAGACCATGCTCGGTGACACGGCTGTCGCCGTCCATCCTGAGGACGAACGCTATCGGGCGTTGGTGGGACGTTCGGTGCGGCTCCCCGTTCTTGGCCGGGAGATTCCAATCATCGCCGACGACTACGTCGATCGCGAGTTCGGGTCGGGAGCCGTCAAAATCACCCCCGCACACGACTTCAATGACTTCGCGATCGGGCTTCGGCATGAGCTCGAGATGATTCCGGTCATGGACGAGGGGGCGACGATGACCTCCGCGGCGGGGCCCTATGCGGGTCTCGAGCGCTATGCCTGCCGCAAGCAGATCGTCGCGGACTTCGAGCGCGACGGCGTGTTGCTGCGGACCGAGCCCCACACCTTGGCACTGGCGACGTGCTACCGCTGCCAGACACCGGTCGAGCCGCACCTGTCCCTGCAGTGGTTCGTACGCGTCGCCTCGCTAGCGGAGCCGGCACTGGCGGCGGTTCGTGATGGGCGGATGCGCTTCGTGCCGTCGCATTGGGAGAAGACGTACGTTTCGTGGATGGAGCGCATCCACGATTGGTGCATCTCGCGGCAACTGTGGTGGGGGCACCGGATTCCCGCCTGGTACTGCGACGCTTGCGAGGCGACGATCGTGAGCCGCACGGAGCCGAGCGTGTGCACCTGCGGAGGCGCGCTTCGCCAGGACCCCGACGTGCTCGACACCTGGTTCTCTTCTGCCCTCTGGCCGTTCTCGACGTTGGGGTGGCCTGAGCAGACGCCGGATCTCGCGCGTTACTATCCCACGACCGTCCTGGTGACCGGTTTCGACATCATCTTCTTCTGGGTGGCTCGCATGATGATGCTTGGCCTCAAATTCATGGATGAGGTGCCGTTTCGCGAGGTGTACATCCATGCGCTCGTACGCGACGAGCGGGGCCAGAAGATGAGCAAGTCGAAGGGGAACGTGGTCGACCCGCTCGTCATCATGGAGAAGTACGGGACCGACGCATTCCGTTTTGCGTTGATGGCGTTTGCGGCCATGGGGCGCGACGTCAAGCTCTCGGAGTCGCGGATCGAGGGCTACCGCAATTTCATGAACAAGATCTGGAACGCGGCGCGTTTCGTCATGATGCAGTTCGACGATGCGTCAGGCGCCGCGCCAGATGCGTCGCCTTCGGACGGGGACGCGGCGCTCGGGATCGCGGACCGCTGGATCCTCTCGCGCCTCGCCGACACCATCGAGCAGACGGACGCCGCGTTCGGCGAGTATCGCTTCAACGATGCCGCGGCGCGACTGTACGAGTTCACCTGGCACGAGTTCTGCGATTGGTACATCGAAATGAGCAAGATCTCGCTTGCGGCCGGGGGGGCGGAGGCTGCGGCGACACGGCGGAACCTCGCGCACGTGCTGGAGTGCCTGATGCGGCTCCTCCACCCGATCGTACCTTTCATCAGCGAGGAGATCTGGCAGGCCCTGACGCGGCCAGCGGGCACCACCTCGATCTGCACCGCGGCATACCCGGACGCATCGTCGGCAACGCGTGATCCGGACGCGGAGTCCAGGGTCGGTCGGTTGGTGGAGATCGTGCGTGCGGTGCGCAACATTCGGTCCGAGATGCGGATTCCTCCGAGCCGAACCCTGGACGTCTCGCTGATCGTCGCGGACGAGACGATTCGAGAGGCCATTGCGGCCGACGAGAGCATGCTGCGCACCTTGGCGCGGGTAGAGGCACTGCGTTTCCTCGATCCCGGGACGAAGCTTCGCGGTGCCGCCACGGCGATCGTTGGGGACATCGAGATCCTGGTTCCACTCGAGGGCCTCGTCGACCTGGATGGCGAAGCCAAGCGGCTGGGCCGAGAGATCGACAAGCTCGCCGACGAGTTGTCTCGCGTCGAGCGCAAGCTGGCTGATCCGAAGTTCCGCAGCCGGGCGCCCGAAGCGATCGTCGAGGAGCAAGAGCTGAAGGCGACGAATCTGACCACGAAGAAGGCGACGCTCGAGCGGAGCCTCAAAACGTTGGACGACGCGCGCGCGGGGTGATGGCCGATGGATTTGTCACAGCATCCTGCCGTACGACGGAGTGTGCTGGGGGCGTTGCAGGAAGACGTCGGGCGCGGTGATGTCACCACACGCGTAGCGCTCGAGCCCGGACTCCAGGGCTCGGCGGTGATGCTGGCCGAGGCCGACTGCGTGGTCGCGGGCGTGTTCCTGGTGTCGTTGGCCTACGAGTGCTGCGACCCACGGCTGGATGTCGAGGTGCTCGTGTCCGATGGGGCTGCGGTAGCGCCGGGGACCGCCGTGGCGCGGATGCGGGGTCCGGTCGCGAGTGTCCTCACCGGTGAGCGGGTCGCCCTGAACTTCGTCCAGCATCTGAGTGGGGTTGCGACCCTTACACGCCAGTTCGTGGAGGCGGTGCATGGAACATCGGCGGCGATCGTCGATACCAGGAAGACCGTGCCAGGGTTGCGGTTGTTGGAGAAGCACGCGGTTCATCTCGGCGGCGGAATGAACCATCGGTTCGGCCTCGATGACGGGATCCTGATCAAGAATACCCACGTGGCGCTCGGTGGCGGCACGGCCGCGGTCGTCGCCCGGGCGCGCCGCGAGGCGCCGCTCGGCCTACGTGTGCAGGTCGAGTGCCGGAGCCGTGCGGAGGTCGAGGCTGCGCTCGCCGCCGGGGCCGACGCGGTGTTGTTGGACAATCAAACGGTCGATGAGGTGCGGGCGTTGGTTCGTCTGGTCGCTGGCCGTGTGCCTGTCGAGGTGTCCGGGGGGATTACGCTCGAGAGCGTACGTGGGTACGCCGAGACCGGTGTCGATCGCATCTCGGTCGGGGCGCTCACGCACTCGGCGCCGGCGGTGCCGCTGCACTTGCGCGTGGAAACGGTGGCATGACGACGCCGGGCTCACGGGAAACGGCGACGGCCGGGACCGTCACGGCCCGGATCGTCCACGCCTTGCATCAACAGCCCGAGGTTTCGGGTGCGGATCTCGCTCGCATGCTCGGTATGTCGCGTGCCGCCGTCTGGAAGCACATCGAGCAATTGCGGGCGCTGGGGTACGACATCGAGGCACGCCAGGCCCGCGGCTATCGTTTGGCGGCGGTTCCCGATCGCCTGTTGCCGGGCGAGATCCAACGTCGGCTCCGCGCGACTCGCTTCGGCGCCGAGATCGCATACCGCGCCGAGATTGCCTCGACCAACGAGGAGGCGGCGCGTCTGGCACGTGCCGATGCGCCTGAAGGCACCCTCGTGCTCGCGGAGAGTCAGACGGCGGGGCGGGGCAGGTTGGGACGCCACTGGGTCTCGCCACCGCACGCGAATCTCTACGCGAGCTTCGTACTGCGTCCGTCGATTCCGCCGGGAGACGCTCCGCAGATTTCACTCGCCGCGGCTGTTGCGGTCGCGCGTGCGTTGGTGGCGGTTGGCGCGGAGGACGTTGCGATCAAGTGGCCGAATGACTGTCTGCTCGGTGGTCGCAAGGTCGCGGGCATTCTTACCGAGATGGACGCCGAGGTCGATCGGGTGCGTGCGGTCGTGCTCGGTATCGGTGTGAACCTGAATATGCCGATCGAGGCCTTCCCGGAGGAGCTTCGAGACACGGCGACGTCGCTCCTGCACGCCTTGGGCTCTCGGGTCGATCGCGTTGGCTTCGCGGCAAGGCTGTGCGACGAGCTCGAGGAGGTCTACGATCGCTTCCTCGATCAGGGATTCGAGGCTATTGCTCCCGAATGGGAGGCGCGATCCTGCCTGACCGGCCGCGCGGTGACCGTGGAGTGCAGTGGCCGTCGCCTCAGGGGAATCGTCCGCGGTCTTGACCCGGATGGGCGACTCGTATTGGACGGGCCGCAAGGGGAAGAACGAATCGTCGCCGGTGACGTGAGCGTCGTGGACGGCTATGCGGCCGCCCGGGGGACACGGACGACGGACGACGGAGCACGGTGATCATGAGCAATGCGTTGCTAGCGATCGATGTCGGCAATACCCACACCGTCATTGGAGTGTATCACAACGACGATCTGACACGGCACTGGCGGCTGGTGACTGATGCCGGGCGCACGGCGGACGAGTACGGCGTGCTGCTGTGGAACCTGCATCATCTGTCGGAGTTGGCCATCACTGACTCGACCGATGTCATCGTGTGCTCCGTCGTGCCCTCGATGACCGCTGTGATCGAGGACGTATGCCGTACCTATCTGCACGCGGTGCCGCAGGTGGTGGGGCCGGGTATCAAGACGGGCATGCCGATTCTCTACGACAACCCGAGAGAGGTCGGCGCGGACCGGATCTGCAACGCGGTCGCTGCCTATGAACGCTATCATCAGGCGTGTGTCGTCGTGGATTTCGGCACGGCGACGACCTTCGATTGCGTGTCCGCGCGCGGGGAGTATCTCGGGGGCGTCATCGCGCCGGGTCTCGGAGTGTCGCTCGAGGCGCTCGTGACCAAGACGGCCAAGCTTCCCCGTGTCGAGATGATCAAGCCGGCGAAGGTGGTGGGCAAGACCACGGTGCACGCGATTCAGTCGGGGTTGGTCTACGGATACGTCTCGCTGGTCGACGGTCTGGTAGAGCGAATTCGGGGCGAGATCGACCCCGGTGCCCGGGTCGTGGCGACGGGGGGGCACGCCGGCTTGATGGGCCCGGAGTCCCGGACGATCGAGGCCGTGGACGAGTTCCTCACCCTAGATGGACTTCGACTGATCCATCGTCGTAACAAGTAGGTACGCTGCGGCAGGGAGGATCGCATGGCTGCTGAAGAGGTTGAACGGATTCGGAACATCGGGATCGTCGGACATGGCGGGGTGGGGAAGACGTTGCTCGCCGATGCCTTGCTGTTGGCTGCCGGAGCGACCAATCGCCTCGGTCGCACGGATGATGACAGCTCGTTGTTCGATTTCGAGCCCGAGGAGGTTCGTCGAAAGTCGACGGTCTTCAGCGCTCTGCATCACTGCACGTGGAAGAAGCACGAGCTGACTATCGCGGATACGCCGGGCTATGCGGTGTTCCAAGCGGACGCACGTGCGACGCTCGCCGCCATGACGGGAGCGGTCCTCGTGCTCTCGCCGCACGGCGAGGTCAAGGTCGAGCTCGAACGTGTGTGGAATTGGTGTGGCGAATACGGAATCCCCGCGATCGGATTCGTGAGCAAGCTCGATCGCGAGGAACTCGACCTGGCGGCAGCCATCGAGCCCGTCGCGCGGCTACTGGGGACGAAGCTCGTCCCCATCGCGTTGCCGATTGGGAGCGGCGACGGTTTCGCCGGGTATGTCGACCTGATTGGCGGTCAAGCGATCATGGGCACGGGCAAGACCGGGCCGGTACCAGCCGAACTCGAGGACATGGTGAGCACCTATCGCGATCAGCTCGTGGAGGCGGTCGCGGAATCGGACGACGCGCTGCTGGAGCGCTACCTGGAGAGTGGCGAGCTCTCCGAAGATGAGGTGCGCACGGGGCTGCGGGCGGCCGTGCTCGCCCGGGCCTTCCTCCCCTTGCTCGTCGGATCTGCCGAGAAGGGGATTGGCGTCGACGCGCTGCTCGATGCGACGATCGCCCTGTTGGGGTCGCCGGCGGATCTTCCGGCGCTCGACGTCGTCGATGCGAAGGAAGGCGGGGCGGTCGAGCGTCCCGCGGATCCGACAGCGCCATTCTCAGCCTTCGTGTTCAAGACGGTGATCGATCCGTTTGCGGGGAAGTTGTCCTTCCTGCGAATCGTGTCGGGTCGTGCCGGTAGCGATTCCAACGTCCTCAACACCAGTTGCGACGCGAAAGAGCGGCTCGGGCAGTTGTTGCGCATCGAAGGCAAGAAGCAGTCGCCCGTCTCGGCGGCGGTCGCCGGCGAGATCTGCGCCGTGGCCAAGCTGAAGGAGACCGCGACCGGGGATACCCTGTCGGACGAGAAGGAGCCGGTTCTGCTTCCGAAGCTCGAGGTCGTCGAGCCCGTGATCTCGTTCGCGGTGCAGCCCAAGAGCAAGGCCGACGAGGACAAGGCCACGCAGGCGTTGCACAAGATGGCCGAAGAGGACCCCGCGCTCCGGATCGAGCGTGACCCCGAAAGCCGTGAGATTATCGTGTCCGGCACGGGACAGCTGCACGTCGAGCTCACTGTCGAGCGCCTGAAGCGGAAGTATGGTGTGGAGGTCGATCTCCAGGCGCCCAAAGTGCCGTACCGCGAGACCATCAGGGGGCGCGCCGAAGTCCACCACAAGTACAAGAAGCAGAGCGGCGGGCGCGGGCAGTTTGGTGACGTCTGGATCAAGATCGAGCCCCTGCCACGTGGTGAGGGTTTCGAGTTCGTGAACGAGATCTCGGGAGGGGCGATTCCGCGGCAGTACATTCCGGCCGTCGAAAAGGGCATTCGCGAGTCCGCGCAGAAAGGTGTCCTGACGGGCAACCCGTTTGTGGACTTCAAAGTCACCCTGTTCGACGGCTCCTACCACACCGTCGACTCTTCGGAGATGGCCTTCAAGATCGCGGGCTCGATGGCGTTCAAAGAGGCCGTGCAGAGTGCGAAGCCCGTACTCCTCGAGCCGGTGATGCTGGCCGAGGTGTCGGTTCCCGATGAGACGATGGGTGACGTGATCGGAGACCTCAACAGCCGACGCGGGCGCGTGCTCGGCGTCGATCCCAAGCCACCACATCAGGTCATTCGTGCGGAGGTCCCGCTCGCGGAAATGCTCAAGTACGCGCCGGATCTACGGTCGATGACCAGCGGGCGGGGCGACTTTCATATGGGCTTCGCGAAATACGAAGAAGTGCCGACGCAGCTCGCGGAGCGTGTCATGAAGGAGCTCCGCGAGGCGCGAGGCGTAGCAGCGGAGGGCGCTTAGCGCACCAGGGTGGCGGCGGTGGGGGACGAAGATCGGATCGTCGAGGCCGTCGAGTCTGGAAAGGACGACGTCGTCGTGCCGACGAGCTTGGTCGACGACGGGCCAGCGCAGGGCGAGCAGAGTCTGGTCCTGCGCTTGCGGGAGATGGGGGTGCCGCAGCGGATCAAGTTGGCACTTCGGGGGAATCGCGAGGCCCGGGTGCATCTGGTGCGCGACAACAATGCCGTGATCAGGCGTTTGGTGCTGCGCAACCCTCGCATTACCGAAGACGAGTTGCTCGCGATCGCCAAGACGCGGGCGGCCGATGACGAGTTGCTGCGCACGATCGCGGAGAATCGTGATTGGACGAAGAGCTATCAGATCCGTCACGCGCTCGTGACGAATCCGAAGACGCCCATCACGGTCGCGCTGAGGATGATGTCATCGCTCTTGGACCGTGACGTGCGTCGAATCGCCAAGAGCAAGAACGTGCCGGCTACAGTGGCGGGCCAGGCCAAGCGCATGATTCTGCGCCGACCGGGTGGTGGTTGAGCCTCGCGGGGCGCTCGGGCGCGTTGACAGTCTGAGAATGACCGGCTACCTTCCGCCGCTGCGCGCGCCGTCATCCTGCCGCGCGGTCGACTCCGTTCAATGCTCGACAACATGAAGAAACGAGGCCAGCCGTGAGTTCCTACGTCCATGTGCGCGTGCCGGAGCAGGGAACCCGGATCGGAATCGGTGCCGACGGAGCGTGGCAGGTGCCCGACGACCCGATCATTCCATTCATCGAGGGCGACGGGACGGGGCCCGACATCTGGCGCGCCTCGCAGGTCGTTTTCGACGCCGCCGTGCGGAAAGCCTACGGTGGAGCCCGTCGCATCGAGTGGATGGAGATCTTCGCTGGAGAGAAGGCCACGCAGGTGTATGGGGAAGGCGCGTGGTTGCCCGACGAAACGAATGCCGCCATCCGCGAGTTCAAGATCGCGATCAAGGGGCCGCTCACGACTCCCGTCGGCGGGGGCATCCGGAGCATCAACGTCACGTTGCGGCAGGTGCACGACCTCTACGCCTGCATCCGACCAGTTCGCTACTTCGAGGGTGTTCCGAGTCCGGTCAAGGAGCCACACCGCCTCGACGTCGTGATCTTTCGCGAGAATACCGAGGACGTCTATTCGGGGATCGAGTGCGAACAGGGCTCCGCGGAGGCGCGCGCACTGATCGAGTTTACGAAGGCCACCCTTGGTAAGGAGATTCGCCCGGATTCGGGGATTGGCCTGAAGCCGATCTCGATCACCGGCTCCAAGCGCCTGGTGCGGCGAGCCCTCGCGTACGCGGTGGCCCAGGGTCGCCCGAGCGTCACGCTGGTGCACAAGGGCAACATCATGAAGTTTACCGAGGGCGCGTTCCGCGACTGGGGCTACGAGGTCGCGCGTGACGAGTTCCGCGACCGAGTCGTGCTCGAGGACGAGCAGGATGCCGGCGCCGCTGGTGATCGCGTGCTCGTGAAGGATCGCATCGCGGATTCGATGTTTCAGCAGGTGCTGCTCCGGCCGGACGAATACAGCGTGCTCGCGACGACGAATCTGAACGGGGACTATCTGTCGGACGCGTGCGCGGCCCAAGTCGGCGGTCTGGGGCTCGCCCCAGGGGCGAACATCGGAGACGGTGCGGCGATCTTCGAGGCGACGCACGGCACGGCGCCGAAGTACGCCGGCCAGGACAAGGTGAATCCGGGATCAGTGATTCTGTCGGGGGCCCTCATGTTCGATCACCTCGGTTGGAACGAGGCCGCGGCGCTGATCGTGCAGGGGTTGGAGCGCACGATCGCCGCCAAGACGGTCACCTACGATCTCGAGCGCCAGATGATTGACGCCACGCTGCTGCGATGTTCGGAGTTCGGCGCGGCCATCGCCAACAACATGTAAGGAGACGCTGACCATGAGTCGCAAGAAGATCGCCCTGATCGGTGCCGGGAATATCGGCGGCACGCTCGCCCACCTGTGTGCCATGAAGCACCTCGGAGACGTCGTGTTGTTCGACGTCGTTGAGGGGATGCCGCAAGGCAAGGCCCTCGACCTGATGGAGTCGGGACCGATCGAGGGGTTCGATGCCCAGATTACGGGCACGAACAGCTACGCGGATATCGCGGGCGCGGATGTCTGCATCGTGACAGCCGGCCTGGCGCGAAAGCCGGGCATGAGCCGGGACGATCTACTCGCCACCAATTCGAAGATCATTTCCTCGGTTGCCGAAGGGATACGAGACAACGCGCCGAATGCGTTCGTGATCACGGTGAGCAATCCGCTCGACGCGATGGTCACGCAGATGAAGCGCGTGACGGGGTTTCCCAAGGAGCGCGTCGTCGGC
>JAJCZP010000043.1 GCA_029262315.1 Deltaproteobacteria bacterium | reverse complement strand
AGCCGGCCCATCATGCGCATGCTGTCGCCCGGAGCATCACCACGCGTGCCACTACCACAGGAGCGCGCTCAGGCGGAGGCGGCGCCGTGATCGGGGGGCGGCCGAGCGGAATTCTCAGAAATAGGAAACGCCCGCTGCGAGGGGGCCATTTGTTCTCCGGGGTGGGAATAGCCGACCACGGAACCTGCGGATTTCGGCGGCACGTTCCTTGGAACCTCTCCTTACATGCGCGTACGAGATCTGATGGAGAGCGACGTCGTCACGCTGGAACTCGGTGACCATCTCGACTTGGCGGACGACCTGATGCGACTGGGGCGGATCCGGCACATGCCGGTCGTCTCCCACGGCTGCCTCGCGGGGATCGTGTCGCAGCGCGATCTCTTCCGGGCAGGCATTTCGTCGGTGCTCGAGCTTCGTCGTGCCGCCGAAAAGGAATGGATGGAGAAGATTCGGGTTGAGGAGGTCATGACCAGTGATCCGGTTACCGTCGAGATCGACGCGCCGCTCCGCCACGCCGTCGAGGTGATGATGGAGAAGCGCATCGGATGTCTTCCGGTCGTCGCGGACGGCAAGTTCGTCGGCCTGTTGAGCGAGAGCGATTGTATGCGTCACCTCGCGCGGCTGCTCGCCCTCGCGGAGGAGAAGCAAGCGCTGCTCGGGGATTCGCAACCGTCATGAGTGAAGCTGTTGCGAGTCCGGCCGGCGTTGCCTACGGTTCAGCCGTGTCCACGGGGAGCGGCCTCAAGGCCAACATCCTGGTCGCCGACGATGAGCCGTCGATCCGTGACAGCCTGGCCGGCGTGCTTAGAGACGAGGGGTATCAAGTCACCGCCGTCGCCGACGGCGCGGCGGCCATCGAGAGCCTCGATACGCAGGATTTCGACTTCGTGATCAGCGATCTCCGGATGCCGGGAGCCGATGGACTCGAGGTGCTCGGCCGGATTCGCGAGGTCGCACCGCAGACGCTCGTGCTGCTGATGACCGCGCATGCGACGGTCGAGACCGCGGTGGCCGCCCTCCAGCAGGGGGCGCAGGACTATCTGTTGAAGCCGATCCTGTTCGACGACGTGCTCCACAAGCTGGACCATCTCATGCGTCATCGCCAGGTCGCGTGGGAGAACCAGCTCTTGCGCAGCCAGGTCGATCGCCAATGGGACTTCGACAACCTGGTGGGCCGCTCAGCGGCGATGCGCGAGGTCATGGACCTCGTACGGCGCGTCGCGCCCACGAATAGTACGGTTCTGATCACGGGCGAGAGCGGCGTTGGCAAGGAAGTCGTCGCACGAGCCATCCACCACTTCAGCGATCTGCAGGGCAAGGTTTTCCTGCCGGTCAACTGTGGGGCGATCCCCGAACACCTGCTCGAAAGCCAGCTCTTCGGGCACATGCGGGGCGCGTTTACCGGTGCGGTGAGCAATCAGGAGGGGCTGTTTCAACGTGCGCGCGGCGGCACGATCTTTCTCGATGAAATCGGCGATCTTCCGGCCAACCTGCAGGTCAAGCTGCTGCGGGCTATCGAGCAAAAGGAAATCCTGCCGTTGGGCACGACGACACCTGTCAAGGTCGACATCCGGATCATTGCGGCCACCAACCGTGATTTGCAGCAGGCGGTCAACGAGAAGACGTTTCGCGACGATCTCTTCTATCGCCTGAACGTGATCGGGATCGACATCCCACCGCTTCGTGAGCGGCGCGAGGATATTCCGCCTCTGATCGAGCACTTCGTCCGCTTGCACAACCTGGAGCTCAAGAAGGCCTTCAAGGGCGTGGACAGTGCGACGATGAAAGTGCTGATGTCGGTGCCTTGGAAGGGCAACGTCCGCGAGCTGGACAACGTGATCGAGCGCGCGATGATTCTCGGGGAGGGCGAGTGGATCGGTCTCAATGATCTGCCACGCTCGTTGCGACCCGACGGCGCTGTTGCCATGCCGGCGGGCGATGACCTGCGCGAGGCGTTGCGAGCGTACGAGAAGGCGCATATTCATGCCGTGCTCGCGCGGGCCGGGCACGATAAGAAAGTGGCCGCCGAGATGTTGGGAGTTTCGTTGTCCTCGTTGTACAGAAAGATCGAGGAGCTCGGCATCACGCAGGGTTTGCAAGCTGGGGAGTCGTGACGGTAAACGACTGAGGTGGGTGTGGGCTGTTGGTATCGAAGGGGTGGGGTGGTCTTGCTACTCGGGGCCATGGTCGCTGTCGTCGGGTGTCGCGCGGGGCGGGACTGCGGGCGGACGATTGGCACGTCGAGTGTCTCGACCGAAGTTGTTCGGGGCGCAGCTTTCTACGGTGCGTACTGTGCGGGATGTCACGGAGACGATGGGGGCGAGCGTGGCCCGGTAGCGCGTTCGCTGAGCCTCGATCCGCCGGATCTTGGCGCCGATGGTCTGCTTGCGGATGCGACCGACGCCGAGATCGTCGCGCGTCTGCGTTCGGGCGCGCCGTTGCCGATGTCCTCCCGACACGACCCGTTTCTCGAGGAGACCGCGGTGCACCAGCTCGAAGCGTATCTCGCAACGCTCGACGGTACCGATTGGACGCTGTTGCGCACGGGTCGGCTCGTGTTCGAGGAAGACTGCGCTTCGTGCCATGGCGTGTTCGGGGATGGCGATAGCATCTATCCCGCGCTGCCGCAGGCGCCGCCTCCCGACCTGGCAGTCGCGCGCGAGCGCTATACGGACGAGGCACTGGCCGTCGTCAGCGTCGAGGGAAAGGGGGCGATGCCACGACTCGTCGGGGGCTTCGAGCCCATGGAGATGCGTGCGCTCGTTGCCTACGTTCGGTACCTCTCACCGGGGTATCGGCTGTACGATACGTACTGCGCCGCCTGTCACGGTGAGGGCGGTCAGGGGGTCCACCCGGAAGATGCGCTGGCACCCGCGATCGCGGCCCCAGCACTCACCGCCGCGGGGCTCGCACGTCTCACGCCGGACGAGCGACGCGCCAAGGTGCTTCACATGCTGGAGCGTGAGCAGGGCGTCATGCCGCATTTTCGTGGCATCGTCGACGACGACAAACTCCACGATATCGTGGCGTACCTTCGGAGCTGGGAGCAATGACGGGAGATCGCCGTTCCTTTCTCGGCTGGGCGTCCGGCCTGGCGATGGCCAGCGGCCTGGTCGCCTCCTACGGAACACTCGCCGCGTTCATGGGACGCTTCCTGTACCCGGCACATCCGCGGGCAATGGCGTGGTTGTTCGTTGCCGAGACCGGGCGGCTTGCCCGGGGCGAGGCGCTTCGGTATCGGACGCCCGGCGGCGCCACCGTCAACATCACGCGCTCGGGGTCGGGCGAGACGGAGGCTGACTTCACGGCGCTCTCCAGTACGTGTCCGCATTTGGGCTGTCAGGTGCATTGGGAAGGCCAGAACAACCGCTACTTCTGCCCCTGCCACAACGGCATCTTCGATCCGAGCGGCATTGCGACCGCGGGTCCACCCGCGGAGGCGCACCAATCGTTGCCGCGCTACGCGTTGCGCGTCGAGCGGGGCCTACTCTTCATCGAAGTCCCGGTCGAACAGGTTGCCGTTGGGCCCGGTGAGATCGTCGAGCCCACGGGGCCGCCGGGCCCGGGGCACGATCCGTGTCTCTATGCGCGCGCGGTGACGCCGTCACGGGAGGCTCAAGGGTGAGCAGAGTCATGGCATGGGTCCAGGAGCGCCTGCCGGTGTCGGGTGCCGACCTCCGGGAACTCACCAACGAGCCGGTTCCGAACCATCTGAAGCATTGGTGGTTCGCGCTTGGGGGGACTCCCGCGTACCTGTTCGTCGTTCAGATCGCGACCGGCATCCTGCTCGCGGTGTACTACCAGCCGTCGCCCGAGACGGCTTACGAGTCGGTGCGTTACATTACCGAGGAGGCGGCGTACGGGTGGTTCCTGCGCGGTCTGCACAAGTGGGCGGCAACGCTGATGATCGCCGCGGTGATTCTGCACCAAATGCGGGTGTTCTTTACGGGGGCGTATCGGAAGCCGCGTGAGATCAACTGGATGGTGGGGATGTGTCTGCTGATCTGCACCCTGATGCTCGGTTTCACGGGCTACAGCCTGGTGTACGAGCAGTTGAGCTACTGGGGCGCGACGGTTGGTGCCAACATCGCCGGTAGTGTGCCGTTCGTCGGCGGTCTGATGCGAGACATGCTCCTTGGTGGCGAGGTCTACAACCAGCATACCCTGCCGCGGTTTTTCATCTTGCACGCGGCCGTGCTTCCCGTGGCATTGACCCTCCTCGTTGGGATTCACATCGCGATCATCCGCGTGCAGGGGGTGAGTGAGCTTCACTTCGAGCAAGAGCAGAAGTCGCGCGACGAGCACTTCAACTTCTTTCCCGACCATCTCTACACGGAGTTGATGATCGGGCTCGTGCTGATGATTTTGCTCGCCGCGCTGGCCACCATCCTGCCCGCGACGCTGGGCGCGAAGGCGGACCCTCTGACGACGCCGGAGATCATCAAGCCCGAGTGGTTCTTCTACGTCGCGTTTCGGTGGCTGAAGCTCTTTTCGGGGACCGTCGCGGTGTTGTCGACGGGGTTCATCGTATTCGTGATGTTCATCTGGCCGTTGATCGATGCGTGGATTCGGCGGCACACGCGTTTTACCGAAGCGAGTGTCTGGATCGGGATGTGCGCCGTGCTCGCCATCATCGGGCTGACAATCTGGGAGGCCGTCGTCTCGCACTGAGCGGAGACGGATGCGGCGCGGAGGCTTACCATGACATTGGATCAAAAACGGATCGTGCTCGCGGTACTCGCGTTCATCTTCCTGCTGTCCCTCGTTTTCGTCCAGCGTATGGAAGTGGCGCGGCGATACGAGGAGGTCGGGTTGGTCAAGGCTGAGATCGCGGTACCGGCCACGTCGAAGGCGTGCGTCGACTGCCACGGGCAGGCGAATCCCGGGATCGTCGACCATTGGAAGGGGAGTACGCACGCACGCAAGGGCGTCGCCTGCGCCGACTGCCACCAGGCGGAGACGAGCGACGTGGATAGTTTCGACCACTACGGGGTGCATATCGCGAGTGTCGTGACCCCGCGGGATTGCGCCCGTTGTCATGGCGACGTCGCGCGGGAGTTCGCCGCCAGCCACCATGCCGCCGCAGGGAACATCCTCGCGTCTCTCGACAACTTCTTGGCCGAAACGGTGGAGGGCTCACGGGAGCCTTTCAACCCACACGGACCTACCCCTGGCATGGCGGTCGACAAGGTGAATGGTCTCGCCAGCGCGTTCAGTGGGTGCCAGCAGTGTCACGGGAGCAAGGTGGCCTTGCGGACGACGGGTGGCGGCAGCGTCACCGTCGATGATCTGGCGCCCGACGAGAACGGTACGCCGACGAACCTCGACATCGTAGCGACGATCATGAAAGATGAGAACGGCCGTCCGCTGTTCGATCAGGAGACGTGGCCGAACACCGGGATCGGTCGGCTGAATCTCGATGGCTCTCGTGGCTCCTGCACGGCGTGCCACAGCCGCCACGACTTCTCGCCCCGTCGCGCCCGCCAGCCGGAAAATTGCGGCAAATGCCACCTCGGGCCCGACCATCCACAGAAGGAGATCTACGAGGAATCGAAACACGGCGTCGCGTATCGCGACTTGAAGGACCAGATGAACCTTGGCGGCGACTCGTGGGTGCTTGGCGAGGACTACGCCCAAGCCCCGACCTGTGCAACGTGCCACATGTCGGGCCATAGCCGGAACGGTGGGAGAGTGACGCATGATCCACGCGAGCGCATTTCGTGGACGAACCGACCACCCATCAGCATGGTGATGGATACCGACATCAACGGAGCCATTGTTACCTCGACCGATCCTGCCGAGCGCCAGAAGCTCATCACAGATACCGCCGAAGCGAAGCGCAATCGCATGAAGGAGGTGTGCTCGCACTGTCACACCCCGGACTACGTGAACGCGTTCTATGGGCAGTACGACAACCTCGTGCTGCTCTACAACGAGAAGTTCGCACGGCCCGGGCAGTCGATCGTCGGGGCGCTGCGGGCCGCTGGCTTGATCACGGCAACGCAGTTCGACGAGGAGATCGAGTGGATCTGGTTCTACCTCTGGCATCATGAGGGTCGGCGGGCGCGTCATGGCGCGTCGATGATGGCGCCGGACTACACCCACTGGCACGGCATGTTCGAGGTGGCCGAGCGCTTCTATATGGAGCTCATCCCGGCGGCGCGTGAGATCGTCGAACACGCGCGGAGCGAGGGGCGGGGCGAGGCGGCTGCCGAGGCCGAGGCGGTGATCGACGCGATCCTGGCACGGCCCGAGCACGCTTGGTTCGAGCAGGGGGCCGAGGATCAGATGGAGGCGGTACGACGTGCGATGCAGAAGCGGTACGGGCAGGGCGGGGATGGTCTGAGCGAACGCCATGACCGTTGATCGTCGTACCTTCCTGAAGGTGCTCGGGAGTGGCGGTGTCGTCGCGGCACTCTCGCCGCGCGATCGGGCGCTCGCCGACGACCTCGCGCGCGAGTCCGGCATCGAGCCGGCCGACCTGACCTGGGGGAAGGCGCCGTGCCGGTACTGCGGTACGGGGTGCGGGGTCGAGGTCGGTGTCCGCGACGGCAAGGTGCTGGCAGTGCGCGGTGATGAGGCGAGCCCGGTGAATCGCGGCCTGCTCTGCGTCAAGGGCTACCATCTTCCGGGCCTGCTCTACGGCGAGGATCGCCTGCTGCATCCCATGCGTCGAACCGCGAGCGGGGCTTTCGAGCGCATTTCGTGGGACGCGGCGCTCGATCTGATCGCCGAACGCTATCGCGCGGTCCTCGACTCCGATGGACCGGAAGCCGTGGCCGTGTACGGCTCGGGGCAGTGGACGCTTTTCGATGGCTATGCTGCCCTGAAGTGGGTCAAGGCGGGCATGCGGAGCAACAACCTCGAGGCCAACGCCCGACTCTGCATGGCGAGCGCGGTCATGGGCTTCATGACGCAGTTCCAGAGTGACGAGCCCATGGGCTGCTACGAGGATCTCGAGGCGGGCGACGATTTCGTGCTCTGGGGCAACAACATGGCCGAGACGCACCCCGTCCTGTTCAGTCGTATCCTCGAGAACAAGCGCAAACGGCCGGAGGTTCGGATCGTCGATCTCGGCACACGGCAGACCGCGACTACCAAATACGCCGACATGTACGTCGAGTTCCGTCCCGGTACCGATCTCGCACTGGCCAATGGCATCATGCACCTGTTGCTCGCGCGGGGTCATGTCGATGACGCGTTTGTTGCCGAGAACGTCGTGTTCCAGCGCGGGATCGAGGACGTAGCCGAGATCGGCTACGGGTGTTACGAGGCGCAGCGCGAGCACTACACGTTCAAGGACGCCGGCCGCGAGTCCTCCCTCGACGAGCTCCGGGGCTTTCTCGAGGACTATCGTCCCGACAAGGTGAGCGAGATTTCCGGTGTGCCCGTTTCACAGATCGAGGCGCTCGCCGAGATCTACGGTGCGCGCGATCGCGGCACCGTGAGCCTCTGGTGCATGGGCGTGAACCAACATGTGCGCGGCACGTGGATGAATAACCTCATTACGGATCTCCATCTGCTGACCGGGAAGATCTCGCGTCCCGGCGCCAACCCGCTCAGCCTCACCGGACAACCCTCGGCGTGCGGGACCGTGCGCGAGGTCGGCACACTCGCGAATCGGCTTCCCGCCGACATGCTGGTGACGAAGCCAGAGCATCGCGCCAAGGCGGAGAAGATCTGGGGTGTCGAGCCCGGAACGATTCCCGCCAAGCCCGGTTATCATACCGTCGACATGTTCCGGGCGTTGACGCGGGGCGACGTCAAGGCGATGTGGATCCAGACGACGAACCCCTGGGTCTCGCTCCCAAATCTTCATCGGTTCGAGCGCACGCCGGGTGACGGCCGCTTCATCGTCGTCAGCGACATCTATCCCACGCCGACGACCGCTATTGCCGATCTGGTGCTGCCGGCCGCGGCGTGGGTCGAGCGCGAGGGGATGTTCGGCAATACCGAGCG
>JAJCZP010000042.1 GCA_029262315.1 Deltaproteobacteria bacterium | reverse complement strand
GGTGCCCGCAGAGTGTGAAGCCCCTGCGCGATGGCCCGCGGGTCGCCCGCTCGTGCCACCTGCGATGCGATGACGACCGCCACGATGCGGATCACCATCACCAAGCCGGTCGCCGCGCCGCTGGTATTCAGGCTGAGCGTGAAGTCGCCAACCGCGAGTTGCGTCCACTCATCGGTGGCGGGATCGACCGTCGTCAGGGCGTAGGAGCCGACGATCAGAAGGGCGAAGCCCCAGAACTTCTGAATCTGGCGGACGAGTTGCCCCGCGGGCAGGCCCACCGCGAACCAGAGTGCTATCTGCGCTCCTGCCAGCGCGGCTGCCGCTCTCGGTTGGGTCGCGAGGAACATCCCGACGGCCACGGCCACCAGGTAGAGCACCCGCACGAACGGGGGAACGGTGTGGGAAGAGCGGGGCACCGGCTTCCCCACCTATACTGCCGGTGTCGGGCGGGTAGCAACTGACGGCACGCCGCGCTATGCCGCGGGGCATCGGCCATCGCGGTGCCGGTTCGCGCGCCGAAGCTCAAGGGAGACAAATGCGTAGTGGAATCTCGACGGCAGGCGTAGTCGCGCTTGCGGTCTCGGCGTTGCTGGTCGGTTATTGGACGTTCTCCGGGGACACCGATCCCGCGAGTGCGCCGCCGATCGATGACGTTGCATCCTCGGTCGCGTCGCCCACTGAGCCCGCTCAGCCGGCGCCCGCGTCGCTTGGCTCACCGGAGTCGCGGGCGGCTGTGGGCGATGCCGTGGACCTTGGACGTGAGACGTCCCGCTTCGACCGCAGTACCATTGTGACCATCAGCGGCGAGGTGCTGGCCGAAGGCGACCGCCGTGGCCGGCGTAGCGGTGGGGCTGCCGGCGACGAACCGCGTGGCGACCAGCGGCGTGGCCGTTGGCGTGGCGGCGGCGGCGATGGCAGCGGTGGCGGCCGGGGGCAACGCGAGAGCGGTGCCGTTGGCAACGGTCGCGGCGGTGGAGGTGGTGATGGTAGCGGCGGTGGGCGGCGGCGACGCGAGAGCGACGCTGTTGGCAACGGTCGCGGCGGTGGAGGTGGCGATGGTCGCGGCGGCGGGCGGCGACGACGCGAGAGCGACACTGTTGGCAACGGTCGCGGCGGCGGGGGCGGAGATGGGAGTGGCGGCGATGGCAGTGGTCGTGGGCCACGCGGTCGGGGACGGATGCGGGTGCGGATTCGCGAGCAGGCTGTCGTTCGGACGGCAACCGAAACCATCACCGTGCATCTCGGCCCGCGGCGGTACCGAAAGCGACACGGTCTCGGGCTTCAAGCGGGAGACACGGTCGTGGTGACTGGCTCGCGTATCGTCGAGAACGGCACGCCGGTGATTCTCGTCACTACGCTGCGGCTCGGTGAGGAGCAGCTGGCGCTCCGCGATGAAACCGGCACGCCACTTTGGAAGTAGCCTGGGACTAGACGCTAGCCCTCTGGCGGGTCGAGGGGCGGAAGCTCTCGGGCGAGGATTCGATTCACGACCGGCTTGGGAAGGACCCTCGCGAGGCGAATCAGCCAACGCATGGAGAAGGGAAACAGATAGTCCGACTTCTCTTTCCGGAGCGCGTACAGGATATGGTCGGCGGCCTGGTCTTCGGAGATCTCCATGGGGGCGGGCATGCCGTCATCCCGGGTGCTCTCCGTCGCAACGAATCCCGGATAGATGGTTGCGAAGCGGATCCCCCACGCTCCGAACTCGATGCGGCAGGTGTCGATGAGCAGGCGCGTCGCGGCCTTCGCGGCTGAGTAGGGCCCCTGCAATGGCACGCCGAGGAATCCGGCCAGCGAGTTGGTATGTGCCACCAGACCTGTGCGGCGACGTTTCATGTGCGCGAGCACGGGGAACAAATAGTGCACGGTGACATCGTAGTTGGTGCGCATGTAGTACGTGACCTCGGCGGCCTTCATCGTTCGCATGTCGATCGCGGGTGCGCCGCCGGCGTTCAGGAGTGCGATGTCGATGGTGCCGAAGCGTGCGACGGCTGTCGCCACGACGCGTTCGGCGGCGGCTGCATCCAGTGCGTCGGCAGGTAGCGCGAGGCACTCTCCCCCTCGGGCAGTGATCTCGGCCGCGAGGCGTTCGAGTTTGGTGGCGCTTCGGGCGGTGACGACGAGGCGCGCACCCTCGGCGGCCAACTTCGTGGCGACGACTCGTCCCATTCCCGATGACGCGCCTACGATGAGCACGACCTGGTTTGCGAAGTGCATTAGGTCTTCGGGCGCATCATGAACCAACTCTGCACGCCGAGGACGTCGAGGGTCGAGAGGACAGCGAAGCCTGACTTCTCGTAGAGGCGGACATTCTCGATGCGCTCGGTTTCGAGGTAGCCGGGTTCGTCGCGCCGATCGAGTTCCGCGCAGTAGTGCGTGAGCATCCGCCGACCGAGACCGCGGCCTTGGGCGTCGGGATGGACCGCGAACGGCCCGAAGTGGCTGTGCGGATGATCCGGGTCGCGTGCCCCCCATGCCTGTCGCCAGGTGAGGACGCGCGTCATGACATCCTCGTCGAGCGCCGCGAAGAGCGGGGGTGCCACCGCCGCCAGCGTTTCGTCCGAGGGATGACAGCCAGGGTGGCTGATCCAATGCGCGAAGCCCACGATCCGGTCGTTCTGCACGGCGACGATCTTCGTTCCCGTGAGGAGTGCGGGGAGCATGAGTGCGAACAGCGCTCGTCGCTGTCGAAGTGCCTCGGCGCCTGCACCCCCGAAGATGACGACCTGGATCGGATTCTCGTGATAGGCGAGCGCGAGCAGGTCGGCCACTTCGTCCAGCTGCTCGTCGCGATACGGTCTGATCGGATCCGCGTCGCTCATGGTCGTGCCTCTGGCGTGTCCGGCGTGTCCTGTCAACCGTGGCCTCGTATCATCAGCGATCCCCACTTCGTCGACCCGGCGGGCAATGAGCTGGCGGTGTGGAGTCCCGACGTGCCCGCGCCGGCCGCGCGCTAGCGGTCTTTCGCGTTGCCTCCATCGTCGGGCCGTACGCTTCGTGTTCTAATCGGGGTGTGATGGCCGAGGACGAACTGTGCGCCCGTTGTTGGAACTGTGCGTGGGAGATCGACTCACGCGACCGCTTTTGCCGGCAGTGTGGCCAAGGGCAGGGGGCATGGATCCCATGGTACTATCGTCCGCTCGCGTTGGTGCTGCTGGCGTTCACGGTGCTCGGACCGTTTGCGCTGCCCCTGGTGTGGCGGACACCCTATCTCGGGCGGGCTGCCAAGTGGGTGGCATCAATCGGGCTCGTAGTCGTCACGGGCTACGTCGGTTGGCGGCTGACGGTCACCCTCGGCGAGCTGGGGGACGTGCTCACCGGACTCTGAGTCGCGTCGGGGCGGTTCGGCCTCAGCGGGCCGGCTTCACGAACTTCAAGACGAAGCGATCGCTGGTACCGCGTCGCGCTCCCGCTGCCGACGGCGCCGCGTTCCAGTCTCGCGTGTCGTCCGGATTGGCGAGGAAGTCGGCATCGCCGGCGAATCGGAAGCCTGCGCGTTCGACGTCCTCGCGCACATTGGCTTCCTCGATTCGGTGCAGCGACTTGGTGACGTCGATGCCGTCTCCCTTGCGGGCGCGATGATCGACGATGCCGTACAGGCCGCCGGGTTTCAGCGCGGCGAAGATCGCCGCGTTCATCGCGTCACGATCGACGTCCTGCCAGACGGTGTCGTGGTAGAAGAGTACGATCAGGACCGCGTCGAGATCCTTCACCTCTGTGGGGAACGGGTCGTCGAACTCCCGGTCCAAGCGCGTGACGTTGCCCATGATGGGTTTCGCGAGCCGGTCCGTCCAGGGTTTCTCCGCGAAACGCTTCAGCACGAACGGGTTGTTGTGCCCGTACACCGCGCCGGTCGGTCCGACGACTCGTGCCAGGAGCTCGCTCGTGTATCCGCCACCGGCTCCGAGTTCGGCCACGCGCATCCCCGGGCGTATGCCGAAGAACGCCAGCGTCTCGCCCGGGTGGCGACCCCCATCGAGGGCCCGATCGGCCGCGGATCGCTGCGGTGCCTCCAGGACGGCCTGGATCGCGTCGGGAACGGTGGGTGCAGAACCGGCGTCCGCCGAGCGGTCGATGAGCGCCAGCGCGCCTGGAAGCAGCGCCAGGAGGATGAAGACCGCAGGGCGACGTGACGACCGTTTGGGCGTGATCATCGCCGACCAATGCCAGCCGGTGGCGGGTCTGGCAACGGGGGTTGCCGTCAGCAGCCCCTACACGTGCGCGGCGGATCGTGCCGCGTCGCCCAAAGGTCAGTCGAGATAGCCGAGCGCCCGCAGGCGCTCGCGGTCCGTCGTGGACAATTGCCCCACAGGATCGTTCGAGAGCTGTCCCCCGCTGCGGGCGAACCGACGCGCCAAGCCTGCGTGGCGGGAAGGTTGGTGCGCGATAATGTTGGTGCGCTCGCCCGGATCGAGCTCGAGATCGTAGAGCTCGTCGTTGCCGACGCGACGATCAATCAGTTTGAAGCGGGCGGTGCGCACCATGCGAACGTCGCCGCGGTGGGTCGCGCCGCCCACGACGAAATCGGGTCGTTCGTCGTCGAATGCAGTAAGCGAACGCAGCAGTGAGGATCCGTCGAGCTGATCGGCGAGTCCGGTGCCGGTGGCCGCGAGAATCGTTGGCGTGATGTCGACGTGGCTGGTCAGCTGCGTGACGACATGCCCTCGGGGGACTCCCGGACCCCGCATGATGAGCGGCACGTGCATCGACTCCTCGTACAGGGCGCGCCCATGTAAGAGCCGGCCATGCTCCCGGAACTCCTCACCGTGATCCGACGTGACGACGACCAACGTGCGGCTTTCGAGGCCGAGCTCCCGCAAGGCGCCGAAGAGTGTGCCGAGATGCGCGTCGAGCTGGCGGATCTCGGCATCGTAGAGGCGCTGCGTCTGCAGGCGTTCCTTCGCGGTGAGGGCGCCGTCGTCCCGGTGCGCGATGAGGAAAGTGCTCGAGCCCGGCTCGAGGTCGGCATCCGCCCCGAGGAGCGTTCGGAAGCGTGGCTCCGGAGAGTAGTCGCTGTGGACGTCGTAGTAGTGAAGAAAGAGGAAGAACGAGTCGTCGGCCGTCAGGTGCTCGAGCCAGGTTGTTGCGGCGGCGGTGACCTCGGCGCCCGTGTTCAGGATCGAGGGTCCGGACGTGGCGGCCAAGTCGCGCCAGGGGAACTCTTGGTAGTGCTCGAATCCGCGCCGGCTCCCTTCGTTGGGAAGCACCAGGTCGCTGGCCACGATCGCGGCTGTCCGGAACCCGTGGCCGGCGAGCTCTTCGCTCACGAGTCGCACTCCGGTGCGGAGCGGCTGCCGCACATGGAGGGCGCCGTGGTGCGTCGGGTAGAGACCCGTGAGCATCGAGATGTGGGAGGGGAGCGTCCACGGCGACGCGGCGATGCAGGTCGCGAACCGAGTGCCCTCCGACGCGAAGCGATCGAGGATGGGCGATGTCGGTCGCGGATACCCGTACGCGCCGAGTCGGTCGGCGCGGAGCGTGTCCACCGACACCAGGATGACACGTCGTACGGGGAGCGGGCCGGAGACGGGCGTTGCCAGTCGTCCGCCGAGTGCCAGCAGCAGGCACGCGGCGGGAAGCAGTAAGTGCACGCGCAGGTGGCGTGCCTGATCGAAATGTCGAGCGCCGAGCCACATGATGCGGTAGGGGACACGGTCGGCCGAGTCACTCGGCCGCGAACCGTCCCGCGCAATGCGCGAGCCGACTCTAGCGGAGCCGGATTGGGGTGATCAAGCCACTCTCGTTCTGGCATCCCAGTACGAGATCGAGTAGAAGCCGAGAATTGGTTGTCCGGGCTGGGTCGTTGACTCGGATTTCGTGGCTCGGAGAATGGGGGCTGGCATGCGTTGCCGGTATATCGCGTGGTGCGTTTCGATCGACGGCTGGGTGCGTGAAGGCGCCCGAAGGTGGAGGCCATGAGGCGACTCGCAGCGGGTTTGATCGCGTTGGCACTGTCGGTGACGGTAACTGGTCCGGCGTGGGCGGCATCGGCCGCGGAGCTCGATCGGGATGGTGTGGCCGCGCTGGAGAAGCTCTACGAGGGGAATCAGGCGGCCCGGCTGCTCGGCAAGCAGGCGCGGGGAATCCTGGTGTTCCCGAACATCGTCAAGGCGGGCTTCATGTTCGGCGGGCAATTGGGAGAAGGGGTGCTCCGCAAGGGGGGGAGGAGCATCGGATACTACAACTCCGTGGCTGCCTCCTACGGGTTGCAGGTCGGCGTGCAGGCCTTCGGCTATGCGCTGTTCTTCATGGACGATGAGACCCTCGCGCATTTCGAGGACAGCATGGGTTTCGAGATCGGCGTTGGTCCGAGCATCGTGATCGTCGACAAGGGCATGGGAAAGAACTTGACGAGCGAGACCATTCGCAAAGGCATCTACGCCTTCATCTTCGACCAGAAGGGCGTGATGGCCGGGCTCGGCATTCAGGGCTCGAAGATCACCCGCGTCTCCAAATAGGGGGAACGATCATGTGGATCCTACGAAGAGCGTTGGCGATCGCGTTGGTGTTGGGCTGTGCACTGGCCGCTCCACTCGGAGCTGGCGAGAGCGACGACGCCAATCTCGAGATCCTTCGCGGCACCATCCAGGCCAACAAGAAGGCGTTCGTGGCAGTGAATCTGAATCTCGATGACGCGGAGGCCGCCGCGTTCTGGCCCGTGTACGATTCGTACCAGGCCGATCTCACCGCGGTACACACGCGCCTACTCGAGGTGATCGAAGACTACACGGGGAGCTTCACGGCGCTCAGCGACGAGAAGGCAATGGCGATCGTCGAGAGTTACCTGACCATCGAGCGTGATCGTGTCGAGGTACGTAGGCGGCATCTGAAACCCATCGCCGCGGCGCTTCCAGGGAAGAAGGTGGCACGCTTCTATCAGATGGAGAACAAGATGGATGCGATTCTCCGCTACGAGCTTGCCGCGACGATTCCGGTGATCGAGTAGCGTGCGTTCGCGACGGCATCGGAGGGGGCGTTCGATGGTGGGGCCCGCGCCGAATCGCGAGCGATGTCGATCGATCGGTGCGGTCCTGCTGCTCGCTGTTGTGATCGGGTGCGCCCAGCCGTCGGCGCCGGCTGGTGTCGAGGTCAAAGAGATCGTCGTCGGTCGGAGCCTGGCCGCGGACGGCACCATTGAAGAGAGCGCGCGGACCAATCTCTTCTGGGCGACCGATGCCTTTGTGGTGTCGGTGACTCTCGAGGGGGCGGCCGACGACCTCACCATGCAGGCGCGCTGGACAGGCCCTGATGGCAACGTGGTTTCGGAGTCGAGCGAGCCCGTGACGTTGCAAGGGACGACGGCGACGGCGTTCGAGGCGGCGCCGCCAGATGGGCGCTGGCCGGCCGGCGATTACACGGTCGAGATCCTCATCAACGGCAAGTCGCAGGGCACCCGAGATCTGAACGCCCGCTGAGGCTCGGCGGCGCCGAGAGCCTGCCGCTAGTGTCGACGCGAGAGCCTGCCGCTAGTGTCGACGCGGGGGCCCGCCGCTAGTGTCGACGCGGGGGCGCGCCGCGGCGGAGCAGCGAGTAGAGGTCCGAGCGCTGCACCATGCCGACGAGGCGGCCGTCGGACACGACCGGCCACGAGTGCATGTGGTGGCGGTCCATCCGTTCGAGGGCGGTCGCGAGTGAGTCGTCGGGCGCCAGCGGATCGTCGATGGGCGAGGTGAGATCTCCGGCGACGACGAGGTCACGGAGCGTTGGCTCGTAGAGGGTGTTCTTGACCTCACCGTAGGAGATGACGCCACGGAAGGTGCCCTTCGCGTCCACCACCGGCAATTGCTCGTTGGCGCTTTCGCTCAGGGTCTTGAGCACGCGCTCGAACGGCGTCGCGTCGTCGATCGTCGACGGTCGGCGGCGCATGGCGTGGGCCACGCCAAGCTCGCCCCCGGGATGTTCCTTGGTCCGTAGCAGGCCGAGGTTTCGGCGGATCTCGATCAGGACCCAGCGGACGGCTTCGAGGCCTCTCGCCTCGCTGTGTGGCAGCAAATTCGCGAATTTCACTTCGCCGGCCCCGACCGCCGTCGCGCGGACCAGCCACGGGCCACACAGCTCGAAGACGACGACCGAGGCGATGACGACCTGTCGGAGTTCGTGGGTCGCGGCCCCTGTCGCGGCTTCGAGCGCGCTCACCAGGCCGAGCGCAACGCCTGCCTGACACAGCAACCCGGCACCCAGGTACCGTGGTAGCTGCTCGCCGAAGCCCGCGAAACGTAGACCCAGGAAGGTTCCTCCGAGTTTGCCGAGCGCGCGTCCACCGATGAACAGGACGCCGAGGATGCCGACGCCGCCGATCGCTTCGATCTCGAGATCGCGGCCTGCGCCGATGAAGAAGAGCACGTAGAGCGGATAGACCGTATTCTCGACGTAGCGGAACACGTGCTCGGCGTGCGGTGAGCTGTTGGCCAAGGCGATGCCCGCACCGAAGCAGCCGAGCATGCCGAGGCCGGTAACCTGGGGGCCGAGCCAGTCGATGCCGCCGAGAATGACCAGCACGAGCAGGATCCCCAGCAGCACGAGCTCGCGTCGTCCGGTGATGGCCTCGAGCGAGATCGCGGCGAGGAGCCCGAGCGTCGCCCCTCCGCAGAGGGCCGCGATCGCGAGCAGCGTTGCGGTGCCCGGATCGCCCACGCCGTAGGCGAGGGTGAGCAGAAGGGGAAACGCCAGCAGGGCCGCCAAATTGTTCTGCCCGACACAGAGGATGAGCCCGCGCGACGTTGGACCTTCGGCTTCGAGCTCGCGAAGCGTTACCAGGGTCGCACTCGGCGCGCTGGAAATCGCGAGCGCGGGGGCGATGCAGGCGAGGCGCCAATCTCCGGTGCCGAGGAACACCGCAAGCGCGACCAGGATCGTGGTGCAGAGGATCTCAGTCGCCGCGAGCACCGCCACGCCGGCGCCTGCCCGCCGGAAGTCGACGAAGCGGAACGCGCCGCCGATCTCGAAGAGGATGAACCCGATCGCGAGCCGTTCGACGACCGCCAGTGGGGCCTCGCTCGCCGGGCCGAGCAGCCACTGGCCCGCGAGTCCGTCGGCGTCGAGCCATGCCAACAGCGCATGTGGTCCGAGTGCGAGGCCGACGAGCAGGTAGACGCTGACGCGCGGGATACCGGCACGCGCCGCAGCCCGTCCGAGCGCCAGGCTCAGGAGCAGTGCCACTGCGATGCCTAGAAGACTATCGAGACCGCCGCCCAGAAAACCTCCGACCCCGGGGATGACATTGCTTTACGACGAAGGGCGCGCGCCCGCCAGCACCCCTGGCACGTGGCTCCGCTGTGGGTCTCAGGACGGGTGCTTGGGGGCGAAGGTTTGGCGTCCGGCGCGATCGCGGATGCGTTTGATGCCGGCCTCGCGCGTGGGTAGGCCCGGGAGCGGGTAGCCCATGTAGGCGACACGGCGCTCGGTGGTCTTCGGTGGGGCTGCCATGTGGAGCGTGCAGCTCAGGTGCACCGTGACATCGCCGGGTGCGGTGTCGAGCCACACCTGGGGGAGGTCCAGCGATTTCGGAAGACCCATCAGGGGAATCGAGGCGCGGTGGGAGCCGGCGACGACGCCGAGCCGGCCGTGCGTGACGTCGGCGGCAGTGACCGAGACGCCGATGGTCAGCGAGCAGCAGCGATACCCGTGGAGGCCGAGTGAGCAGTCCTTGTGCCAGGGCGGATCCGAGATGCCCTCGACGACGCCGACGGGCTTGACGAGGAGATCGAGGAGTTCGCCCGTGTGGCCGTCGCCCGGGAGCGCGGCGATGCGATGGATACGAGGGTCGCCGTTCAACGGAAAGCGCACGTCGGCTTGTCCGATGTTGGTGACACGCACGCAACGTTGCTCGCCTGACTCCAGCCGCGCCCACCAGGAACGCTCGTCGTCCTGCTCCATGCGGGGAAACCACGTGTCCATCTCGGCGGACAGTTCTGCCATCTCCGCGGGGGAGTACACGCCGGCGATATGGAGAAACCCCGCGGCCTCGAGGAACGCGGCCATGGCGGCCGGGTCGTCATCGAGGGTGAATCGGCGCGCAAGGTCGAGCGGCCCATCGGCGTCGGCAAGCCGCACCGCGCCCGGCAGGTAGGCGGGGCGTCCGTCGAAGAGCGCCCGCAGGGTAGGCTCCCAGTTGACCAGGTCGGTGATCTTCCCGCGGCGCATCTCGGCATCCGATCCGATCATCAGCGAGACAGCGCTCCGGATTTCCTGGGCGAAGTCGGAGAAGACGGCCGGCTCCATGAAGGCAAGGGCGCCGTCGCCGCGATCGCCCGGCTGCACCTCGAGTCGGCCCTCATGTGCGCGGTAGGTGTACGCGTGCTCGCCGACTTGGAGGGTGAGCGGGCGCAGGCGGTACGCGGACACGGCGGCGGCCGCCAGCTGCCCATGTTCCGCTATGCGGGCGGGCAGCGCGTGCTCGTGAAACTCGCAGAACTCGACCGTGCCGCGATCGTTGCGCGACCGGGTGCGGATGTCCACGCTCATGGGCTCGTCCTTAGCACAATTTGCGTGCTCGGCGCAGGCCCTCTGGATCGAAGGCGTAGCCTCTCGACGCACCATGGGGGCGGTGCTACCTGTTCGTCGACGCGCACGTTGCGGGTCCGCAGGTTTCCAAAGGAGGTTTCCGATGGCGGCAGGTCGAGTCGAGTATCATGATCCTTTCGGTGGCACGCTCGGGTTTGCGCTCGCCTCGCGCACTCCCGGGCTGATTCATGTGTCCGGCATGACCGGGTTCGAGCCGGACATGAGCGTGCCAGAGGGGATCGAGGCGCAGATGCGCCTGGCGTATCGCAACATCCAGGGCATTCTCGATCACTACAGTGTGACGCTTGTGGATACCGTGGAGCAGGTCGTCTTCGCGGTGGGGGACATTCCGGCTGCGCTCGAAGCGTTCAATCTCGTTTCGCGCGAGATCTTCGGGGACACACCGCCCCCGTGCACACTTGTCGGCGTTACGGCCCTGGTCGATCCACGGTACAAGGTTGAGATCAAGGTGACCGCGCTCGACCGCGCTGCATGAACACCGTTCATCGCACCTGCACGCTCTGTGAGGCCATGTGCGGGCTGACGTTCGAGGTCGAGGGCGATCGCATCCTCGCGGTCCGTCCCGATGAGGACGATGTGCTGTCCCGTGGCTACGCGTGTCCGAAGGGCATCGCGATGGCCGACATCCATCACGATCCCGATCGGCTGCGTCAGCCTATGCGGCGGAACGCGCAAGGCAGCTTCGATCCGATCTCCTGGGAGGACGCGTTCGCGCTCGCCGAGACACGGCTCAATGCGATTCGCCGCCGCGATGGAAACGATGCGATTGGTTTCTATTGGGGGAACCCCACCGGCAACGATCACGGTGCGCTGCTCATGATCGGGTCGCTCACCAAGGCGCTCGGCACGCGCAATCGCTTCAGCTCGGGTTCGCAGGACGCCAACCCGCGCCTGGTGACGTCGCTCTACCTCTACGGCTCGGCTTCGACCATCCCTGTGCCCGATCTCGACCGGACCGACTATTTCCTCTGCATTGGCGCCAACCCCGTCGTCTCGAACGGGAGCGTTATGACGGCGCCGAACGTCCGCGGGCGTCTCCGCGCCATGCAGAAGCGTGGCGGGACGCTCGTCGTCGTAGATCCGCGCCGGAGCGAGACGGCGCGGCTCGCCGACGAGCATGTTTCGATTCGTCCCGGTACCGATGCGGCCTTGCAGCTCGCGATGGTCGGTGTGCTGGTGCGGCATGGGCGCATCGACCGCGCGTTTCTCGACGCGCATGTGCGGGGCTGGGCCGAGATCGAGCGACGACTCGGCGCCCTGACACTCGAACGCGTGGCGGAGTACACGGGGGTCGCGGCGGCGACCATCGAACGCGTGGCCCTCGCGTTCGCGGAGGCCAAGAGCGCGGTGGCGTACTCGCGCATGGGGGTGTGCACCGGACCGCACGCGACCCTGGCGAGCTACGCGACGGACCTGCTCAATATCGTGGCTGGACGGCTTGGCGTTGCCGGCGGCCCGATGTTTCCGACGTCGCCGTTTCCGCTCGACGAACTCGCGCGCCGATCGGGTCTGGAGGGCCATGCGCGCTGGACCAGTCGCGTTGGCGGGCTTCCCGAGACCCTTGGCGACCTGCCGTCGCCAGCGTTGGCAGAAGAGATCGAGACGCCGGGCGATGGGCAGGTGCGGGCGCTGATCACGCTTGCCGGCAATCCGGTGCTCTCGGTGCCGAACGGCAAGCGGCTCGATCGCGCCTTGGATGGCCTCGAGTTCATGATCTCGATCGACATCTATCTGAACGAGACGACGCGGCACGCGGACCTGGTCTTGCCCCCGTGCTGGGGGCTGGCCGACGACCACGTCGATCTCCTGTTCAGCGCGCTCGCGGTTCGGAACGTCGCACGCTGGTCGCCTCCGGTCGTTGAGAAGAAGCCCGACGAATTGGCGGATTGGGAGATTCTGCTCGAGCTCACCCGTCGATTCGGCGGCGGGCCCACGGGAGAGCCGTGGCTCGACTGGATGCTGAAATGGATGGCACCGGTCGGACTCCGATGGACGCCGACTGGGTTTGCCGATCTGGTGCTGCGTTTGGGCCCCTACGGCGACAAGTTTCTGCCGTTCTCGCAGGGGCTCAACATGAAGAAGCTGCGGGCGACGCCCCATGGGATCGATCTCGGGGCGCTGCAGCCCGGCCACACGCATCGTGTCCATCACCAGGACCAGCGCATTCATCTCGATGACGACATCTTCCTGCGGGCGTTCGATCATCTCGATCAGGACATGGCCCGTCCCACGAATGGTGCGCTCGTGCTCATCGGGCGCCGTGAACTCCGATCGATCAATTCGTGGGGGCACAATGTGCCGGCGCTCGTGTCTGGGAAGGTGCGTTGCCGGCTCCACATCCATCCAGACGATGCGCGCGAGCGTGGTTTGGCCGATGGTGACACGGCGGTGCTCGAGAGTCGGACGCACACGGGTCGCGTCGAAGTCGTGGTGAGCGACGAGATGCGGCCGGGCGTGGTCAGTCTGCCGCATGGCTGGGGCCACGGTGCGAGCGCGCCGTGGCAACGGGTGGCAGGCGAGCATGCCGGCGTGTCCGCCAACGACTGGACCGACGACCGTCTCGTCGAGCCGATCATCGGGCAATCCATTCTGAACGGCGTGCCGGTGAGTGTGGTGGCCGCGGCGAAGGTCGTCGCCGCGTAGTATTTCGGCGCGTTCTGTTCTCGGGGCGGTGGTGGCGGGTTTCCGGAGTGCGGAGCTGGCGTCTGCTGTACGCTATGCCTGGACTGGGCGAGCGCGTCGGCGCGCGTGTGCGTGACATGCGTGCGCGTATGCGAAGCATGCATGCAAGTCTCGTTGCACGAGTGCGCGCTCGCATACTGTTGCACGACTGCGAGGTGGGTGTGGTTCACACGCGTGGATTTTACGGCCCTTCGCGTGGCATGACTCCTGCGCTGGAGCACTGCGATGCGAGCGGTGCGAATCGAGTGGGTAGGCGAGCCGTCGGACGCGAACGGCGGTGGTGGATCATGGTGTGCCAGGGCGTCCGCCGTACGAGTTGTGTTGCTCGCGATGACGGTCGTGCTCGTGTCGATCAGGCCTGCGTACGCGGGGCCGTTCGCCTACGTCCCGAACACCGATGGGGGGACGCTGTCGGTCATCGACACGGCCAGTGATACGGCGGTCGCGACGATTCCCGTGGGGACGCGGCCCTTCGGTATTAGCGTTCATCCAGCCGGCACCCACGTGTACGTACCGAACGAGGGCGACGACACCGTGTCG